>CALDSN010000084.1 GCA_937924555.1 uncultured bacterium | reverse complement strand
TTTCCTGAATTGTCCAATCCATTCCAGGTTATGGTATGGTTACCGATTTCTGCACCACCTTGGTACAAACTCTTAACTACCTGCCCTTTGATGTTATAGATATCCAATGCAATTGATCCTGCCTTATTTAAAGAATACCTAATTGTTGTGGATGGGTTAAAGGGATTGGGGTAGTTTCAGTTGCCTTACAGGACGAAAAGTACATGCGGCTGTGGGTGTCCCATGACCCGGATCATCCCATTAAATAGGTAGGAACATACATAGCGCCGATGTTGCTACCGCAAGGGATTGATTTTGGTGGAGAAATGCTCCAGCGAATTTCAAGGTCTATTGAGGAAGCGCTTATTTTAATCGCATTGATAAGGGCATAACAGCAAAGCTCCAACGGAGCGTAAGATATTAGCCTGGGGTGTAAACCCCAGGTATATGAGCAGGTTAGATGTTTGTTATTTGTTACCCCCACCCTCCATGGGAGGATTTCATCCTCCCATGGAGGGTGGGGGTATCCATCTTTAGAGAATGGGTGCTGCAATCCAATTCCATGTACGTGGGTTAAAACCCA
This sequence comes from uncultured bacterium, assembly GCA_937924555.1. Taxonomy (GTDB): domain Bacteria; phylum Cloacimonadota; class Cloacimonadia; order Cloacimonadales; family Cloacimonadaceae; genus Cloacimonas. The sequence goes on along the minus strand of CALDSN010000084.1, from coordinate 5,831 downwards.
CGCCTAGAGTCGTCTGCGGGAAAAGGCGCCGTGCCGTTTTTACCGTGTGCTTTCATCGGGCAGTCAGATAGGGAAAGCCCCTACATGGCATTTGTTTCTGCAAGCAATATGAACCGAAATCCACATGCAGAGTCCCATGGGGACGGCATTTTAGATAGAAAAGGGATATGAGCTTCACATCCTTCTCCCATGAGAGTCCCATTGGGATGACATATACATACAACCTTACAACACCCCATTTGAATATGGATATGTCGTCCCGATGGGACTCATCTGCATGGGGCTACATTCTTCTATCTAAAATGCCGTCCCGCTGGGACTCATATGGTGGAAATGAGTGATACTAGTGTCAAGACTAACCAGGCAAGCCAAACCTTTTGGGACAGACACATATGGAAAGCCCCTACATTGCATTATTAACCCATTAATCTGTTAACCCGCTAACCTGAAATGAGCATAGCTCGTTTGACCAATAATCATTCCCTCTTTAACGCCAAAGTCTCCTCCTCTGCTTTTCTCTGCCCTCACTCTGCTCTTCTCTGTGTTAAATATAGAACTCCATGGTACCTTCCATGTGCATTACATCCCTGCATCTCCGAAATGTGCGCAGCTTGTTTATCATTAACCCATTAACCTGCTAACCTACTAACCCGAAATGTGCGCAGCTCGTTTAACGTCTAACGTTTACCGTTTACCCCACACCTCCCCCTCTCTTTTCCTCTTTTTTAATCCCATCCTGCGTATATCGAACTCTCACGCAAGAAATGCCAGGTCATTCTTAGGTGACTCCCTCGTGACTCCCGGGTGGGATGAGGGAATCACCTCGGAAATATGAGGTTGTGAGGTAGCATTGTAAGCAGGGGGAAGCAAGAAATAAGCGGATGAGTTCATGAGCATACATAACAGCTTAGTTTACATGGAAGTATGTGGGGAGGGGGATGAAGCTTTCACAACCAAGAGCGATGATGGCGATGCAGCTTGACAGAATGCGCTTGATAACAGCTTTGATCAAAAACAATAAAGACTGCCCTATAAAGTTGCCCAGCGGAGAAGAAATGCCATATTATAAGCTGCTAACCAAGGACCTGTTGTTTGTAATTGCCGGTGGAGCATTGGGCTCTGCCTTGCGGTATCTGGTGAGTGTTTTCACTCATTATGACACCAGCAGTCCCTTTCCCTACAAGACCTTAATCGTGAACGTGGTGGGTTGTTTCCTGGCGGGCTTTGTGATGATGTATATCGAGCATCATGCCCGGCAAGACCAGCTGCGTCTCTTCCTCCTGATAGGCTTCCTGGGGGCTTTCACTACCTTTTCCACCTTTAGTTTGGAGACCATGCAATTGTATCAGGCGGGGCATTTGCGCACGGCACTTTGGAACATAATAGTATCCACCATTGCCTGTTTGGGAGCGGTTAGTGCGGGCTTGTGGGCAGGGATTAGCGTGCGCTGAGGGATAAGCAACAAATTGTAACGCTTTTGGGCATAGAGAGATATCCCCGGATAGGGGAGAGGAATAATACTTTCTGCTTGACAATTATCCGCCGTTCAGGAGAAGTGCACCATACGAATGTGATCCTAATTGGGGCATTAGCTCAGCTGGGAGAGCGCATGACTGGCAGTCATGAGGTCAGCGGTTCGATCCCGCTATGCTCCACCAATATACCCCTTCACTGTTTACGGACAGTGAAGGGGATAATTCTTTAAGCTATAAAAGAACGAGGTAATCCCCATGAAAGCTGCAACTCAGGAGCTTGTTGCCAAGATTAACGCAGATGCCAAGCGTGCCCGTCAAGCTATATTAACCATGACCACTCTATCCGCATCGGGACATCCCGGCGGATCAATGTCCTGCATAGATATTCTCCTCAGCATATACCATGTTATCAATCATGATCCCAAGAACCCGCGTAAAGCAGATAGAGACAGGGTTATCGTAAGCAACGGACACATCTCTCCGGCAGTGTATAGCACTTTGGGTTTACAGGGCTACTTCGAGCTGGAAAAAGCTATTGCGCAGTTCCGTCTTGCCGGCTCCATGTTTGAAGGGCATATTGAGCGGGAAGTTCCCGGAGTGGAATGGAGCACTGGTAACTTGGGACAGGGGCTTAGTGCCGCAACCGGAATGGCTCTTGCCTCGCGGATAAACAATACTCCTTACAAAGTGTATGTGTTAATGGGAGATGGTGAGCAGCAGAAAGGTCAGCTTGGGGAAGCGCGCAGGTTTGCCGCAAAGTATAAGCTGAATAACATCACGGCGATTGTGGACTATAACCAGTTGCAGATAAGCGGCTCTATCCATGAGGTGATGCCGCAGAACATCCGCAAGAACTGGGAAGCAGATGGCTGGAAAGTGATTGAGATGAACGGGCATGATGTGCCGCATATCCTATCCTCACTTGCCGATGCGCATACCACAGAGCAACCGGTTATGATACTGGCGCATACTGTGATGGGCAAGGGAGTGGACTTCATGGAGAACAAAGCGAAGTTCCATGGCTCCACCCTTGATGAAGCACAGTTGGATGAAGCACTGAAGCAGCTTGGCGGAACCAATGAACTTAAGAAATATAAAAAACTGAGAGCTGAGTTTAAACCGGAGGAGAACCACGTTTGCTTCTCCCTGGAGCCGGATTTCACCTGTGGCAAGCCGGTGCTGTATGATGCCGATAACGACTGCCGCAGTGCCTGGGGCAAGGCGATTGCCGATGTAGCAAGGATAAACAATGCGGCTAAAACCCCGCTGGCGGTGATAGATTGTGATCTTGCCGCGAGCGTGAAGACGGGTGAGTTTGCCGACACCAAGCCGGATACCTTTATCCAGACAGGTATTATGGAGCAGCATGCCGCTGTGATGGGCGGTGCATTATCCAGCTGTGGCATCCAAACCTTCTGGAGCGACTTTGGAGTGTTTGGCATTGGAGAAGTGTATAATGCGCAGAGGTTGAACGATATAAACCATGCTCATCTGAAGACTGTGCTTACGCATGTGGGCTTGGATGTGGGCGAAGATGGCAAGACGCATCAATGCATAGACTATATCTCACTGGCGCGTAACCTGTTTGGCTTCAGGCTTATCTGCCCTGCCGATGCGAATCACACGGATAGGATAATCCGCTGGCTGGTGAACAAACCCGGGAACTATCTGGTGACGATGGGGCGTTCCAAGCTACCGATAATGCGGAACGTAGATAGAAGCCCTTTCTATGCCATGGACTATAACTTCAAGTATGGTAAAGCGGATATTGTGCGAGATGGTAACCATGCCAGCCTGTGGGTAACCGGAACCCCTGCTCCGAGAGCTTTGAAGGCGGTTGATAGCCTGAGAGAAGAAGGCATCTTTGTGGAGCTTGTATATGTGTCCTGCCCGTTGGAGATAGATGCAAAACAGCTTAGCATTGCCGCCACCAAGGGAACAATCATCAGCTTGGAAGACCACACCGTGCATGGTGGACTTAGCTCTATTATAGCGGATAAGCTGGTGGAACTTGGCTTAAGCCCCAAGCTTGTGAAGATGGGGGTGAGGAACTATGCCATGTCTGGGGCAGTGGATGATGTATATAGATGGGCAGGCTTGGATACAGCGAGTATAATCAAGACAATAAAGGCAAACCTGTAATCTAAAATACTGCACGGCAAGAAATATATTGACATCAGGCTGATGCGGAGTATTGTGTTGCCAGCCCGATGTGGGAGGATTATATGAAGCGAATTGTGGTTTTGCTATTTGGTATATTGATTGCCGGATTGGCATATGCTGATGATGCACCTAAAAACGTAGAGGTGCAGCAGATTAATAACTTTTATCTGCTTAATATGCCCGTATGCTATTACGTTGACGACACCCCTCATCCGGGGAAGCAATCCAGCATTGTAGAAGAGCGCTTGAACAAAAACAAGAATAAGAACAAGCGATACAACCCCGCCCTCAGCAAGTACCTGAACTTTATGTCTGCCAATGAGTACATGGCTTCTGAATTTCCTAATACATCAGAATACACTCAGCATTTTATGACCCATAATGAAGCAGCCGTCAAGTATGAATATGCCGGGGTGCAAGCATTTTATCGCCAGTTACAATATACTTTAGGGGATAGCCTTAGTTCGAGGACGAGGAAGGTTTCGCAGTATGGCTTTGGCGCAGGCTCACCCAATGTGGAACGCATTAAGGTTATGTTCTATCTTCTTGCCAATGACCTTAGCGGAATTACATCTTACAACCCGGATGATTACAAATACACTGGCATCAAGGCGCAGATAGCCAAGCGCTTTGTAAGCCAGGGACAATTTGTGGAACTGGGTGCCGAATATGAATCGTGGGAAGTTCCCGATAATACACTAGTTATTTATGGACCGTACTTTAACGACTACTTTAGTGCGAAGGATATGGACTGGGGTTTCACTAACCGTAAGAGTGCATATATCTACACCTCCAGCGTAACCAACCGCTATCAGGAGCCGAATAACTTCTCCGGTATTGGCTCTGCCAGCAGCCCGATGCTGTTGGTTAATGGTGTTGCACATGCTTTTATTGTAAGCGGAAGCATAAGCAAGCGGGGATATATGTCACAAAACACAAGCGAGCTAACTAAAAGCAGACTGGATATACTCTTCCCCTTTAACCTAAGCAACTTCGTAGGTTTAGACCTTGCTTACCAGTATAACCAGTATAAGCAAGAAGAGCAGGACATGAACCAAGCGGGCGAAGTGGTGATAGATAAAGACATAACCGAAACCACCAAACTACAGGGAGGCTTTCGCTTCACCATTCTTTCGGACGATTGGGTTCGTTTGGTGGGTGGGGCAGAATACCAGCGGGTGAAAGACTCTGACACAGAAGAGTATCTGAATTTCTTTGGCAAGCTTGTAGTTAAGGTTACGCATCATGTTGCCTTGATTGGAAACTTCCAGCATTATAACGAGTGGTTGTTGGACAAGGGAGCTTTCGAGTTCAAGCCAAGGTTGTACCACTATGGAGCTTCTCTAAGCGCAAGATTGTAGTTGACTGTATTGTAAGCCTCTTTTATCTTGGCTTCACTGGATTAATAAACATAGTGGAGAAGTTAGCAAGATGAAAGTTCTTAAGACCTACCCTGAGAAATGCGTTGCCTGCCACAGTTGCGAGACAGCGTGTTCCAACCTTTACTTTAAGGAAGACAATCCTGCCAAGTCCTGCATTGTCATCACCGAAGCCACTCCCCCCGCAATGAATGTATGTAACCAGTGTCAAACCTGCGTTGCTGCCTGCCCTACTTTAGCTTTAACCGTCAGTCCCCAAGGTGTGGTTATCCTCAATAAGTCCCTGTGCATCGGTTGCCTGATGTGTGTAGCCGTCTGCCCTACAGATTCCATGCGCACCGCTTTGGGTGTTAACAATCCATTCAAATGCATTGCATGTGGCGTATGCACCAAAGCCTGCCCCACTGAAGCCATCAAAATAGTTAATGAATGATCTGGAGTATATAATGAATCGCAAGCTTTTAGCTGAATTCAAGTATGATCTTGCCCCGGTGGTTAGGGGCTATAATCGCCGTACATTGTACATCAACCTTGGCACCAAAGAGATTGCCTCCAAGCCCGTTAGTGACATGATGATAGACAAGTTCGTGGGCGGAAAGGGTTTTGACCTTTACCTCATGTGGCACGGAGTTAAGGACGACACCAAATGGAACAGCCCGGAAAACGAGATATGCATTTCCTTTGGACCCCTTTGCGGGAACACCAGTTACCCCGGCAGCGGTAAGTCTATCGTCACCACCATTTCTCCCCTAACAGGCATTCCTGTGGATTGCAATGTGGGTGGACACTTCGGTCCCTATGCCAAGTTTGCCGG
>CALDSN010000083.1 GCA_937924555.1 uncultured bacterium | reverse complement strand
ACTTTTCGAAACCTTCCCAATTCGTCAACCGATATTTTCGGGTATTGTCCGCAGTAGGCGGGAATGAATGGTATCAGCCACAAATTGTCTTTCTTACAAATAAAGAGATTCACCATTGACAGAGATAGCTGTTTTCAATTGTTTGTTGAGACAACCCTCATTCATATACTAGGGAGTAGAATTATGAGTACAGACCATATTCAAGGAAGCTCAAGTACCAAGATCATTGAAGCTATGTCCAAACTCCGAGATGTTGCAATATCATTAGGCAAATACAACTTGGATTATTTGCTGCAGTTGTGTAGCTTCCTATCAATCATGTCTTTTCTAAACTTTAAAAACAAGACGGTGTCTCTGCAGCTATGGTCGTTTTTTAATCCAAACTTCATCAAGAATTTGAGTAAAGCAATCTTACTATCTAATTCGAATACCACCAAACAGAGGTACTTCGAGATATCTGAATTCATCAGTGTATTCAATAGACTGAAAGAAATCGATTCTCTAATTTACAATGAAGATGAGCCGGGAACACTCAATTTCATGTTGGCAGCGATTGCAAACACCCAAGTATATTATCAAGAAGCAGATTTTGCAAGAGAAATTGGGCGATCACTACTCATCTATGATCTTGTCCCTTTGAAATACGGGTTAAAATATGAAAGGTGGATTGATGTATTTCAGTTGTTTCAAGACCGTTATGACATTCCAATTTCAGAGATGTATCCTCTCCTCCTGGCTATAGTGATGCACAACGAGAGGAGGTATGAAGCGATTAATGAAGAGTTAGAGAAAACCCCAGAAAGAATGTTACCACAGGCATTGCTTGATAAATTCCACAGCCTTATGGCGCAGCAGAATTACTGTACTGTCAGTATCACAAATGAAGATATACCTGAAGCCATCTATTATGCCTTAAGCAGATACTACGATTCTATATCGGTTTCATTAAGGGACGTAAAAAGCCTAGTACGATGCATTACCCCAAGTATCATGGTATCAGATTGGCATCCATTTAGGGTACAGCCTCTCGTTACTGTAGCAGAACAACAGTATATTGTGCCTTCAATTTGGGAACTTGTACAGCACGTAAAAAAGTTACCTTCTATCATCATAACAAACCTAGATGAAGGCCTACGAAAGCAGTTGTTCACTAACTTGGGATTTTCTTATGAGAAATACGTCTACGATTACATGATTACCAAGCATCCACACGACATGATCATTGCTGAATCAAATTTCAATAAGAGTGATCTAGGCCCAGATATTACAATCCTCGATGATGAAACGAATACTAGTGTATTTATTGAAGTGAAATCGGCATCTATCCCATTACCTTCAAGAAACGATCCGTTGCAATGGGATAGCAAGCTTTCGGAGTTAGTGGAGTTAGTCGAAAAATTGTACAGAAAAGCGGTAAGAGTATTCAGCAAGGAAGGCCATTACAGACAATTTGAACACCAAATTGATCAATGTCAGATTGAAAACTCAATTCTCGTAGTTGTTTGTGGGGATTTAGGTTACTTCTTCGACGCAATACTGTTAGAAAAGTTCAAGTCTACATACCCAGAATTTCCAATAAATAACATCCTGTTTCTTGATATAGTGGGGGTGGAGAACCTCATTGAATTTTCGAGTCAAAACGGGATGACACTAAGCCAAGCTTTTAAAAGACTGATAGATATTCAGAACAGCGTTATCAAGGATACGAATACTAAAGATGCCTTTTCACAGTATGACAGGAAATTGACACCTTGGTACCAGACTTTCAAAAGCTCAATGAATAGTACCCTATTAGCCAACCAAAGCCCCTCCGATACTATGGAGCAGCTTTAGCAGATATCATTTCTCGAGTATCGTATCTGCTTCCAATTCTTCTCCCATACGGATTCCTCATCCCCGAGTACCTCTTCAGCACACCCAGAATACCAGGCTGGATATAGCGTCCGAGTTGCTCAATCCCCAGCCTGGTCTTGATGTAGTAGCCATGCGGATTCATACCGATGATGCTGATCGAAGCCAGGGCTTCCAGATAGACAAATACGAACTGCCTGCTTCTGCCAAAGTCTTTGGTAAGTTCTCTGACTGAGTGGTAGCTCTTGCTTTCGATCACATCCAGCAGCTTCATGGCGATCTGGATGTCGTACTTCCATTTACAGCGGGGATCGGGAGCCATGCCTTGGGTGTAGCGGTTGGCTCGCACATAGAGTGAATTACTGGGAGAGATACATCGCACCTTATCCGCCTTCGCCAAATCACCCAGCAGGTGCTCGACTTCCATAATGTCGCTGTCGAGCATGCCTGCCAGCATCTTGGGTGTGAAAGGCTGATTGTAGCTTGAGATCAAATTGGAGACAGCTTCGGCGTTAAGCATAGTGGTTTCCTTTGCTCTGTGGTTTCTGAGTGCCCTTGTTCGGCTTTGATACTCGTTTCCAGCAGATGCAGCATCTTCATGGCTTTACGCAGATTGCCGCCACTGTTGAAATAGATGGTATTGATCTGCTCCGGACTCGCTTCCACTTCCAGAACTTCCCTGGCGATGGCAGTGATGTCTTTCAGACTGGCTGATTCGAACTCGTAGAATGAGTTGCAGCGGTCGAAGTAGTATTCATTGATCTGTGCCAGGCGATCCCGAGCATTTTGCATTCCCACGAGAATCACGATTGCCGCAGTATTATCCACAATATCCCTGATAGTTCCGAGCAGTTGCGGTTGTTTGAAGGCGTAATCAATCTCATCCACGATAATCACGATGTCCTCATGTCTCTCGATCTCATCCATGCATCGGCGGAAGATGGCATTGGTGGTACCATACAAGGGTGGATACTCCAGATTGAGGTAGTTGTAGATGCCAGTAATCAGTTGGAGGGTGAACGACTTTGGTGTGGAGGTCGCCTCCAGTCTCAGATACACATAATTACGCTGTAAGGCGATCCTGGTGGCATAAGTGGTCTTGCCTAAGCCAGGTTTACCATATAGCAGTCCAAGCCCCACCATTTCTTCTTTGGGGCGGGTTACGAGCAGATTAATCGCTTCATCAGCTTCCACTACGTTACGGGTTCTAACAAGTTTTCCTTGTTTCATATCTTTATCTCCTTATTTAATGCCTATAAATCTGAGCATCTCTTCGTAGCTCTTCTTGCGGGGTTTGATCTCATCATCGTCATCCTCCTGCAGGGGAGGTGTGACTGGTTTGTAATCGGGTTTGAGTTCACTCTGTGGTGCTGGATTCTCATGGTTGATGTTACTTGCCGATAATGGTGGCAGGCTCTTGATCACCTGCTTCTCCAAGGCTTGCATGAATTCCTCTGCCTCGTGTTTGGGAGCCTCGATCATGGGTGGCTGGATAAAGATCGTATTCTGCTCCGGTATGCTGGTCAGAGGCTTCAAGAACTGATCTACTACTGCCTGGGTCTGCTTGACCGTGAATTTCGCTCTCTGTTCAGTGGTGCGTCGCAGCTTGAGTATCTGCTTATGTTCTTTGTTCAGGTTGTTGTGCGGGATTGGGTTGGTCTTATCGAGATGGATAAAGGGATGCTGTGCCCGTCTCAGTTCAGCTTGGCAGATGAAGCGGTCCTGCAGGTCATAAACCAGTATCCATCTGGCATCAGCATAATCGTAACGGATTACCACATCCTTGCCGACATAATCGACCAGGGCGATATCCCAGTATTGCAGTTTATTGAAGCGGATACCTTCGCTGCGGATCTTCTTTTTCTCCATCGCCAGCATCATGAAGTTCAGTTCGGATGGTATTACTTTTCTATCTTCCGGTAAAGGTGACTGACTAAACACTTCCCAGGGACTCTGTCCATCCAATCCATTATGCGGAGCCTCGCCATACATGTAGCGGATGTAAAAGGCTATCATCTGCATCGCTTCATTCAGGTTGGGAGGCTTGCTTTCAAACAATGATCTAGCCCACTTCTCATTACGCATCAGCGTGGATGGCTTATCTGCCACACATGAACCTCTGAAGGAGGATAGGAAGCGCTCAAACTGATCCTGGAAGGTCTTGAAGAATCTCTCGATCACCTTGGCTTTGGCATTATAGCTCTCGGCAAAGGCAGCTTCGATCTTGAGCCGGGGGAAGATGCCTCCCAGTTCAGTTTCCAGATTATGGTTTTCCCACTTATCATGAAACAGTTTGCTCTTGAAGGCTTTGCCATTATCCAGATAGACAAACTTAGGCAGGGCTCCCCAGTTCAGAAAGCCATTGCGGAAGGCTGTCTGGATATGCTGACTATCCTCTGTCAATGCCAGGCTAGCTCCTACCGGATACCTGCTTGCCCAGTCAAAGACCATGATCATGGTCATCCGCTGTGCTTTTCCAGTTTGAGGATTGATGATATCAAAAGCCAGAGTATGTCCATCTGCTACCCAGACATCGCCAACCTTTAGCAGTGAACTGTCTCGCATGATGGTCTTGACGATATGCTCTGCCACGAACTTGCTTCCCTGCCTGGCTTGACCACTGATGGCAGGATTGTCTCTCAGCCATTCTTCACAGAAGCGCCTCAGAGTTCTTTCATCAGAGGGAGATTCACACAAGCCCAGTCTGGCATATCCTTTCAGGATCGTGATAGCTGAACCGATCTTGATCTTAT
>CALDSN010000082.1 GCA_937924555.1 uncultured bacterium | reverse complement strand
CGAGATCTGATCGTGACTGGAGTTCAGACGTGTGCTCTTCCGATCTCTTCACGAGTTAGGGACTGAAAATGGGTGAAGTCAAAGCGCAAATAATCTGCAGCAACGAGAGAACCTTTTTGTTGCACATGTGACCCTAGCACTTCTCTTAGGGCTTTATGCAGAATATGTGTGGCTGTGTGATTGCGGGCAACGTTCTTACGATGAGAAACGTTGATCTCGGCTTTCACAGGTTTGTCTGTGATGACGCCACTCAATATAGTACCGTAATGGAAGATATATTCATCTCGCTTCTTCACATCCTGCACGTCCAGCACGAAATCTTCGTTAAATATCTTGCCAATATCAGCGATCTGTCCGCCAGATTCTGCATAGAAAGGAGTTTTATCCAATTGGATAATCACTTGGGCATCATCTGTGATACAATAGCGTTGAATAGAAGCTTCAGTTGAAATCTCTGTATAACCTGTGAACGTTGTGGGAGTAATAGGGTGTAACTCCAGCCATAGCATATCCTCTGCTCTGGAATTAAACTTGTTGGCATTGCGAGCTCTGCTGCGTTGCTGTTCCATTTCAGCTTCAAAGCCTTCGATGTCAAGCCTCAGTCCCTTCTCTTCGGCAAGCAACATTGTTAAGTCCATCGGGAAACCGAAGGTATCATAAAGCATGAAAACATCTGTACCTTTGATGATTCCATTCTCTGCATTGCTGCTGAGTTGAGTGAATATTTCCAAGCCAGTGTCCAAGGTACGGTTAAACCGTTCCTCTTCTGCTTTGATGACCATCTTGATGTAATCTTCCTTACCCTGAAGTTCGGTGAAGTGATGCCCCATAACCTTAATCACTGTATCAACCAATCTGTATAGGAATGGTTGTTTAAAGCCTAGTAATCTTCCGTGGCGAGCAGCTCTACGAAGAATTCTTCGCAAGACATAGCCTCTACCCTCATTCGAAGGGAAGCCACCATCTGCGAGGGCAAAGCACAGACAGCGAATATGATCAGCAATGACCCGGTGTGATGTGCCTGAATCTTGTGCATATGGAACCTGCGATAATTCTGCAAGATGCTCAATAATCGGCATGAAAAGGTCTGTCTCATAGTTACTGTGCTTATTCTGTAAAACCTGGGTTACCCGCTCCAAACCTGCGCCTGTATCCACAAACTTATGTTTCAGAGGGGTTAATTCTCTGCTTTCCTCTCTGTTGTATTGTATAAAAACTAAGTTCCACAGCTCTATATATCGTGCACAATCTCCATTCACTTGACAAACATGCCCGTGGATGCCCTGCTTGTCGCAAGCAGCAGCACCCCGATCAATGTGAATCTCGGAACAGGGACCACATGGTCCCGTCTCCCCCATTTCCCAGAAATTATCCTTATCACCGTGATAACTGATGTGGTCATGCAATATATCTGTTTTGGTCTTCCAAAGCTCATATGCTTCTTGGTCACTGGTGTGAACCGTAGCATAGAGAAGGTTCTTAGGAAGCTTCCATACGTCGGTCAGGAGTTCCCATGCCCAGAAAATAGCCTCCTCTTTGTAATAATCGCCAAAGCTCCAATTTCCAAGCATTTCAAAGAAAGTGTGGTGATATCCGTCTTTACCCACCTCTTCCAGATCATTGTGTTTTCCGCCTGCACGTATGCACTTTTGACTATTTACGGCTCTGGTGTAGCTAATCTCCCGCTGCCCAAGAAAAATGCTTTTAAACTGATTCATCCCAGCGTTAGCAAACAAAAGGGTCTTATCTTCTGAAGGAATAACAGGGGAAGAATGAATAAACTGATGATTCTTGCCTATGAAGAAATCTATGAATTGCTTGCGTATATCTTTACTGCTTAATGTGTTGTATGACATTTATCCTTCCAGTGTGTCATAGTTATCGATTATCCACTTTTCAGCACTCCAAGCAGCTACTGCTCCATCACTTGTGGCTGTAACTACCTGCCTTAGTACTGTATGGCGTATATCGCCTGCGGCATAGATGCCAGGTACATTCGTATGCATATACTCATCAGTTAACACGAAACCTGCACTGTCAAGCTCGATGCGGGATTCGAGCAGTTCGTTATTTGGAAGAATCCCGACATAAATGAATATCCCATCTACAGGAAGAAGGGATATTTGGTTGGTTTTTCGGTTAAAAAGCTCAAGTTCTTTCACCTTGGTCTCTCCGCGAATCTCTTGAACCACAGTATCCCAGACGAATTCCATTTTGGGGTTCTTCAAAGCTCTTTCCTGAATAATCTTCTGTGCTCTAAGGCTATCACGCCTGTGGATAACATATACTTTCTTAGCGAAGCGAGTAAGGAACAAGCCTTCTTCTACGGCTGAATCCCCTCCACCAACCACAGCGACCACTTTGTCGCGATATAAGGCTCCATCACAGGTGGCACAATAGGACACCCCTCTACCGGTCAGTGGCTCTTCACCGGGGACATTCAGTCTTCTGGGATGTGCACCGGTGCATATTATTACGGACTTGGCTCGATAGGTGTTTTCGTGAGTCTGGATAATCTTGCATAAGCCCTCTAACCCCATGGCAGTTATTTCTTCATCATGGAAAGTTGCGCCAAAACGGGCAGCTTGCGCTCTCATTTTCTCCGTAATCTCAAAGCCAGAAAGCGGCTCCTCAAAACCGGGATAGTTCTCAACTTCATCGGTAACAGTTATCTGTCCACCAATAAGCCCTTTTTCGAATATTGCGGTTTTTAAACCACCGCGAGCACTATAAATTGCAGCGCTCAAACCGGCAGGCCCCGCACCTATGATTATCACATCGTATCTCATAAGTCTTCCTTTATTTGATTAAACTATTTCAATCACCCCGATTTACAAATGATAGGGATGAGGCGGAAAATATAAATGACAATCAGTATATCACGATTTGATCGGAGAACTGACTCTTTAAAGCTTCAATATGCTTACGAAGCACGTATTCTTTTTCAAGCTGCAACAATCTTGCATGAAGGCTGTCTTTTATATCATCAAATGGGACGCAAGATTCGTCCTGTTTATCAATAAGCATGATGATATGGTAGCCGTGAACAGACTTAAAGGGGTGGCTTACCTCACCCTTTGCCAAGGAAAATGCAACTTCATCTATCTCATGAATCATCTTACCCTTGTAGAACCACCCCAAATCCCCGCAGGAAGCGTTACTGGGGCAATCAGAACAGCTTTGACTCAGTTTGAAGAAATCCTCGGGACACCTTATAGACTTATAAATCATGTTGATCCGCTGCTCTGCATCTGGAGAGTGTTTAATCATTATATGGGCACATCTAACACATTCTTCACATTTGAAGTATTCTCTTTGCTCTTCATAGAAACTATGCAGTTTCTCGGGGGTTAGCTGAATCATATCGGTATATATAGTGTTCAAATACTTCACGATGGTTATATGTCGTTTAAGTAGATATTCAAGTTCGGCTGCAGTAAGCTCCTGAAGTATTTCCCCTGTTAGGCCCAAAGGTTCTTCATGATCTAACAAATCTAACAAAGCTGTGTCGTATTCAGCATCGGATACTTCAATCCCTAACTGTCTCGCAGTGTGGAATAGCAAGCAACGTTCCACCAAGTAGTCCATTGCTTTGTTTCTGTTATCTTGATTATTCTCAAGCCTCATGCGGGCACACTCACGATCCACATCACGCCTGCTTATTTCAATATCGAAAACTTTAGCCATTGTTTGCATATCTTTCCTCTGTGCGATCTGTCATAATGATTTTTGCTATATTAGATATGTTAACCGAACTGCCAGTCAATGACAAGTTAAAAGAGCACTTTCGATACCAAGTAGCCTGTCTTTTTGCATAGTTGCGATGATGCTGAGATGCAACATCAGCACAATCTTGTAGCTTAGCTGCCCCCTCTAGATATGGGATAAATTCTTTGTACCCCAAACTGTTAAGTCCAGGTGAGCTTTTGTTATAGCCCATTTCAAGTAAGCTTCTGATTTCGTCAATCAAGCCCATCTTCAGCATCTGGGTTAATCTTAGGTTTATCCTTTTGTATAGCGTATCCCGCTCGGTATTGATAAGAATCCTAAAAGTACTATACTTCTGCGTTTCATTTTGTTCATTCCAATGGCAGCTTAACGGCTTCCCTGTCGCGTAATATACTTCCAAGCCCCGCAAGATTCGTTGGCTATCATTTGGACTCAGTTTAGCAGAGAGCGCTGCATCAATATCGCATAGTTCTCGATATAGTGAATCCAGCCCTTCATTTCGTAGTCTTTCTTTCAAATCGGTACGCACACTATCAGCTATCTCAGGTAACTTACATAGACCCCGTATCAGGCTTTGAATATAAAGCCCGGTTCCTCCACAGATAATTGGTACCATGTTCTTAGCATGTAGTTGTTTAATTACCCTCTCTGCGTCAGCAGCAAAGCTCCCAGCATTATAACTTTGATCGGGATTTATCACATCAATCAAATGATGCCTAACCAGTCCCAGGTCCTCTTTCCCCACTTTTGCAGTGCCAATATCCATATATCGGTACACCTGCCGGGAATCGGCAGAGATTATCTCCGTATTAAGGTATTTTGCCAACTCTATGGCAAATGCAGATTTACCCGAGCCAGTGGGACCCTCAATAGTAATGATAGGTATCATACAATACGCTTGAACTTCTTCTCAAAATCGCTAATCGGCATTTTTATAATCAAGGGACGACCATGCGGGCAGAAATATGGCACATGACAGGCAAAAAGGTCATTGATTAATGCCAGCATTTCCTTGCGGGACAGTTTGTGGTTTGCCTTGATTGCTGCTTTGCAAGCAATAGACTTCGCCAAACTGTCGCGAAAGTCTGGATTAACTTCCAGTTCCTCCTCCAATGTCTTTAGTATCTCTATGAACACCTGCCCCCCTTGGAAATCTCCCAACTCCGCCGGGATCTCCTCTATAACCAAGGAATCTCCGCTAAATTTCTTCAGCACAAAGCCAATTTTTTCAAGCAGTTCTAAGTTAGCTTCAATCAATTCGCTTGTCTCCGAAGCTATATAGGGTGGGATGTCTATCACTATAGGAATAATCAGCTTCTGGCGGATAGCGGGAGTTCCGGTAGTCCGATGCACCAATTTCTCATAGATTATCCGTTCGTGGGCAGCATGCTGGTCAATAATCACCAACCCGTCTTCAACCTGCACAAAGATGTAGGTGTTATGAAGCTGCCAAGGATTGATGTAGTCCTCTTCGTTCTTCAGCAAGATGGAATATGAGAGGTTATCATTTGGCAAATCATCAAATATTTCCGGGGCTTCCACAGAAGCTTTCTCAGGATTATATATTGGTATTGGTGCAGCCTTCGGTTGCGGTGCACCCCTGAACAGATCATCCTGATACATGTTGTTCAGCTCTTTTTTATACTCAGAATACTTGGGTATTTCCACGTTCTTCACAAAGATATCCCTTTCCAGGTTTGTTGCGGGACTAGCGGGAGTAAACGCCTGATACTTCAACCGCGCAGAAGCAAATTTATCCTCTTCATATCTCCGTAATGCTCTGGTAATTGTTTCAAATATTAGAGCATGCACTATATTGTTTTCTCTGAAACGAACCTCGTGTTTCGCCGGATGAACGTTTACATCAATCTGCTCGGGGGGTACGCTGATGAATAGAATATATGGCGGAGTACTTCCCTTCTGCCAAGCTCTGGTCTTCAGGATGAACGGCTCATACGCTGCCTTGATGCTGTGCTTAACGGTTTTATCGTTGATAAATCTACCATTGATAAAGGTGTATTGCGCATCAATAAGCTTGTCGCTTCTATCCTCCAAACCGAAGATATATCCGCTTACCTCATAACCATTGTTCGAGCCTGCAACGGATATGATATCATCACTGAAGAAGGCAGAACCAAACACCTCACTCATTCGCACATTACGATCTTCTGTCCCCACATAGGCAAATTTCTCTCTGCCGTCACTTATCAGTTTGAAGCTTACTGCGGGATATAATATCGCCTGATAGTGAATGTACTTCAGGATATAGCGCATCTCCACTGCTGGTGTCCGTAGGAACTTACGCCTAGCAGGGAGACTTTTGAATAGACCCTTAACAGTAATAGCTGTTCCGGGATTGGCGGATGTCTTGGTTACATTGGTCAATTTACCGGATTGGTACTCCACAATGGTAGCCATATCGTCTGCTTCGCTGCGGGTAACCAAACTAAGTTGCGATACTGAGGCAATGGAAGGCAAAGCTTCTCCACGAAAACCCAGAGAGTCTATGTGAATGATATCCTCAACCGTCTTTATCTTACTGGTAGCATGCCTCTCAAAAGCCAACAGTGCATCATCACCACTCATACCGCAACCGTTGTCCAATACCCGGATGAGGTCTTTCCCTCCGTTCTCAATGACCACAATAATGCTGCTTGCTCCGGCATCCAGTGAGTTCTCCACCAGTTCTTTCACCACGGAGGCAGGTCTTTCAATCACCTCTCCGGCAGCAATCTTGTTTCTTACGTCCTCTGAAAGTATATTTATCCGCTTCATTGGTTCCTAATAGCTAAAGATACTGCCGTTGGTAAACTCCCTGATGATAGAGTTATACGGCACCAGCGAATCTGATATATCCTTGGTATGGGAGATGAGGTACAATAACCGGTTGGCTTCCATATAGGCTGATGAGCTAGGCGGTACATTCTTCAATAAGCGCCAGGCATGCTTGCGCAGGATACCCATCTCGTAGGTTAAGCTGCTGTTGAACATATAATCCGCATTCTCTTGATAAGGGAAGATGTTCTTTTCTTCACCTTCGCGCACATCCTTCCAGCGTACAATGGTCTCCTCTGCGCTATAACCACGATACTGGTGATCGCGAATAATCCTGCGCAGCAGCCTGCAATCTGTAGTAGGGATGCGGTTATGGTTGTCTATATTAAGCTGATTCAACGCACTGATATAAATCTTTGCTTTGCGATTAGCAGGGATGGATTCCGTCAAGGTATCGTTCAAACCGTGGATGCCTTCCATGATAACCACATTATCCTTACCAAGTTTAACATAGTTATTGCTGCGGCGGCGCACTCCGCGGGTAAAGTCATAATGTGGCAGCTCAATCTGATCCCCGTTCAGCAATTGGGTAAGCTGCATATTAAGGAATTCCAAATCCATGGCATAGATGGATTCAAAGTCAAAATCACCATTTTCCTTCCGTGCGGTTTTATCTCTGTTGATGAAGTAGTCATCCATACCAATCACGATTGGCTTCGCCTTACACGCCTGCAATTGCACGCTTAAGCGCTTGGCAAAGGTTGTCTTTCCCGAGGATGAAGGTCCCGCTATCAGGATAATCTTCACCTCTTTCTTGGTTACGATATCTGCAGCAATCTCGGCAATCTTCTTCTCATGCAATGCTTCTTCCACCAGGATAAACTGCGATATCTCGTAATTATCATTCAGCTTGTTAATATCCAATATGTTATGAACCCGCAGGATATCCAGCCATTTATCATGTTCCTGATGCAGGGCAAAAACCTTTGTGGGCATCACGAAGCTTTCCATTTCCTTGCTGTTCACATCCTTGGGAAAACGCAGGACAAAGCCCGGTGCTTGATACATCAGGTCAAAGCTCTTTATCATGCTGGTGCGGTCTGCCAATGTACGGATGAATCTATCATAGAACTTCCCACAGCGATACACATGCACGCTCTCCTGATAGTTATACTTCAGGTTCTTAACCACATCCTTGCGTCCCATGGCACTGAAGATGTCAATCGCTTCATCGGTTTTAACCTCAATCCTGTCAATCGGTAAGTCCGCTGCCACGATGCGCAGCATTTCATCCTTGATCCGCTTGCAATCCTGCTCGGTGAACTTCTCGGTGTTAAACACCTCGCAGAACACCCCGTCTCCGATAGAGTGCTCCACAACCATGGAGTGTTCGTTACCAAGCAATGTATGCAGTGCTTTTGCCAGGATGAATATAGCAGAATCCTGATAGATGCGGTTTCCTTCCGGGTGTTTGTATGTGATGCAGTTAACCAGACTCTCTCTATCGGGAACGTAATCCTCATTGACATATTCCCTGTGGTTTATTTTATAGGACAGGACTTGGTTACGGTCTATATCCGTTCCTTTGATAATTTGAGCTATAGAGCGTGGTTTCTCCACCTCTACCAGGCTATGTTTAACGCCGTCTAATCTAATATCGATATTCATAGTAGTATCCTTTCTTTTTTAAGAGGGTCAGAGAAATTGACTTTGGATATTAGTCAAGGTTTAGTAATCTACGATCCGGCTTATGGATAATTTGTTTCACTTTTAGGGAGTTATAATGAATAGACTTACACGTAAACAGCGCATAAAGCGTGAACTAACCCATTTCATAGGCATCATTTTCGCCTCAGTTTTCTTCGCCATTGGCTATTCTTGGTTCCTGCTGCCCTACAATATGGCACCGGGTGGTGTGGGAGGTCTATCCCAAATCTTCAATCGCCTCTTTGGCATCCCCAATGGCATTTCCATGATTGTCATCAACATCCCGCTGTTCATCATCAGCTTCATCTTTGTGGGTAAGTCATTTGGCAGTAAAAGCCTGTATGGTATGTTCGTAAGTGCCATCATGACCGACTTGCTAAGCATCCCTATGCTGCACCGTTTGGGCTTCATCAGCGACCTTGCCCCCTACACCTTCGTGGTGGATGGGCACACTATCTACGCCATGCTTAGCCCCAACGACCTTTTCCTTAGTGCCATTGCCGGCTCTGTGATGCTGGGAATTGGCTTGGGACTCATCTTCAGATTCCGCGGCTCCACAGGCGGCACCGATATCCCCGTTGCTCTTATTAAGCAAAAGGCAAACATCTCCATCGGTATGGGCTATTATATCGTTGAGACAGGCATTATCCTGCTGGTTGCCTTCATCCTGGGCGACCTCAAGCTGCTCATTTGGGGTTATCTAAACCTCTTCATCACCACTAAAATCACTGACCTCGCCAGTGAAGGCTTGCCCTATATCAAAGGGGTGTATATCATCTCCGATGAGGTGGACGAAATCCGTAATGAGATTTACGAAAAGCTGGATAGAGGGGTAACCTACCTGAAGGGAACCAGAGGTTTTAACCAGAGAGATACCAATGTACTTTTCTGCGTGCTAAACCGCCGTCAAGTCCCCTTACTAACCGACATCGTAAAAGAAACCGATCCCGATGCCTTCATGATCCTCACCGATGTGTATGATGTGCTTGGTTATGGCTTCAAATCCCGCAAGATAAATTTGAGTGACGGTTCATAAAGCTCCAACCTTCCCCTTCTTGGTGTTTTCTCTAATCATTCTCTCGTGACTCCCTCGTGACTCCCTCGTGACTCCCGGGTGAGATGAGGGAATCACCTCGGTTTGATGAGGTGGCGAAGTGATGTTTCAATTAGTGACTGTTCCTAACACCCAAAACCAGATTGAATGAACTGTTGCCAACATAACTATAACCCAACTCATGTCTTAATGGGAGTGAAGGTGATCCATACCAATGTAGTATTTTCATTTTCAAAGGCCAAGTTGGCATGAGGTTGCTAAGGCAGCTGCTTGAGTGTAATCAATCACAAGGAGTTCATATACCTTGTCCATATTCTGAACCATCTCAATACCTCGTAAAATCGAAATAGACAACTACTTTACTCTCCAAAGCATCCACGAAATAGGTAATATCTTCTACTGTGACCAAGTATGCAATGTAGTATCTGTCTCTGCCTCCATTAGAGTAGCAAGGGCCACTAATGGTAGTTTCGTTGTTATCAAAGCTCCTTCCAGTTCTATTTTTGTGCATATCTATGGCTAATTGCTTGGCTTCGATATCAGATATAAGTGGCTGTACTGGTTGGTTTGCTATATCCACGGTAACATTTAGTATACTTATCCTATTATAGTCTCTCTCATAGGATATAACAAGCCTCCCCTCTCCCCATATCGGATATCCGTTTGCTCTCTGCTGGTATTGAGTTCGTATGCTTGTGGAGCTAATTGATATATTCCCTGCATCAAGCTGGTTTTCCTTGGCACCAATATAGGGTAGCAGCTTGTTTATTATCCTATTGCATACCTGCCTGAACGCTAGTGAATCTCTAACAGCATTCATATCAATATCCTTAAAGTTACCGCTAAAGTGTGATAGCTTCATAACTTCAGTATTTGTATCTATTACTCCATCAAACCCCTTTTCTGCCTTAAACCTCTCCGAAAGTGCCTTTAGCTCCTTTATTCTGCGTTGCATTTCGTCCATCTCGGCAGGATCTTCGCTGCCGAATAGCAATCCCATTATACCCAATAGTAAGATCACCAGAATTAACTTGGTTTTCATATGCGTGTCTCCTTATGTATTGTGCTCGTTTCTCATGCTGAACCGTTCATAGTTCTGCGTTATCAACCCTTTTATGTCTATTGGCAGTTACCAATCACCACCGAATCAATAGTGAATTGTAAAGCGGTTATTTGTCAACGAAAACTTTGGGCTCACGTTCTTGTGGTGTGCTATACAGATGCCAGGAAGGAACCTTCGAAGAGAGCTAAATGCTTAGAATACTCAGGACTATCAATAATATTTTCGAGTATCGTGTGCCTACTTCCCATCAGTCTGTATTTCTAAGTGATGGGCAACAGCTACTCGGAGTATCAGATGTACTTTTTTGGGTTACATCCCGGCGGTGGATGCCAGGGTCACCAATGCCATCACAGCTTCGAAGATAACGCCATAATCATCGTCACAATATTCCACGGTTCTGCCATCCAGCCGTTTGGTGTGGGGCATCAGGCAGGCAACATCTGTCATGGCGGTGGAATGGAACTCAATCTTTAGCGTAATTGGGCTTTTAAAGGTATAAAGACGGGCATTCTGCATCTCGAGGCTTCGCTGCACCGCTGCTTCAAGCCTAGGTTTAACAAAAGCGGAGGAATAGTTCATGGCAGCGAACTTTGCTACTGCTTCTTTGGTGCAAACAAAGTTCAGCCAAGGCATGGTTTCCGCCATTTCGGCTTCCAGGGCTTTGTCCCCACTAATAAGGGTTACAGGCACGCCATGATAACCTGCATAAGCAGCGTTTATCAAAGCTTCATTCATGCGTTGCCCATTAATCCATATCTTATGGATGCGGCTGTTGGAATAGGTGTGATCCATGTTTGCTTTATAAGTACCTGTTCCGGCATGATAACCCAACAGAAACACCATTGTGTAGCTGTTGTCAAAAGCAGGCATCATATATGCAGGGCGCGGTCCCCCGCTGATGAGGGCTATCCTGCTATCCATAGCGGTGATGCTATAATCCAGATTATCTCCCCCGGAGTGAGAATCGGCAATCACAATCTCTGTAATTTTGCTGTTATACTCACTGGTGAGGATTGCATTGATTGCATCGCTTACATGTTCTTGCATCACGCGTTTAACGGCACTGCGGTCGGTCTTTTCCTGATCCCAGTTATAGGTTCCGGGCATCCCTTCCATATCAATGGATATATATATCTTCATCTTAGCTCCCGGGCAAGCTGTGCCCCAACTATCACATTATTCCTCAAAAGAGCGAGGTTACTTTTAACAGACAAACCAGCGGTGGATTCTGCTAAAGCAGAAAGCAGAAATGGAGTAAGCTCTTTACCTTTAATGCCTCTGGTGTTAACCTCTTTGATGGCTACATCAATATATTCCCCAATCACTTCTGCAGGAATCTCATCCTCTTGGGGAATAGGATTGGCAATTAGGATGCCGGATGGGTAGGGATCAAGTTCCACCATCTTTTGGTAAGCTTCGGCAAGCTGTTTGGCATCGGTAAGTTTATCTATGGTTAAGCCTGTGCCGCGAGAATAAAAGGCAGGGAAGTCGTTGGTCTGCCAACCTAACACAGGAACACCCAGGGTCTCCAGATACTCCAAGGTGGCGGGAATATCCAAAATAGCTTTGCATCCTGCGGAAACCACCACCACAGGGATTTGGGATAGGGCTTTAAGGTCGCTGGAGATATCCAAGCCCTTTTCCCAAGCTCGGTGCACACCACCAATTCCTCCCGTAGAAAACACTTTTATCCCGGCAAAGTGTGCCAGCAGCATAGTGGCGGATACAGTTGTTCCTCCGCTGATGCCGGTGCTTAGTGCCATGGGTATTTCTCTTCTGCCGAGTTTGGCTATAGGTAATCCGGATTGTATTTTATCCTTTAGGTTTTGGATATCATCTTCATCCATGCCAATATGGGCAACTCCATCCAAAACAATGATGGTTGCAGGTTCGGCACCGTGCTGACGGCAGAGGTTTTCCAGAGTGGATAACACTTCAAAATTGCGAGGGTAAGGTAAGCCATGGGTAAGCACGGTGGATTCCAGAGCCAACACAGCTCCGCCATCAACCATAGCTTTACTTACCTTAGATGATACTTTTAAGGGTATAAGCTTGGATGTTTCTTTCATGATACCTATCTTTATTCAGCCAGTCCAGTGAATAAGGGTGGATATCAGCTATCTCTGTGCAAAACTGGGTTCTAAGCTTTCCTCATGAATAATCTTAACTTCCACCGGGGCAACACCCGCTTGCAGAAGTCCCACTTCTTTTGCTGCTGCGTAGGAAAGGTCTAAATCTCTTCCTCGTGTGAAAGGACCGCGGTCATTAACGCGAACGGTTACGGATTGGCCGGTCTTGGGGTTGGTCACCTTGAGGAGGGTTTGGAAGGGGAGGTTTTTGTGTGCACATGTTAGGGCATAGTGATCGTAGGTTTCGCCACTTGCCGTTTTACGACCATGGAAGCGCTTGGAGTAATATGTAGCCACCATAGTTTCACCCGGTGGGGCACCAGGAGGCTCTTGCGTGTGTAGCGAGTCGATAACCATTTCGCTCTGCGAAGTGGGTATGAAATCGCTTTCTTGGCTTGTCACAGATTCTGCGATTATAGGTGCAATTATCAGCACCTGAAACCCCAAAAAAAGGGCAAGCAATTTCTTGCTTTGTTTTTTCATAATTTCCCTGTTTCAATTGATGGGGTTCACCCTGAGAGGCTTGCCGGTATCTGTCAAGAAAAAAAACGTCCAAATGCACTTATCATTCTGTAATGTATAAGCTTAGCATGCCGGGCAAAATGGATGTTTTTAACGTTTGAGCACCACATAAACCCGGATGAAAAGCTCATTTTTCTCCCCGGAGTTGAAATTCGAACTAAAGTAGTTGAAATTCAGCTTAGGTTTTGTGATAATGAATGTTGCTTTCTCCGTTTGTGATGTGAGTCCGGAAACCGCTTGTGAAAGGTTTGGCAAAGCAAAGCTTAGACGGTTAGGCAATGGTTTAAAAGCTCAATAATCTCTGTTATGCTCTCAGCGTGGTTAATCTTGTTGCGCAGCTCTGCCCCACCTACCAAGCCCTTGGTGTAGAAACAAACATGGGAGCGAATTTCTTTAACCACCACTTGTTCCGGCTTAAATTGCACGGCCTGATCCAGGTGCTTTACGATAACATCTCTTAGAGCAACCCGCTCCAAAGGAGGATAGCTTCCGCTTATGAGCATTGATTTGCTTTGGTTAAACAACCAGGGTCTGCCCAATGCCCCTCTGCCTATCATTACTGCATCACAATTGGTTTCCTGCTTCATCCGCAGTGCATCCTCGGGAGTTTTAACATCTCCGTTGCCAATTAGTGGCACAGCGAGTGCAAGCTTCAACACTTTAATATGTTCCCAATTGCTTAAGCCGGAGAACATCTGTTTAGTCGTGCGCGGATGCAGGCAGAGAAAATCCGCTCCACTATCCTGCATCAGCTTGCCAAAGGCAAGATAGTTCAGGTTGTTGTTATCCCAGCCACTACGGAATTTTACGCTTAAGGGGAGCTTAGCCCCTACACAGCGTTTAACTTCTCTCACTATTGTTGCTGCCACGTCAGGGTTCTGCATCAGAGCAGATCCAGCTCCGCGTTGAATTACTTTCTTAACGGGACATCCCATGTTTATATCAATAAAATCTGGCTGGAAGTCCAGTAAGAACTCCGCTGCCTTTGCCATAACCAACGGATTACTTCCAAAGATTTGCACCCCAAATGGTCGCTCAATATCTTGAAAGAGGACATAGCGAATGGTCTTGGCAGAGTCTCTGGTTAGCCCATCGGCACTAACCATCTCGCTTACGAGAAAATCAGCACCATAATGCTTACATAAGGTGCGAAATGCCTGGTCGGTATAGCCTGCCAAAGGGGCAAGAAAAAGCGGGATAGTGTCAGGATTGTTTAAGCATTCTATAATGCTTCGAGAATTCAAGTGATCTGCCGGACTCGCTATCATGTAGCAGAATACTTACTCTTGAGGGCTTCAGTATCCACTTCGTCGATATACTCAGGCTTCATAAAGCGTTTAGCATATTCCTGATAGAGCCCGGAATCCATGAAGTAACTAACCAAGTCTTTATCCAAGTGACCAATCCTTACCATGGTAGCCATGATATCCAAAGATTCAGATAGGGTCTTAGGCTTCTTGTAGGGACGGTCAGCGGCAGTTAAAGCTTCAAAGATATCAGCCACGGCGATGATGCGGGACTGCAAAGGCAATTGGTCTGCACCAATGCCACGAGGATATCCCTTACCATTAAGAGCTTCATGGTGGGTTGAGGCATAGAAAGCAACATTCTTGAACTTCTTGGGGAAAGTGAGTTGCGATAGCATATCCCACGTGATTGATACATGGTCCTTCATCACCTGGAACTCCTCAGGGGTGAAAGTACCTCTACCCTTTATCATAAGGTTCTTTTTCTCGTTCTCGGTGAAGAGGAAGTAGTGTTGGTCATTATAGCTGAAGTCTATCTTGCTAAGTGTTTCAACTCTGGCAAGGTCTTCCTCCGCCACAAACTCCTCACCATAATTAAGCTTACTTACGAAGGCAATGGACTCATGGATGAAGCTGAATACATTGCCCGAATCCATCTCTGGGGATAGATTTGCCTGAATGAAGCAAACAAACTCTTGTTCACTCATGGTAGCTTGCAATAGCTTTAGCAGCAGCTCAAGCTTCTCAAAGCGCAGGATTACCATATCTATCCTATCGAAGATGGTCTCCAGTTTGGTGCTTTTATCCATCACGAATTCCGGAGTTACAATCTTTCCCACATCGTGCATCCACCCCGCCATGGAAAGCTCTTTTAGCTCATTCTCATTAAAGCGTTTACCGCCAAAATACTGCTCATCTGCCTGGTTGATTCTATCGGCAAAGAGTTCGGTGAGGATAGCAACCCGGGAGATATGGTCACTGGAATACTTGGATTTCCGCTCGATTGCAGTAGCAATGGAACGAACAAATTGGTTCAACAGATTCTCTAAGCTTTCAATCAGTTTTCTGTTGGACAGTGCAATAGCAGCTTGGGATGCCAGCGATGACAACATGGTTTTGTGCTCGTCGCTGAACGATACGATATTCTTCGCTTCGTCCATGGCATTGATGAATTGGATAACGCCCAGCACTTCGTCCTCATGATTCTTAAGTGGGATGGTCAGCATGGATTTGCAGCGATAGTTGCTTTTCTTGTCAAAGTCTATCGTGCCGCAGATATTATAATCCTTGGCTTCATACACATCATCAAAGCAAAGGCTGCTTTTATTGTGAAACACACTGGTGACTATATAGCTTAAGCTTGGCTCTCCCTCGGGGGTGTAAAGAGGTATCTTGGATGCCCAGTTGGTGGGGTTACGGCTTCCACCTTGCAGGATGTTCAGAGTAGCATTGTACAGTATCTCAAACTCCAAGAATTGTCCATCTTCACTCACTTTATATATGGTGGCAGCATCGGCATTAGTAAATTCTATCCCTTCTTCCAATATCATGTCGAATATCTTGTCCAAATCCGTCTCGGATGATAGTGACTCCCCTATTCGGGTGAGTCTTTTAATATGCATAAGCTGCTCATCAGCAATGCTGGTAATGCTTCTTATCACATTGTTAAGCATCTCATTTACGTTTTTGTTGGTACTAATATCATAATGCATTGTTTAGCTCCTATATACGCTTGAACAGCATGAAATGAGGGTCAAAACCCTGCTTGCGTTGCTCGGACTCGAACCAAGTGGTTATGTGGTCCTCAAATGTGGATTGCATCCTTAATGGATCCTCATATACTGATAAATAGCAAGGATTTGCAAGGAACTCTTCCAAAATCCAAGATGCATATTCGGCATGATCAGTGGAAACTTGCACCTGAGCTTCGGGTTTAAGGATAACTGCTAGAGCATTGAGAAACTCTTCCTGAATCAAACGACGGCGATGGTGCTTACGTTTGGGCCAGGGATCGGGATGCTGGATGAATACCCCCGAGACGGATTCCGGGGCAAAAAGCTTGCTGATGGTCTCGTTGACAAAGAGACGCATCAAGCGGACATTGGGGTTAGCTTCCGGATTAAGCTTCTTAAGAGTATTAATTATCCTTTTATCGGCAGCTTCTAAGCCAAGAAAGTTGTACTCTGGGTGTAAACGAGAATATGCAGATATAAATTCTCCTTTACCAGAGCCAATCTCCACAAAGAGGGGCTGTTGCTTAGGGAATATACTGCTGATCTCCAAAGGTATCAAGTTACCCTCGGAATCCCTTTTTTCACCAATCAGAAAGAAGTCCCTATCCGAGATCATCATCATCCTCATCTATATGTTTATATCTCTCTCTTTTTTCTTCCTCAACTTCTTGGCGAATCACAATTACATCAGCCACAGACAAGCCGAAGCCAATGAAGATGAAGAGAAAGAAAGCACTCATGAAGTTGTTAATAAATGTAGCTTGATTATAGGCATGGCTTATCACAGCGTAGAGAAGTTGAAAATACAACGCTTGCAGCAAACCAGATAAGGCGGCAAAAGCAGCCGTGCGGATACGTACTATCTTTCTGGAGAAGAAGGTTAACCACAACACTCCTGCAATGCCTATACAGAATACAAGATTAACTCCATAAATTAGAAACAGACTTGCTCGAATCATCAGCACCTTGGTCATAAGAATGCTGCTCACAAGGGGATAAAAAAGAATTATGGCAATCAAGGCATTCTTGGGGAAACAACGCCAACTAAACGCAAGCAATCCGACGAATAAACTAATCCCAAAGAAGAACTGAGCAGGGCTTATCCCCCTTGCTCCGGTAACAGACATAAAGGTTTCCAAGCTGCCGGAGCTGAGTATCCCACCCACCGTAGCCACTAAAACCGGTAATGCCAAGAGTAATATATGTCTGGGCATTATCTTGATGCGTTCCATACTATTCCTTTGCCGTTGTAATGCAGATTTCTATTGACGGCATAGCCATTTGTTCAAATTTATCTCACGTACTGGTTATGTCAATGATAATCATGCTTAAGTTTATTACCTTGGCATAGAGATTGGTTAGAAACTACAGGAGATGGATAATTGCTAAGCTTTGTAAGAAATCTAAGACAGAAACTTAATAAAACCAAAAGCGGGTTCCTCGGCAAGATTGCCGAAGCCGTTCGCCTAAGGGGTAAAGTGGATGAGGAACTCTTCGATGAGATAGAAGATATCCTGCTAAAGAGCGACACCGGGGTTGAGATAACAGAACTTATCCTGGAACGTTTACGTGAAGAGATCAGGATTGAGCGTATCACCGACGTGGAGATTGCACAAATCACTTTAACTGACATCATGCAAGATGTATTGGTTAGAGAAGATATGGATGCGCCGGATTTCTTTGCTGAACCGGAACATAAGCCCCATATTATCGTCTTCGTTGGAGTGAATGGCACAGGAAAAACCACTACAATAGGCAAGGTTGCGCACAAGTTTGCCTCTTCTGGCAAGAAGGTACTTATTGTTGCCGGTGATACTTTCCGGGCAGCAGCCATTGAACAGGTAGCAATCTGGGCTGAACGTGCCGGCGTAGCAATCGTTAGAGCACAAGCTGACAGCGATCCTTCTGCGGTAATCTACGACGGAATTAACTCTGCCATTGCCAAGGGGTTTGATATAGTACTCATAGACACTGCAGGTCGTCAACACACCAAAGAAAAACTAATGAAGGAACTTGGCAAGATAGACCGCACTATCAAGAAGCTTGTTCCCGATGCCCCCCATGAGGCAATCTTGGTTGTGGATGCCACCACCGGGCAAAACGCAATATCCCAAGCATTGAACTTCGATAAGTCTATTAAACTAACCGGCTTGGCTTTAACCAAATATGATGGAACCGCCAAGGGTGGTATTATATTCAACCTTCGTCATAATCTAAAGCTTCCTGTGAAGCTACTTGGTGTAGGCGAAGGTATGGAAGATCTCATACGCTTTAGAGGTGTGGACTTTGTAAAAGCCTTCTTCACTAAAGAATCAGAAGAAAACGAGGAGTAACAACCATGAAAAACTCTGCTTTGAAATTCATCAATCCCATCCTTGCCCTGTTTTTTTTATTAACCATGCTCTCCATGGTTCTCTACAAGTTCGGTCCCTCTGCCTGGCGTGGCTCTGAGACCTTGGGCGAAGTGCACGAATTTGCAGGAATAATCTTCTTCATCGTTGCCTTAATCCACCTTTATTACAACTGGTCTTGGGTTCGCACCAACATTTTTGGTAAGAAAGCCAAGCATAAATCAAAGTGATATAAGCTGTCGATTCATCGCAATTCAGGTGAGATTTAGTGGGGGTAGTATCAAGAGTTCAGGCTGATTCGTTAGCAGAACGGTTAAACGTTCTTTGCCACGCTTCAAATGACCCGCTAGATAAGATGCTTAAGTTGCGCCAGATATTGGAGCAACTTTACAAGCATGCCACAGAGGGTTACAATACCAGTTTCAGTAACTTGTTTGCCCGCATGCAATACGCCAACGAGACATGCTCCTTAAGCAAAGATCTACAAAATCAAAGTAATTCCCTTCGAAGATATTGCAACCAAATTGCCCATGAGGAAGTTAAGGACTCAAAGCAGGAAGATTTTGATACTTATGCAAACACCGTATATAAGCTGATATCCCACTTCTGTCCTCAGTTCTCTTATCCGTCTCTTGTTGACTACTTCCAAGATAAAACATTCAAAGTCTTTACACCAACAAAAGACAGCGAGAAACTCAGCTTCACTGCGATAGTATCAAGCTGGCAGGTGAGTGATGCTTCTTTGACTATGTTAGTAACCCGTGACGATGGAAAGGAATGCAACATCCTGCTTCGCAACGACAGCAAACAAAGTAATCAAGATGGCAAGTTATTTACCCAATTATCGAAATCTCTCTGGCGTTATGCCTGCATCCACTTTCATGAGTTAAGCGTGGTGGAAGGTAGGGATTGTTACTTTCAATCCAATCCTAAAACCTTGGTAGTCTTAGAGCCTGATTTCTTAGTAGATGCTACAGCTATTGCAGAATGTTTCGAGAACCAAAGCAGCAATCCTGCATATTTCCTCCTAAACAAGCTTTGCAGCGAGCCATTTACCGAGCCTATCCTGCAGGGGTCTGTGGTAAACAGCATCCTGGACGAGCTGGTTTTCAATCCCGAGCTGCCCTATCAAGAGCTCTTCAGACGCAGTCTTGCCGCGCAACCCATTACCTTTGTATCTCAAGGCTTGCAATCAGCCATGAATATCTACAATCGGGTGCAGTCCGATCACTTGCCACAGCTAACCAACTATTTGGCTACAATCAAGGATGAGGATGTCCTGTTAGAGCCATCCTACCTTTGCCCGGAATATGGTTTGCAGGGCAGAATAGATATGCTTGTCAACAAAGACAGTAAGCATAGCGTGATTGAGCTAAAAAGCGGCAAGGCACCGGCCTTTGATGTTTGGCAGTCTCACCGTATGCAAACTGTTGCCTATAACATGATAATCCGTAGTGTGTATGGCGCAGATAACATCAGTTTTGCCTCTATTCTATACTCCCAAAGCAAGGACAATCCTGTCAGGAATATACCGAATAGTACTATCTTGGAACAGAATCTATTGATGTGCCGCAACCGTATTATCGGAATCATGCATCAACTTTCTATCGATCCCAATCCCATTATCTCTTGGTTACTCGAAACCACTTTAGATCGGAAGAGCGTCGTGTAGGGAA
>CALDSN010000081.1 GCA_937924555.1 uncultured bacterium | reverse complement strand
AATGCCACATCATTCTCAGGTGACTCCCTCGTGACTCCCGGGTGGGATGAGGGAATCACCAGTGATTTGCCTTCGCATGACATGAAATTGAAACTGGGAAAGAACAAGATTGTCGCATGCGAAATATAGAGATAGTGCAGATAATTCTTGACATCATCATTGATTCGTATACAATTAGTTTATGGCATAATTGAGCTTTTCATCCATGCTGAGTAGGATGAACAAGAGCCAATGCTGCACTCAATTAGGAGCAGATATGAGCAAAGACGGCTTTGGTAAGTTGCGTGGTATATTACATCAAACTAACCCATTGAAATTGGACAGGGTGAAAGACTCTACAAATCTGGACGAAGCGCAGAAAGTTGGGCGTTTCGGCGAATGGGAATGGATTGTGGCAACGAATGAAGTAAACTGGTCTGAAGGAATGTATCACATATTTGGTATTGAACCGGGGAAGAAGATAAGTGTAGAGGATTCAATCGCCGCTTTTCATCCCGAGGATAGAGAATATCTGATGGCAGAGACACAAAAAGTGGTTGATAGCGGTGTACCTCGACCGATAGAAGCCAGGATTTTGTTACCAGATGGAAGTATTCATTATGTTCGGGGCTCGGGAAAACCCGTTTTAGATGAAGCAGGGAAACTGATACGCATGATAGGCTATTATTTGGACATCACCGAAGAAAAGCTTGCTTTTCAGAGACTTAATGAGGTGAAGCAGTTTTACGAAGCTCTAATTGATAAAGCCCCTGATGGGGTGGTGCTTGTTAATTATCAAGGACAATTCACTTATGTTAGTCCCTCTGCCAGAAAACTATTTGGTTACTCAGCTACGGAGGATATAGTTTTTCATCC
Organism: uncultured bacterium; assembly: GCA_937924555.1. Lineage (GTDB taxonomy): Bacteria > Cloacimonadota > Cloacimonadia > Cloacimonadales > Cloacimonadaceae > Cloacimonas. The sequence continues at coordinate 10,762 of CALDSN010000081.1, read as the reverse complement.
TGATGAATATACTCATCCTGATGACCTTCCTTTTGTGCTGGATGCTTTGGAAAAGGTTTTTGCTGATCCGCTTTATTCGCCCACACTTGAGTATCGTTTTAAGAATAAAACCGAGGAATGGCAATGGGTGGAGAGCACATTCACAAACCTTTTGGGCGTTCCGGCTGTATGTGGTGTGGTAATAAACTTCCGCGAGATTACTGATAGAAAATCAACCGAAGAAGAACTTAAGAAACGTGAAGCACAGTATCGTTTCCTTACCGAGAGCATATTAGATGTGATATGGGTGTTGGATGTCTTTAGTGGGAAGTTCACTTATGTTAGCCCATCAGTGGAGAAGCTTCGCGGATATACTGTTGAAGAAGTGATGAATCAGAGTTTTGAACAAGTGCTTACCCGGAAGTCATTAATAGAATTTAACAAGATTTCGGAGGAGCGAATTGCACGATATCTCGAGACAGGGATATCTGAGCCGAATTATGACGAAATAGACCAGCCTTGCAAAGATGGCAGTATCGTGAACACTGAAGTGATTAGCTATTTCAAGACAAATTCGGATACAGGAAGAGTGGAGGTAATCGGAACAAGCCGCGACATCACGGGTAGAAAGAGAGCAGAAGACAAATTCAGCAAGATATTCAATTCAAGCCCCTATGCTATTGCTATCACTAAGCCTACTGACGGCAAAATTATCGATGTTAATGATGCGGCGATAAAACTCATTGGTTATTCTTATCAAGAGATAGTGGGCCACAGCAGTCTGGAGCTTAATATTTATGCCAACCCCCAAGATAGAACTGATATTGTTAAGTCGCTAATAGAACAAGGAAAAGCTGTAAGAAAAGAAATCAAACTACGCCGTAAAGACGGTTCGGAACTATTTGTAAGCCAAACGCTCGATTTTATGGAGCTTAATGGTGAGAAACTATTGCTTTCACTGTATGAAGATATAACGGAAAGCACCAGTCTGAAAGAACAGCTCATAGCTTCGCAAAAGATGGATGCCATCGGTCAGCTTGCAGGAGGCATTGCCCACGATTTTAATAACTTACTTACCGTCATTTTAGGATACAGTGAAGATCTGATGTTGCAGCTTGATGAAAACAGCGAACAATATAGGGGCATTGCTGAGATCCACAAAGCAGGTAGGAGAGCAGCTTCGCTAACCAGACAGCTTCTAACTTTCAGCAGTAAACAGGTGGTACAGCTAAAGGTATTGGATGTAAACAGTATCGTGAAAAACATGTATTCCATGCTTTCTCGTTTGATTGGAGAACATATCAGGATAGAGACGAATCTTGCAACAAATCTTCCCTATATTAAAGCTGACCCGGGACACATAGAGCAGGTGATCCTGAATCTGGTAGTTAATTCCCGTGATGCGATGCCTTTGGGTGGGATTATCAACATTGAGACAAGCATGAGGAACATAACTACTTGGCAAAGCACTGAAATGCCGGATTTACCCCTTGGGGAATATGTGCAAATCAGTATTAAGGATACAGGTTGTGGGATGGATGGAGAAACCCGGAGCAAGGTGTTTGAACCCTTCTTCTCCACCAAAAGCAAAGATAAGGGTGTAGGCTTGGGTTTATCTACGGTTTATGGTATAGTGAAGCAAATAAAGGGAAGTGTTAATATTGAAAGTGAGCCTAATGTCGGCACTACCGTACGCGTTATAATCCCCTTATCTAAGGATCAAGAATTGCTGGAATCAGGTGATTCAACCCCGGAACATGTTAAAGGTAAAGGCGAATTGGTGATGATTGTGGAAGACGAAGAATCGCTCTGCACCTATTTCAGCAAAATGATTGCTTCTTATGGTTATCGCACAGCGGCTTTCACCAGAAGCATTGAAGCTTATGAGAAGTGTGCCAATGGATTAGTTCCTGATATCATCCTTAGCGATGTGGTGATGCCCGGATTGAATGGCAAAGAGTTGATAGACCGGATTCGTCTTATACACCCCAAAGTGAAAGTAATATTCATGTCAGGCTTCACTGATAATGTAGTTATACATAACGGTGAAAGTGATGAAAGAACAGTATATGTTCAAAAACCGTTTACTGCTTCGGATATTGCAGTCATCATACATCAGCAGCTCATAACGGGCTCATCACATAGTAGCGAATTGCAGATACTAATGATAGATGATGAAGAAGATATTAGAAAACTTGTTAGTAGAACAGCTAGAAAGAAAGGGCATGTGCTGTTTGAAGCAGCAGATGATGAAGAAGCAATCCAAGTCCTTGCTTCAAACACGATTGATGTGATAATTGTGGATTATAACTTGATTGGGATGACTGGGGTGGAAGTTCTTACTAAGATACGGGCTGCGGGGTATTTTATGCCGGCATTAATCCTGACAGGAGCCATACTGGATGACATATTGTCCGCTTCGGAAAGCTTGTTTGTTGTGAAAGTGTTGGAGAAAAACGCAGACTTTAAGGCTTTATTGGCAGAGGTGGAGGCATCTTTGGTGGGGGAGTAACCGGAGCCTAATATGCAGACTTGATTGTAAAAGAGGCAAGAGACCAATCTGTTCTTGACACATACTCCCAGTTGGGAAACATAACTCTCCAAAGTTAGGAGATAGCTACTTCATGAGAGAGTTTTCAGAATTTATAAGTAAGTTTCGCAGAAGAATAAACACACGCCAGGCTATGCAGGCTTTGCTGAATTGCGTGATGAGTTTTGCGATTGGCTTACATGCTTATTATCTCCTCTGGTTAAACATTCCTCATGAATCAGTGGCTTTGACGTATGCCAATATCGGTATAAGAGCCGGGTTGGCATTGGTTATCTTATACTATCTTTGGCAGTGCTATCTGGGTTTATGGAATGAACAGAAAGTGGCGCGATTTCTGGACAGGCAAATAGACTTTCATGATGATCTGCTGCAAAACACCTATGAATTAGCTAATTCATCAGATGATAACCCCATCACAATTGCTCTCTGCCAAGCTGCATTGCAAAGGATAAAACAGGAGAGATATGGCATACCTTCACTATTCCCGATGTGGATGAAGTTTACCATCCTTTTCTTATTCATTGGGTTGGGGAGTATCTGGGCGTTATCATGGTCTGATTCTGTATTGGCCAGCAAGCAGTTTTACACAAATAGACACCAAGCGATAAGTTATAAGCCATATATTGAGTTAAGCCCCGGATCGATAATTATTGGGAGAGGGCAGCCGGTTGAGATAAAACTAATTGATCCAGAGCTCCGATTAAAACACAGACTTTATTACCGGACAGAAAAAGAGTGGCGCGAGTTGGGGATGTTAAATGGTAGCTATCTTTTCAGCCACTTGGATAACAGTTTAGAGTATTATTGCGAGAACAGTGTTTGTAAAAGTCCGATTTTCAAGGTTAGAGTACTGGACGAACCTATTGTGAAAAAGTGGTTGGTTGAAATTCAGCCACCGTCATACACGGGTATGAGCAACAGTATTGATACTCTTTCTTATGGAAATATATCTGCATGGAAGCATAGTATTGTGAAACTGGCGGTAAGTACCAATATCCCAGTAAGAAGTGCTGCTATGGTATTTGACGATGCTAGCAGGATAGAACTTCAGGCTCTTGATAACCAAAGCTTTATCACCCAGGTAAAGATCAATGCTCCGCGAACTTGGTATATGGAATTAGTGGATGAATTGGGTAGAAAAAGTCGCCCTGAGGAGAAAAGCATTGCCTTGCTTGATGACACTCCACCTCAGATTAAGATAAGCTACCCGGGTGAGGATGTTTCGCTTAACCAAAACTTGTTGCTACCCCTCATAATTAATGCAGATGATGATTTTGGGCTTAGGAACCTTAGCTTAAAAATTCAGATTAACAACGGAGAAATACGGAGTAATAGCATCCAAAGCGTGATAAGTGGTAAGCTATACGCCACAGATTATACACTGGATTTGAAGTCGTATGACTTGTTCCCCGGGGATGTTGTGACCTACTGGGCAGAAGTTTATGACAACTGCCCGGACACTCAAAAAGCAGAAAGCACTAAGTTCAAAGCCCGGTTTCCCTCCATTGAAGAGATTTATCGCGAGATAGAACGTCAACAAGAGAACAAGCAAAGTGAACTGGAGAATGCTCTAAAGGACTCCAAGGATCTTCAGAAGGAGTTCGAGGACAAGAGACGGGAACTGCTTAAGGACGATAATCCTAAATGGGAAGATAAAAAGCAGATTGAAAAGATGCTATCCGAGCAGGAACAGATTAGTGAGCAGGTGCAGGAAGTGGCAGAGAACTTTGAGAACCTAGTGGAGAAGATGCAGGCCAACCAGGCATTGTCACCTGAGACACTGGAGAAAATGCAGAAAATTCAAGAGTTGATGCAGGAGATTAATAACGAAGATCTGCAGAAAGCCATGGAAAAGTTACAAGATAGCTTGAATAACATTAAACCGGAGGACCTGAAGAAGGCAATGGAGAACTTCAAGTTCTCCATGGACGATTTCTCGAAAAAGATAGAACAAACCCTGCAGTTGCTAGAGAGCATCAAGAAAGAACAAGCGATACAGAAAGCTTTGCAGATATCCGAAGAAACTGAAAAAATGCAAAAGAACCTCAGTGAAAGAACGACTGATAACACCAAAGAAAGTAAGGAATTGGCAGAAGATCAGAAGAAGGTTTCCGATAACTATGATAAGCTTAAGTCCGAGCTGGAAAAGATAAAGGATATGCTTAACAGCCAGAAGGATAAGGATGCCAAAGCTAAGCTGGATGAGCTGATGAAGGATATGCAGCAGAGTAAGGCTGAACAAGATATGCAAAACAGTGAAAGCCAACTGCAGAAGAACCAACGAAGTCAATCTATGTCATCCCAGCAGCAGGCAATGGAGAAGCTGCGTCGCTTCACCATGCAGTTAAACGAGATAAAGAACTCCATGAGTGCTGGAAGTCAAGATCAGACTATGCAAGCTATCCAAACAGCCATAAGAGAGTTGCTTATCTTCTCTAAGAAGCACGAGAGTACAGCAGCAAAGTATCGTAATGATCCATATCTGATAGTGCAGGATATAATTGCTCAGTCTGAAGGTATTCAGATATCGCTGAACAAACTCTTTAGCGAAGCACAAGTTATGATGATGATACCCCCTAAGTTCTTCATTGATATGAGCGATACAAATAAGAGCTATAGAGAGTTTTACGGGTACGTGAACGAGGCTCAATACTACCAGATCCCCACGGCTCTCAACAGCATTCAGAAGGGAATAAACCTGATGGTGTATGACCTTATGCAGGCTTTACAGAACCCCTCATCAGGCGGGAGTGGCGGGGGAATGCAGGCTCTGATGCAGTCATTGGAGCAGATGGGGCAAGAACAGATGGCAATGAATATGCTCACCGAACAGCTAATGATGCAGATGCAGAGTTCCGGGGGCAAGATGAATGCAGCGATGCAACAACAGATTCAGAAGCTTGCTTCTGACCAGGAAAGGCTTGCCGAGAACTTGAAGCGTACCCTTCAAAACAGTCCAGAGGCTCAGAAACAGGGAAATGCTTTGAAGCAGATAATCGATGAGATGGATAGTATTAGCCGTCAATTGAAGAATAACCAGTTATCTCCAGACTTGCTGGAGAAACAGGAGCGAATCATCTCCAAGATGTTGGACGCTCAGCGCTCTATAAATAAACGGGAGTTCAGCGAAAAGCGCAAGGGCGAAACTGCTGAAAAGCAATATGAAGGTAGTCCCAGCACTATTGATTATAACACATTAAGGAAGAACAGCCTGTTGGAGGGTAACTTCAAGGCATATCCCGGTGAGTATCAGAAAGTTATCATGCAGTATCTGAAGAACCTGAATGAAAAGATGGGAAAGAAATAAAAAATGCGCAAGAGCATAGTGTTCTTACTGCTAATGCTTAGCTTATATGGGTTGAGCCATGGTCAATACAACGAAAAAGACATTTTAAGCCAACAGGCTTACCAGATGTTCATGCAGAGGCAGTATGCTCAAGCGGAGCAATTATACCTCCAGATACTTGAAAAGTACCCTGGAGACCTGAGCACCATCAATCAAGTTCTACTCATATACTTCGCACTTTCTCAAACTGATAAAGCCGAAGCTCTGCTTACAAAATACCAGCGGACAATACCCTCTCAAGTGTATTCTGAGCAGCATATTCAATTGCTTGTATTGCAGGCTAAGGTCCCGGAGGCATGGCAAGAAAGCATGTCATACCTGGAACTTAATAACCATGACGAATACAGATATCGGCTACTAGCTTCGTACTTTGAGCGAAAGGGATTCTATGACAAAGTGCTGGAACTGTACAAACTTGCCAGAATAAAGCTAAACAAACCCGGCTTCTTTCGATTGGAGATTGCCAACGCTTCCTTGAATTATCGATTGTACGCGGAAGCTATATATGAGTACTTGGCATACTTGGAAACTGCACCGGTCAACTTATTCTTCACCAATAACCAGTTAAAAGTCATTCTGGCTGAGGATGCCTCTCTGATATCCTATGTCGCGGCAATTGCCGATACCAGCCATAGTGTAGCAGTGAAGGAAGCCTATGCCGGAGCCTTGGTGAACTTAAAGCAATACAGCCAAGCTCTGAATGTGTATAAACAACTAGATATAAGCAAATTATACCGCTTTGCCGATGACCTTGCCGGAGCAGGAAGCGATAGCCTTGCCCTAGCAGCTTACAGGTACGCTCAAAGCGTGGAAAGAGACCCCAACAAGCTGCTTGAATTAAGCTATCGTACGGCATCAATCAGCTTCCAACAGGCAGATTATTTATCCACAAAAGAGGCTTTGACCGCATGCTTTTCTCTCGATATTTGGAATGACTCCAGATTACCTACCAAAAGCGGGTATGCCAACAAACTTATGCGGCTGATGTCATCCACTTGCCTTGCGCTACATGAGTCTATCGACAGCGTTTTCATCTGGCTGGATAAAGCCAGAATCTATGCCCGTGATAATATTGAACGCCAAGATACTGACTTGGAGTATGCCAGGCTAAAGATATTGAACTCTGACGAAGCCTCGGCAATCAAGATACTATCAACCGTGCAAGAACCTTCATTGCAGGAAAAGAAAGACTACCTACTATTCCTTGGTGCTTTGTTGTCGCATCAGACCGCCTTAGCTGACACCCTGATGAACAACTTTATCATCCGCTATCCCGGAAGCAGCTATACCAACGATGCCATCTACTTGGTGATGTTGACATTGGGCATCAAAGCCGAGGATCAAAGCAGCTTCTTTTCTGCCATAAAGCTACTGCAGATGAACCAAAAGAGCGGTTTGGATTCTCTAGAATATGTATTCAATGCCAACAAGGACGAGGAACTGCTGTTGTTGGAGATAGAGTGGGCAATAGGTCTGGGGGAAAGTGCCAGAGCAATGACCTTACTAGACTATCCCTTCACAGACCCCGTGGCGATGGAATACACGGAGCTACTGCGAGTGCTTTTAACCAATAATGAAGTTGAACAACAACAACTTGCCAAAGAGTTCCTTAAAGCCAAACCAAACAGCATATTCTCACCAGGTTTTAGGCAAAGGCTAAGTAAGCTGAGCTCATCCAGACCAAATTTGTAATGTACCAGTATATGAAAATTAGATATGAGAGATAGGAGATATCAATGCAGATTAGTATTCGTAAAGCCTTCACATTCGACGATGTTCTGCTTGTTCCACAGCGTTCTGACGTTCTTCCTTCGAGTGTTGCATTAAACACTAAGTTAACCCCCAAGATAAACCTGCTAATTCCCGTACTTAGTGCAGCGATGGATACGGTAACAGAAGCCGAAATGGCTATTTCCATGGCAAGAGAGGGCGGTATCGGGATAATTCACAAGAATCTGGATATAGATTCTCAAGCAAGGCAGGTACATCTTGTGAAGCGCGCAGAAAGCGGTGTTGTTACCCATCCATACACCGTAGCTCCAACAGATAATCTGAAACGAGTTCAGGAGCTTAAAGCACTTCACCGTGTGGGGGGATTCCCGGTGGTTGATAATGGCATTTTAGTTGGTATCCTCACCAACAGGGATATTCGCTTTGAAACGGATGGGAACTGTCTTGTGAAGGACATGATGACTCCCCATAACAAATTGATAACTGCCAAACCGGGCATTGATATGGAGCAGGCAATTGCCATGCTTCAGAAGCATAGGATTGAGAAACTGCTTCTTGTTCGCGATGATGGAGCTCTGGAAGGCATGATCACTGTGCGGGATATCATGAAGCGTTTGAACTATCCTAATGCTGTGCAGGACAAAAAAAACAGACTCTTGGTGGGTGCTGCTATTGGAGTTACAGGAGACTTCTTGGAACGGGCATCAGAACTCGTTAAAGCCGGAGTTGATGTTCTTGTGATGGATACCGCGCATGGACATCAAAAGAACTATGAATATGCACTTCAGAAGGTAAAATCCATACTCAATATAGAGGTTATCGCCGGGAATGTTGCCACAGCCAAGGCTTGCCGTTATCTGATAGATAATGGTGCTGATGCGGTTAAAGTGGGAATTGGACCCGGCTCGATCTGCACCACCAGGGTTGTTGCGGGTATTGGAGTTCCTCAGTTCACAGCAGTATTGGATTGTGCTGAAGAAGCTGCTAAAAGCAACATCCCCATCATTGCCGATGGTGGCTTGAAATACAGCGGTGATATCGTTAAAGCTCTGGCTGCAGGCGCATCGACTGTGATGATAGGTTCCTTGTTTGCCGGATGCGACGAAAGCCCTGGAGAGTCAATCATTTACAATGGGCGTAGATTCAAGAGTTACCGTGGCATGGGCTCAATCGGCGCTATGCAGAAAGGAAGTAAGGACCGATACTTTCAATCCGCCGAAGATAACAACAAGCTCGTAGCAGAGGGAATTGAGGGTATGGTTCCTTACAAAGGTCCCCTTAAAGATTTTCTGTTCCAGTTAATGGGTGGTTTGCGTGCTGGAATGGGCTATTGCGGTGCTGCCTCCATAGAAGAACTTACCGCTAATGCTGAGTTTGTGGAGATTAGTTCAGCTGGACTAAAAGAAAGCCACCCCCATGATATTCGCATCACCAAGGAGACCCCAAATTACTACAGTAGTGAGTGATAAAAAGCTCAATCCTTCTTTGTTCAGCTACCTAAACAGCTTCATTTATCATTTGAAAGTGGAGCGAGGGATGGCTACCAATAGCATTGAGAGCTACCGTAGCGATATCAAGGATTTCTTGCTTTTCGACGAAAAGGATATAAGCAGTTATTGTACCGATGACCTTGTTAAATACCTTCTAGCTCTTCAGGAAGCGGGATTGGTTAACACCAGTCTTGCACGAAAACGCGTCGCCTTGGGACAGTTCTTTGGCTTTCTTGGCGAGAATGACGTACCCATCAAAGTAGATTTGGAGCAAGTACCGCGCATTAAGATAGGCACTCATCTCCCTGATTATCTTAGTGTAGACGAGATGTTCAAGCTTTTAGGAAGTCTTCCCGCTTCTTCCGCTCTGGAGATTCGCAATAAGCTGATGATGGAGTTGTTGTATGCATGTGGATTGCGTATCTCAGAGCTGCTGGGGCTAACTCTGCACGATCTAAATCTCAGCGAACGCACTATCCTCGTTCATGGCAAGGGTAGTAAGCAACGGTTTGTCCCCTTTGTGGATAGCCTTGATTCCCTTTTTATGCAATACCTCAACCAAGCCAGACCCGTTCTGTTAAAGTTCAAACAATCAGAGTATCTTTTTCTCAATGTTCAAGGTAGCAAGATGAGTCGTATGGGCTTCTGGAAAATACTTCGCTTAGCTGTTATAGCTTCTGGTATCAAGAAGGACGTAACCCCACATACTTTCCGGCACAGTTTCGCAACCCACCTCTTGGAAGCAGGGGTAAACCTGCGCATTGTTCAAGCTTTGTTAGGTCACGCCAGCATAAACACCACCCAGATATATACTCATGTAGATATGCGCCGTTTGATCGAGACCCACAAGCTGTATCACCCACGTTCATAACAAAAATAAACATAAAGGAGAACACCATGAAACTCAGGCACTTGCTCATCACAGCTATTGTGATTGCCAGCATTATCAGTGCGTGCACCAAGAAGGACCCAAAATCGGAAGCGTTGGAGAAGGTGAGTATCACCCTGGATTGGACGCCCAATACTAACCACACGGGCATATATGTAGCTAAAGAACTTGGTTATTTTAAGGATGCAGGACTTGACGTGGATATACTCCAACCGGGTCAGGGAGTTACAGATCAGATTGTTGCAACAGGGAAAAGTCAATTTGGCGTAAGCTATCAAGAGAACGTTGTGCGTGCCCGAAGTGAGAATATTCCGCTGGTTTCTCTCGCAGCAGTTGTTCAACACAACACATCCGGCTTTTCCGCGCTGAAAAGCTCAGGTATTAAAACCCCAAAGGACTTTGAAGGTAAGCGCTATGGTTCTTGGGATTCTCCCTCAGAGCAGGCGATACTGAAGAACATCATGGGTAGTGGAAAAGCGGATTTTAATAAGGTCAAGATCGTTTCCGGGGTCTATGATTTCTTCTCCACAATAGGCAAGGATGCCGATTTTGAGTGGATATATTACGGTTGGGACGGTGTGGAAGCCAAGCGTAGAGGTATTGAGATTAATTACATAGCTCTGCGTGACTTGAACCCTGTGTTCGATTATTACACTCCAGTTATAATCAGCAGTGAAAACTTCCTTGCCCAGAATCCGGACACTGCCAAGAAGTTTATGAAAGCCCTCTCCAAAGGTTACGAGTACTGCATTTCCAATCCACAACAAGCTGCCGAT
>CALDSN010000080.1 GCA_937924555.1 uncultured bacterium | reverse complement strand
GGTTCAAATGTTTTTAAGCGGTGCACAACTGAAGGAAGTGTTCCTCAAAGCCAAGCAACAACGCTTCGGCATCATCGCATCTAATGTTGTTTTCGATACGCAGATTCGCGCCATCGTGCAAGGCTACGCAGCCGTAAACTCTGATGGCCTAATGCAAATGAGTGCCGGTGCATGTAAGTATGCTGCCGGTGCATCCCAAGATATGTATGCCGGAGCAAGATTAATCTCTGCCATGATTCAAACCTTTGCTGCGCAGTTCCCCAAAAGCGGGGTTGGCTTACACATCGATCACGCTACCCCCAATTACTTCGATTTCATCAAGTTCTGCGTGGAGAATAAGCTCGTAACTTCTGTGATGATTGATGCCTCCAAGGAGAACCTGGAAGAAAACATCCGCATCACCAAAGAGGTGGTTGACCTGGCGCACAAACATGGCATCATCGTGGAAGGTGAAATCGGGCACATCAAGGGAACAGAGGACGAGATAGTGTCGGACACCGAGCTATACACTAAGCCCGAAGAAGCCTTGGAATTCGTTAAACGCACCAATGTTGATCTCTTTGCCGCCTCTGTGGGCACCAACCACGGCGTGTCCAAAGGCGAGAACATCGTGTTGCGTCTGGACTTGATTAAGGAAATTGACAACCTGCTGATAAAGAATGGTGTGGAGCGTGGATTGGTGCTGCATGGTGCCTCCGGCTTAACCGACGAGCAGCAGATTACCGCCATCGCCAACGGCGTGGTGAAGATAAACAAAGACACCCACTATCAGATGGATATGGCTGTGGCTACCCAAGCCTTCTGGGAGAAGGAAAAGTATGCCATCGTCTGCCCGCCTGATACAGATCCTGCTTCCTACATCCCCAATAAAAGCAAGTTCGACCCCCGCAAGTGGCTGGTGAAAGGCGAAGAAGCCATGCAAAACACAGTGATGGGCTTCTGCAAGGTAAGCGGAAGCGCAAACAACAGCATTCTGCTATAAGGAGATATAAGATGACAAACATTGCAATTAACGGTTTCGGGCGTATCGGACGCCTGGTTATGCGCGTAATCGCAAACAGCCATCCGGAATTGAATGTGGTGGCAATAAATGACTTAACTGACCCCAAAACCCTTGCCTATCTGTTCAAGTATGACAGTGTGCACAAGATTTATCCCGGTGAGGTTAGCCATACCGAAGATTCCATCGTGATAAACGGCAAAAAGATTCGCATCTTTGCGGAAAAAGACCCGGAAAGCCTTCCCTGGAAGGACTTGGGTGTGGAGCTGGTGGTGGAAGCAACGGGGCTGTTTACCTCCAAAGAGAAAGCCTCCAAACACCTCAAAGCCGGTGCTAAAAAGGTGCTGCTCACCGCTCCCGCCAAGGACGATATTGACGCTACCATCGTGATGGGTGTGAACCACCAAAATCTTAAACCTACGGACCTGATAGTCTCCAATGCCTCGTGCACCACTAACTGTCTCGCTCCCGTGGCTAAGGTGTTGCAAGACAAATTTGGTATTGTGAACGGACTTATGACCACCATCCACAGCTATACCAACGACCAACGGATTCTGGATCTTCCCCACAGCGATCTACGCCGTGCCAGAGCTGCTGCCATGAGCATGATTCCCACCTCCACCGGTGCTGCTAAGGCAATCGGTCTGGTTATCCCGGAGCTTAAGGGCAAGCTGGATGGTGTTGCTATCCGCGTACCCACTCCCGATGGTTCACTTGTGGATTTGTGCGTGAACCTGGAGAAGGAAGTTAGCAAAGAGGACATCAATGCCGCCATGAAAGAAGCCTCCGAGACCTATCTGAAAGGCTTCCTGCAATATTCAACCGATCCCATCGTGTCCATAGACATCGTGGGTAATGCCTATTCTTCCATCTTCGATGCCCCCACCACCTATGCCAAAGGCAAGATGGTGAAGGTGTTTAGCTGGTATGATAACGAGTTCGGCTACTCCAATCGCGTGGTTGACCTGCTGGAATATATGAGCAAGATTTAGGCTTAAACCGAGATATTAAACGATAACAGCCCGCCTTTGTTGCGGGCTTTTCTTTTGTCTTTATGCGTGGGTTTTTCTTTAGCCCTTCCCTGCTATCATTGCATAATTATTGCATACTAATTACGGATGAAACATGCAATGATTATGCAATGATCATGCAATGATTCCAAAAGAGCACCTCGAAAAACGAGATCCCGAGAGGAAAGAAGCAGTACAGACATCAGTTTGCATCATAAAGAGCTATGGCTGTACTGCTTTGTATGTACAATTGTTTTGTATGTTACTTCAGCATAAGCATCTTTGCTGTAATGGACTTCCCTTCTGTTTGCATACGGGAGAAATAGATGCCGGAGGATACCTTGTTGCCATTATCATCCGCACCATTCCACACTACCCGGTGAGTGCCACTTAACACGGTTCCGTTTACCAATGTTCTCACTAGCTGTCCCTTGGTATTGTATATACTTAAGAGAACTTTGGCATCCTTGTGAACAGAATAACTAATCGTGGTCTCAGGATTAAAGGGATTGGGGTAAATCGTAAGTGATAGGGTTGGGGTAGTGGGAAGCAGTTCATCGTGTAATCCCGATCCTCCATGCCATTCGTAAGCTCCCATATCTATCTGAGTACCATAAATGCGGGAGTTCCCTGCAAGATCATACACTGGAAACTGGTACCAATCAGGAAGGTTGAACATGCTTAAGTGGGTAGTTCCAGAATCTATACATGGAGAAGTATCATTTAAGCTAAAAGGATTGTCGGCAGACGCGACATGGAAATTTGGTGAAGCATCAATGTTATTGCCATACCACTCAATAGTATTACTTGGGCTTAAGTTGTTTATGGTGTCCCAAGGTGTCTCACCGGGTCCAATAAGTGAATTCAGGAGCCTAAGTCTGGATGGAAGATATTCGTTGCGTATCCTAATGTTATAAGGATAGTTATTGCTGATTATGCTATTGATAAAGGTAGCTCTGCCATCTAGTGCTAAAGTAACAGCAGCACCAAAACCAGATGTGCATATGTTATCCGCTATGGTGGCATTGATAAAATAGTTCTCTATTGCGGTGGTATTATATGCTCCGCTGATGGATAAAGCAGTGGATAAACTCCAATCTACCATATTGTTTACGCATCCGGTGATCTGAAGATTGCTAATGTAATTATCCCCTCCGGTAAAAACAGGATGATTGACTGATAGTGCCAGGGCTCCCCCTCCTTTTTCACCGGTGGGAGGAGGATAGAAATGATGGATGCGAATGTTGTCGGCAATAAGGTTCCCACCCATTACTCCAATAGCATTAGTTCCCATACAATCTTGTATTTTGATGTTATTCATAATCAACCTCTCAGCATGGGTTATGCCTATTAACTTGAATTTATTAGTGTATACTGTAGGGCGGCAGTTTCTGAATGTGAGGTTCTCCAGAGTAAGGCTGAGTTTATCTAAAACACCATCAGTTTCATTGCGAGAAATACATTGAATCAATTCATCTTGATAAGTGGCATTATTTGTTATCGCCTGGAAGCTAATGTTTCGGATGGCCACTTCTTTTTCCGAATCCCAACCAACGAAGAATACATCCGGTCCGCTAAATATGGTACCCGCTTCGCTTTCTCCCTCTATACTCACATAGCTTCTTAAGTTCAGCGGGAAGTTCTGCTCTTCACCATACACTCCATTTGCCAGATGTATAGTCTGCTGGTGCAAGCTGTCCGCCTTAATCTTTATCAAAGCCAGGGCTATGGTCTTTAGTGGTGCATCGGGAGTAAGCCCGGAATTATTATCGTTACCGTTGGGGCTTACATAGAAATCTGCATACTGGGGTATAACAACGGGAGTGTTGTAGTATAGTGAATAGGGAATTATCCCTCCATAGTTATACTTCTGAGCAAAGATGAATTCTGCAATGTAATCCGGGGAATAAGGAACCGTGAACTTATCTAGGTATATTTGTGGATTTGCATCAGCTGCTACTCCGAACACAAAATCATTGCCAATAGACCCAAAATTGTGGTAAACACTGCAACGGTTAAGCGGGTCAAATATCACCTCTGCCTCCTCTCCACCAATTACGATAGCTCCATAATGCTTACTGCGATTATAGGCAATAGTGGTTCCCCCCAAGTAGCCGGAACTGTAATCAAAAAAGATACCGGCACCCCCTCTTGCCTTATTTCCTATTATCCTACAGTTCATTATAGACACATAGCTTTCATAGGCATATATGGCACCTCCGTCGTTGCTTTGCCACGAAGGTGTAATAGTTCCGCTACCATTGGTAAGATACAAACCTCGTAGCGTAACATCGGCGTTTGCCGTTATCTTCAAGCAGGAACCGGTCTGATTACCGTTTATAATGGTCTGAGCAATGTATGTGCTATCTCCTGTTACCAGTTCCAAACTTGCTATAGTGAGCTCTCTACCAACAATCTCGATGTTCTCCATGTATTCACCCGGGTGTACAAGGATGGTATCTTGTTCCGCAGCAGCATTTACAGCAGCTTGGATGGAAGTGTAAGCCTGGCTGCCATCTATTGCCACATGCCTGGTTATGCAGTGCATAATCAGTGGCAACAGGATCAAACCCATGGTGAATAATCGTTTCATTGCTCCCTCAAATCAGAATTATGGAGCGGAGACTAATCACCGCCCCATAACCATTGCGGGGCTTACTTCAGCATAAGCATCTTTGTTGTCAAGGACTTTCCTTCAGTTTGTATGCGGGAGAAATAGATGCCGGAGGATACCTTGTTGCCATTATCATCCGCACCATTCCACACTACCCGGTGAGTGCCACTTAGCACGGTTCCGTTTACCAATGTTCTCACAAGCTGTCCCTTGGTATTGTATATGCTTAAGAGTACCCTGGCATCCTTGGGAACAGAGTAACTAATTGTAGTCTCGGGGTTAAAGGGATTGGGGTAATTCGTAAGTGATAGGGTTGGGGTAG
>CALDSN010000079.1 GCA_937924555.1 uncultured bacterium | reverse complement strand
CTTAACTTACTTCTGGTTATTCAAATATTCATCTCCATCCTGGTGTTCCTAACTATATCATTGATTGTTTATGCACGCACACAAAGCGTTGCCAGCCCCCTTAAGACCTTCTCAGACATCGCTCAAAGAATTGGTAAAGGTGATTTCGAAACCAGCCTTCCCGAAACGAACAAAGCATATGAGATAGAGAGGCTTACTCAGGCATTTGCTTCCATGCAGGATTCCTTGAAGGAATACATCCGTAATCTGGATGTGACAAATAAAGAAAAGAATCGCATCATGGCAGAAGTTCGCTTTGCCGCAGAAATCCAAAAGAACTTGATTCCTTCTAACAAAGATTTACCATGCGGAAGGTCTGAGCTGAGGGTTTATGGGATATTAGAGCCAGCAAGTGATATTGGTGGCGATCTCTATGACTATTTTATGATCGATTCAGATAAATTCTGCTTTGCCATTGCTGATGTTGTTGGCAAAGGCATAGTAGCTGCCATGACGATGACAATTGTCTCTACATTCCTGCGAGGGGTCTCGGCATATCATAAGAGTGCCAGAGATATCGTTTGGGAGCTGAACAGCTTCTTGTGCCGCAATAATATTGAGGCTAATTTCGTAACCGTACTATTGGGGATCATCGATCTTAAATCAGGAGTTCTGGAGTTCTCCAATGCCGGGCATGTTCCAATGTTCATCCGCAAAATGGATAGATCTTACACCAAGTTTGCCGAAACCCATTCAACTGCTGTGGGCGTGTTTGAAGATCTCGCAGTTGCATCTGAGACTATCAGACTTGATATTGGTGATGAAATTATTCTGTTTACCGATGGTATCACCGAAGCGATGAATGATAAGGAAGAGTTCTTGGAGATTGCTGGCTTGGAAAGAATCATCAGCAGCCTGGGAAGCCCCAACCCCAAGCGAAGTGCAACTACTATTCTGGATGAGGTTCACAAATACTCCATGTCATCGCTGGAAAAGGATGATATTACTATCCTGGCTATCGATTACAAACACCCCCATCTGATGAATAAACACCCTAAGAGCTAATAAATAACCCTTTCTTGCTTCTACTACGATATCATTGCGGACTCACTGCGTTCTTTGTCCGCAATAAGTCCGTAATGATACCGTAATGATATATGGAAAGCACCATGACAAAGCAAGACAAGCACATGTCAATACAGCGAGTGTGTTTATCAGCTTTCAGTTCTTCAGGCAAGTTCCCCTTGACACAAATACAAGCTATTTATAGCTGGTTGCTTAATGAAAAACAATAATACATGGAGGAATCATGTCCGATAACCTGAAATACGGTAATATCAGTTCCCGTGAATCAATAGAACTGGAAGAAAAGTACGGAGCGCATAACTATCACCCCCTACCAGTGGTTTTAGCAAAGGGAGAAGGAGTGTTCTTATGGGATCCGGAAGGAAACCGCTATTATGATTTCCTTTCAGCTTATTCTGCTGTAAATCAGGGACATTGCCATCCGAAGATCATTCAAGCATTAATCGATCAGGCAAAAGAGCTTACACTTACTTCCCGTGCTTTCTTTAACAATAAGCTTGGGGAATATGAAAAGTATATCACAGAGTTCTTCGGCTTTGATATGGTGCTTCCGATGAACAGTGGTGCCGAAGCTGTGGAAACTGCCATGAAGTTGGCAAGAAAATGGGCATACAATGTTAAAGGCGTTGAACCGGATAATGCTATCCTCATCTTTGCCGAGAACAATTTCCATGGCAGAACCATCGCCATAGTGTCCGCCTCATCAGACCCTGATTGTTACGAAGGATTTGGCCCATTCACCCCCGGTATTGCCAGAGTGGCATACGACGATGCCAATGCTTTGAAGGAATATCTTGAAAAACATGGAAAGAATGTGGCAGCCTTTATAGTCGAACCTATTCAGGGTGAAGCCGGTGTATTCGTCCCAGGTGATGGTTATCTAAAGGATTGTTACAATCTTTGTAAAGAGCATAATGTTCTGTTTATTGCAGATGAAATTCAAACGGGCTTGGCTAGAACTGGTAAGCTGTTGGCATGTGATTATGAGAATATACGCCCGGATGTACTTATCCTTGGAAAGGCTTTAGCTGGTGGGGTATTACCAGTTTCAGCAGTGCTGGCGGATAAAGATATCATGTTGCAAATCAAACCGGGACAACATGGCAGCACCTACGGCGGATTCCCGCTTGCTTGTGCTGTGGCAAAGGCTTCCTTGGAAGTTATCAAAGAAGAAAAGCTTGCAGAAAGAGCTTACGAGCTGGGTGTCAAGTTCCGTGCCGCTTTAAACAACATAAAGCACCCAATGCTGAAAGTCGTCCGCGGAAAGGGGCTGCTAAATGCGATCATAGTTGAGCCCAAAGATGGTTATGAGGCTTGGGATGTTTGCCTGAAACTGAAAGATAAGGGGATTCTGTGCAAACCAACTCACAGGCACATCATACGTCTTGCCCCTCCCTTGGTGATAACCGAAGAGCAGTTAATGGATTGCGTGAAGATCATTGAAAGCGTATTCAACGAATTATAGAAGAGTAAGATTGTACCATAAATCAGGGGGGGTGGGAAACCACCCTCTTTTTTAGGAACTTGAGATATGGATGAGAATATAGACTTCAAGAGTGGCTTTGTAGCTATTATTGGTAAACCAAATACAGGTAAATCAACATTGATGAACCTGATTTTGGGCGAGAAGATATCTATTACCTCAGCTAAACCACAAACAACTCGCTATGCGATAAAAGGCATCTGGAACACCGATAAACATCAGGTAATCTTTGTGGATACTCCCGGTTACTTGCGTCCCAGATATGAGATGCAAGAAAAGATGATGCGCATCTGGAATGACGCCTTTAAGGATGTTGACCTCATCATCTTTATGGCTCAACTTGGTGGTTTTCCCAGTGAGTTTGACAATGAAGTTCTGGACAGGCTCAAACATCTCAAGAACCCTCAGATTGCCGTGTTCAACAAGCTGGATTTGTATCCGGATTATGATATAAATGAGTTGAGGAGTTTGCTGCCTCCCTCTATCTCGGAATCAATCGTAGTCTCCGCAAAAAGAGGAGATAACATACCTGAATTGATTGATCTGATAAAGAAGTATGTGCCTTATCATGAGCCTTATTATGAAGAAGATCAACTCTCCGATCTGCCCATGCGCTTCTTTGCCAAAGAGATAATAAGAGAAGCTATCTTTCATCAGTTCGAGCAGGAAATACCCTATGCTACTGCAGTGATTATCGAACGCTATACTGAAAGCCCGGAAAAAGTTGTGGTGGATGCAGTGATTTGGTTGGAACGACAAAGCCAGAAACCTATTATCATTGGCAGAAAAGGAGATAACCTTAAGAAAATACGCGAATATGCTGAACATGAGTTAAGTAAGTTCATTCAAATGGATGCTCAAATTCACCTTTGGGTGAAGATAAATCCGAACTGGCGTAAAAAGGGTAATGCATTGAAGGAATTAGGATTTGAGTAAGATACATTATGCATAATTCCATGAACTCGAAATACATGATATTCAGTCTCTTGACCACGCTGATAATTGTCGGAATATACCAGATATTTGCGGTAGGCAAGTTCAACTACCCGGAGTTTAAGTTAAAGGAGGGACAAGTAACTGAAAGTGAAGTGATTGCGCCTTTCGACTTCCCGATATTGAAATCATCACCCGAATTGCTAAAAGAGCAGGAAAAAGCCCTTTTAAAGGTGAACAAGCCCTATGCTATATCTGATGAAGTTATGTTTGATGTGTTGGCATCTTGGGATAGTATCTTTGAAATTCTTTCATCGTCTGAAGGTACTAATGATACTCAAGTATTGAGCTCTGAACTTAGCAAAGCTGGATGGAACGTAAAGCAAGAAGATCTGAGTTTTGCAGCAAACACCAATTCCAGAGATAAAGTGTATAATGGTGCAAGACAAACTCTAAGCGATATTTATAAGAAAGGAATCTACGATAAAATTGACCGAGATAGCATCCTGATCATTCAGAATGAGAGCCAAATAGAAATGAGTAAGGATAGCTTTCTAAGTAAAGCCCAAGCCGAAACCAAATTCATAGCTTCAATCCCCCAAGCCCAAGATTTTGCCAAGGATATTGCTGGACAGATTATCAAGCCTAATATACTGTTAAACGAAACCAAGCTGACAGAACTAAACAATCGAAGCCTAGGCTCTGTTCCCCTTAGTGAAGGTGTGGTATTGCAAAATGAAGTAATCGTTAGGAAGAATACTCGCGTTACTCCTGAAGACCTAAATAAGCTGGAATCTCTTCAAGAAGCTTACCGAATCCGAAATGTGAGCAAGTCCCCCATCCACGAACTTTTTCTTATGCTTGGGCTTTTTATGTACATCTTCATAGCAATCAGCCTTGCCAATCACTATTTTGGTGTCCAGAGCAAGGAGGATCGCATACCTGTTGCAGACTTTGCTCCGGTCAATATAGGCTTTGTAGTAATTGTTCTCTTTGCAACTGTAAATAACTATGTACTTGGATACAGTAATCTACTAGTCCCTTTCGCCATGATGGCTATCTCCGCTACCATACTGGTAAGCTTCGAGTATGGTGTCTTATACAGTATATGTAGTCTTTTGGTTGTGAGCCCGTTTCTGAACTGGGAAACTTTTACTCCCATAGTGTTGCTACTATCCACTTTGATTACTTTGATCTTAATCCGCCGTCAGAATGCTTACCACGAATATACTATGATTGGGGTCTATCTCGTTGCAGCTACATTAATTTCTATAATGATCATCGCCATTTACAAGAACGATCCCTTGATGAGTATAATCCGATCAATCGGCTTTGGCTTAGTTTCAGCGATAATAAGCATGAGCGGGATATTGGGTATTGTCCCACTTTATGAAAGAAAATGGAACCGAGCCACTAAGCAAACCTTGTTGGAGTTACTTGATTTTAACCATCCTCTATTAAAGAAGTTAGCTACAGAAGCTGTTGGTACATATCACCACAGCTTGGTTGTGGGAAACTTAGCAGAAAGAGCAGCAGAAGAAATTGGCGCAAACCCTTTATTGGCACGTGTCGGTAGTTATTATCATGATATAGGCAAAATCATAAACTCAGATATCTTCACAGAGAACAATGAAGATTCTTCAGCTATTCATAATGGACTAGAACCCAATGAAAGTGCAAAATTGATTAAGAGTCATGTCGTTGAAGGTATTGAACTGGCCAAAAAGTACAGGTTACCGCAACCAGTCATCGATATTATCATTCAGCATCATGGAGATACTACAATCAAGTACTTTTATGATAAAGCCGCAAAAGATAATAGCTTTGGTGAGATTAGTAACTTCATTTATGATGGTCCCAAGCCTCAAACAAAAGAAGCTGTCCTAGTAATGTTGGCTGATATCGTGGAATCTACAACCAAATCCAAGAATACAATTGCCGAGGACGAGATCTTGAAGATCATCCAAGATACAATTGCGAGGCTTATCAAAGAGGGTCAGCTTGACCAAGCTCCCATAACAATCAAAGACTTGAATACAGCAAAAGTATCGATGCTCCCCATTTTAGCTAGCATTTATCGTAAAAGATTAGACTATCCGGATAGCTCAGACAAATGATAGATTTTACTATTTCAGGCGAGCCTGCTGTAGATACATCTATACTGCTTAATTTAGCTTCTACAATCTGTAATGACGCTCATCCTGAAGTTTACTTCGTTATCTGTTTGTCAATCGTGACCTCAGATGAAATGCAGAGCTATAATCGCAGTTACAGAGGGGTGGACAAACCTACTGATGTTTTGAGTTTCGTTAATGATCTTAAAACAGATATTACAACATCCGATGAAGATATAAACAATCAAACGAAGCAAGGGTTAACTAGATTGTGTGATATTATTATTGACATAAATCAGCTTGCTCTCCAAAAGGATACAAGAACTCTGGAAGAGGAGTTTCTGATAGTATTCATTCATGGAATGTTGCATCTAGTAGGTTATGATCATATCCGAAAACAAGATGCAGAAATCATGCATAATAAAGAGGAGTATTACAGGAAAATGACAGAAGGTGCTATCTGAAGTGGATAACTCGCTTATTACATTAATTGTTGCTCTGCTTACCATGTCCGCTTTTTTCTCGGCGTCTGAAACAGCACTGTTTTCTTTATCGCGCGTATACCTCAAGAAACTCGAGAACAATGATGGTAAGGGGTCTAGATTGATCCTCAGATTATTGAAAAGACCAAGACATCTGCTTATTACATTGCTTCTTGGAAACACATTTGTCAATATTGCTATTTCTTCTTTTGCAGCATTGTTTGCTTTATCCTTGGCATCAAGATTTGGCTATAGCAACTCATCTGTGATTGCGGTACAGGTAATTCTTACTACAATATTAATCCTATTCTTCGGCGAGATTATCCCTAAGCTTATAGCTCTTGCGACCGCAGATATCCTAAGTGGGATACTGAGTTTTCCTTTGATCATCATTCAATTCATATTGTATCCATTCGTATGGTTGTTGGAGAAGTTTAGTCTCTTAATCTCAAAGCGCAAAGGAGTAGACCCACATCTGGGAGTCCATTTCACTCAGGAAGAGTTTCATAACCTTATTCAATCAGAGACAAGCAGCAGAGGGCTTGAAGAGCACGAGAAGAAGATGTTGGTGGGACTATTTAGATTTAAAGAAGCTGAGATAAAAGAGATCTATGTTCCTCGGGTTAAAATTACCGCTATTGAAGAAAGTAAATCCATTGATGACCTTAAGGATATCATAGTTGAGAGCGGATATTCCAGAATACCGGTTTATCGTGAAAGTATAGATGACATTGTGGGAATCGTTTATGTTAAGGATTTGGTGCTGTACCCAGAGAAGAAATCAATCAAGGACTTCATTCGTCCTGTGTGGTTCGTAACTGAAAACATGAAAGTACAAACTCTGCTAAATCAGTTCAAACAGAAGAAGTTACAGGTTGCAGTAGTGGTGGATGAATATGGCGGAACCAGTGGTATAATATCTCTTGAAGACATTTTAGAAGAGATAGTTGGTGATATCAGAGACGAATATGACAACGATGAAACTCCAGAACTTATACAAAAAGACAATTATACCTATATACTTAGCGGTACCTACAGCATAAGGCAGTTCAATCAAGAGTTTCAAACGGATATATCGGTGGAAGAATATGACATCCTTGCCGAATACCTGTTAGCTCATTTCAACCATGTACCAGAAATTGGAGAAACACTGACATTAGACGATAGAATTATTCTTACCATCCTCGCGGGTGATGAGAAGAGCATACATCAGATACAACTAACAATAAAACCCGGTGATTAATCTGAGATATCCAATCTCAATCCTCCTATTGTTACTAAATACCCTTTTTGCTGTTACGGCAGAGTACAAAGTTACCTCAATGGGGCTTAATGTAGCTGCAATCTCCATGTCAGTAACCGAATCAAACATAGAAGTTACTACCAGAACTAATCCCGGAAGTATCCTGTTCCCGAAGCTGGACAATAAATATATGCTGAAGCTTGGTCCAGATTGGTTACCAGTTAAGTACACACGTGTAATTGACCAGAAGAATATTCATGATACTGTAACAGAAGACTTCTCACACTCTACGGGACTAGGTTACCTCAACCGAACTTCGAATGGAACAAGAGTTAAATTCCCTCTTCATACTGATACCAGAGATTTATTCAGTTTCTTGGCTTATATTTCAGCGGGTAACTTTAGAAAAGCAGATTACCATATTGATTCAAACGGTTCACAATGGTTGGCTAGTGTGGTACCTAACAAGCATGAGATAATTCAGACCAAACTTGGCAAAATCAAATGCACGAGGCTTGAGCTGAACTTCACCCCTTTATCTCCCAACAAAACAGCTTACGTTGATATGGTTACATTCAACTTTGTTAATAAAGATACAAACACGACCCTTTGGATTGGGAATCATGGGGTACCGTTACGCGCTGTAGTCGACAGAAAAGGTAAGAAAATGAAGTGGGAGATTTCCAAACTAAACATATGAAACGCAGATTTTGCAAATACGCATGGATATTATGGATAGTGGTGATTTGGACATTATCATCTCTCCCTTCAAAGAATCTCCCTTCCATTAATATCATTAGCTTTGACAAACTTGCCCATTTATTCGTTTATTCCATCTTAGGCATTTTGTTCAATCTACAGCTGAAGGAAAGAAATGTTGTTGGAAACAAGCGTAGAATTGCCTTTGGATTTCTTGTCCTAAGTGCTATCCTGGATGAACTACACCAATATCTAATACCCGGGCGCACAGTTTCAGTATTTGATGGTTCATCCAATCTCCTTGGTTTGTTTGTTGGGTATATCTTAGGTTACCGCAAACATGATTGAAGTCAACAAGCTTTCCCTGCGTTTGGGAACGAAGCAAATTCTAGATAACGTTTCTTTCAATTTAAGTGATCAAAGAAATCTAGCTATCATAGGCAGAAGTGGCAGTGGTAAAACTATGCTGATTAAAACCATGTTAGGAATTTTCAAACCCGATACTGGTGCTGTTACAATAGATGGAGTCAACATATATCATGACAGTAAGGAAGAGAGGAAGAAAGTTCTAGATGGGATATCGATGGTGTTTCAAAATGCTGCATTGCTAGACTCGTTGTCGGTTCAACAAAACATAGCTCTTCCTCTCTACGAAAGAGCGGTGTTTGACGTGAAAACGATTGACAGGAAGGTTGAAGAATGTCTATCAATTGTTGGACTGAGCCATTCAAAAAGTATGTACCCATCTGAATTGAGTGGTGGAATGCGTAAAAGAATAGGTATTGCAAGAGCACTGGTATATCAACCGAAGTATATTGTGTTTGACGAGCCAATTTCAGGTCTTGATCCTATAACAGCGTCAGAGATTATGTACTATATTGCCAAAATAAGTTCAGAAAGGCGTGCCACAACCATAACAATTACCCACCATATTCGCGACATTCAGAGCATAGCTGATACAGTGTTGTTCATTGATGACGGTAGTGTTGTTTACTTTGGAAGTCCATCTGGCTTGCTCGAGTCCCCAAACGAGTTTATAAGCAAATTCATCACCTTATGAAACACCACATTGAGAATAAGATACTAAAATTAGCCTTGCTTACCGCAATAGCTATCTCACTTCATGTTGTTGAGAACATGATCATGAGATTGCTACCAATACCCTTTATCAGGTTAGGATTATCCAATGCGGTTGCACTCTATCTTATTTGCGTGGAAAGACCCATGGATGCAATACTGGTGACTATTACCAAATCAATCTTCGGAGGTGTGGCAACAATGACACTCATCCATCCCTCTACTCTTCTTTCTCTTTTTGGTGGATTATCCTCAGTTGTAGCAATGTTCCTTGCCATGAATTTGATTAGGGGGTTCAGTATCTTCGGCTTAAGCATTATAGGTGCTATTATGCATAATTTGGTTCAGCTAGTCATTGTTAGACTTCTCATAATGCACACCAACAGAGTTTTTATGTTGACACCTATACTCATCTCATTAGGTTTGATTAGCGGTAGCGTGATTGCTTATGTAACTCTTTACGTTATCAAAAAGTTTGAACACTCAGGGAAGATAATAGATGAAACGCTTTACTAAAGAGAATCTATACAAGATATCTGTTTATGCAGGTATAGGTGCATGTATCCTGATAGGTATATTTGTGGGAGCTTTATGGTTTTATAGAGATGGGCTACCCCCCACAAGCGAACTCCGTAATTTTACTTTGAGATCAGGATCCGAGGTGTATGATAGGAATGGGAAGATGGTGTACTTATTTGCATTCGAAAAGAGAAAACTAGTTTCCCTGAAAGAGTTGCCACCATACCTAGTTGACGCGCTTATTACAGCTGAAGATAAGCACTTTTACCATCATTTTGGAATTGACATTATCGGTAATATTAGAGCAGTATTGGTGGATATCATCAGGATGGATTTCTCCCAAGGAGCTAGTACTATCACGCAACAAATGGCTCGGAACATGTTCCTTACACTAGATAAACAAGTCTCTAGGAA
This sequence comes from uncultured bacterium, assembly GCA_937924555.1. Classification (GTDB taxonomy): domain Bacteria; phylum Cloacimonadota; class Cloacimonadia; order Cloacimonadales; family Cloacimonadaceae; genus Cloacimonas. Next base: position 753 of record CALDSN010000079.1, on the reverse strand, counting down.
GATGAAAGAAGTTATTCTTGCTATGAGAATAGAGCGTGAATTCACCAAGGACGAAATCCTTGAGATATACTTCAACAAAATCTTCTGGGGCGGTCAGATACATGGTGTTGAGACAGCTGCACTTTATTACTTTGGGAAACATGCTCGAGATCTCACCCTTGCAGAATCTGCTTCACTAGTTGCAATGATTCAGCGACCGAATTACTACAGCCCAATCAAACATCCCGACAGACTAATTGAGAGAAGAAACCAGGTTCTTAAAAGAATGCTGAAAGCTCATAAGATAACAGAAGACGAATATAATGAAGCGGTTGAATCCAAAATTACTAGCGACAGAACATCAATGCGCCAGTATTCATCAGACTATTTTATCGAACATATACGTTTGTATTTGGAGAGAAAATACGGCACAGAACGACTGTTTGAAGGTGGTTTGCGGATATATACTACCCTTGATCAAGATTTAACCGTGTATGCAGACTCAGTATTGAACCAGTATCTGTCTAGTGTCGAGAAAGGATATAGTTCTTCTATGCGCCTTAGTGGTGTCAGTCCATCAAGTGTCGACATTGTTACAAAATATCTTCAAGGCGGTTTGGTTCTTATGGAGAACGAAACCGGCTATGTCAGAGCCTTGATAGGTGGGAGAAGCTTCCAACATAGCAAATTCAACCGGATGACCCAAGCTAAGAGGCAGCCCGGAAGCTCGATCAAACCAATTTATTATACCATTGCGGTAGAGAGGGGATATAC
>CALDSN010000078.1 GCA_937924555.1 uncultured bacterium | reverse complement strand
CATCAGTAACCTTTACTCCAAGTATCCTGCAAATAGTATCCCGCTGCTCCACAATGCGGTTCAGGGCAATCTCCCGTGCTCTTTGCATGGCAGCGGATTGATCTGCCAGGGAGAAGCTAACCCCGCTAAGGTTCTTCACATTCTTGTCGGTTAATAGCAGAATGGCATCATCCAGCTTGCTAAGGTCTTTCAGAGTAACACTAGTGTTAAGCGTGGCGCAATAATCCTTCTTGTCTGTTAAAAAGAATGAAGACCTGCTGCTGTTGCCTGTGTTAAAACCGGCGGTGGAATAACTCTTGGGGTCTATCCCCAAAGCGGTCAAAGCTCGGCATATCTCTGCCACGCCGTCCTTGGCTTTGCTTACTGCTAAACGCAGAGTGTTGCCATAGGCGGTAACGTCAAAGGAAAAAACTGCTTGGTCGGCTTCCAAAACCAACCTGCCTGATGCCTCAAGGCACAGGTGATGATCGGGGAAGAGAAGCTCTTGTTTGGTTTCCTCTGCGCTTAAAAGCAGGGCGCATAAAGCCAAGAGAGTGATAAGTACTATGCGTTTCATAAGGTCTCCCGATAAAATTCTTTACTCATGCTAGAGTATTCATGCGGTCGATATATGTCAATCATAAAATTCAGGTTCATTTCCAATAGGCAAGCTATGGAGGCAGAGCTGGGTTTCCACAGGTTTACATTCTGGATTTTTCAAGTCAAAGGGCTCGATCCATATAGAAATTAGTGTTTACCGGTGTGGCAAATATTAGGCTTGTCAATCTTGTTAGCTTACATAAAGTGGGATTGGGTACAGCAAGACAAATTAGGATTAGAGAGGTGACTACGATGCAGTTAAGCACAGCAGAACTTGATGGAAAGGTATATTTCCTCATCCGAGAGGTGGAGCATAGGTTTATCCCGGTGTTACAGATGTGTTATTACCAGCCGGATGATAAGGGCTTTTACAAGGCATATCCCGCTGATTACCCCAATATTGAGCTTATCAGGGAGAACTTTGTGCGAAACGGCATTGAGATGTTCCATCAGCTTGGCTATTTCAAGCCCATTCCTTGGCAGCTTGGCTTAAAGGAGTTTATCCGGCGGGTGCAAGGCAGCGGAATATCCTGGTGGCTAACAGGAAGCTGTGCCGTGTGCTTGCGGGGGATTGCGCTAAAGCCTCACGATGTGGATATCATGGTGGATTCCCGCGATATACCCAAGATTATGGAGCTTTTTCGGGATGATATCTTCGAGCCGATTGTGGATACGCAGGGTTGGGTAACCAAGGAGTTTGGCGTGCTGTATCTGGGTTGTAGGGTGGATATTGCTTCCGATCCTGCTGCTTGCCTGGACGATCCTCTGCCGGTGGATTGCGGTCCCTATGCCAAGGCGCATCTGGAACGCATAATATGGGAGGGATATTCGGTGCTGGTGCCGCCCTTGGAGCTGTCTTTAGCTGTTAACAAAAAGCGTGAGAGATGGGACAGAGTGAAGCTGATTGAGGAGCATTTAACAGAAAGGGATAAAGAGGTTTAGCAGCGATAGCAACAGCAACATTGTAAAGTATCAGCAAGTGATGTAAAGCGAGTTTACAGGATATATAAAAAGCGGGACATGGAGTCCCGCTTTTCAAATAGTTCTATGCTTTATGTTAGTCTTGGATATCCTCAAGCACTTCGGGAGTGTTCCCTTCCAGAGTATCGATCATAAATCTGGCTGATTCGTTGAGGTCTCCGGTGGGATAGGTCTTCAGGAAGTCCTTGAAGAGCTGCAAGGCTTGTTCGGTATTCTTCATTTCTTCGGCGATGAGGAAAGCCTTCATGAAAGAGGCTTTATAGTCATCGGTACCGTTCTTATAGCTCTTGATAATCTGGTCGTAGAAGTTAATTGCATCCTTGAAGTTACGCTGACGGGCAGAATCATCTGCTTGGGTGAAAAGCTCTTCAGCGGTAAGCAAGCTGCTGAACTTCTCCGGGTATTTGCGCATGTTTAACTCCACGAAGAGCTGTTCGGTAACCTCGTCTTGCTTGGTCTTTTCCTTTTCTTTCTTCAGAACTGCTTCAATCTTGCTTTCGTTATCCGTTAAGGGTTTATAGGTTTTAGGGCTTTCGTTTAAGATGCGGAAGAACACCAGATTCCCCTTGGCAGAAGTGAATACAGGGCTGAGGTAACCCACAGGATTGCTCCAAATCATCTTGGAGAAATCTGCATCGGGGCCTACACCCGTAACGATACCGTTGTTGTACTGGTAATCCAAGATGGCGTTTGCAGGTTGTAGTGAATATTTCTTAATGATGCTCTGCATCTTCTTTTCGTTCTTGCCTTTCTTGGCACTGTTATATTGTCTCCAAGCCTTGTTGGCAATCTTTTTATTCTCAAAGAACAATGCTTCGATGCTGCGGTATGCAGGGTTGGCATATTGCTCAATGTCTTTTTGGTAACGCGCAGCAATCTCATCCTTGGTGACACTGACATTGTTCACCACCAGTTGTTCGTATGCTTTACGCAGGATGAAAGAACGTTTGGCTGCCTTCAGATCGGCATTTTCTGTGATGTACTGACCATAATTTCCGGCAAGGGCTTCCACATGAATCAGGTTCTGCATCAGTTCCTGCTCCACTAGTTGTTGAGCTCCACCGCCTTTGGTGATCATCAGTTGTTCCTGGGGAGGGATTTTGTCGTAGGTAGCCAGTAACTGAGCAACTGTAATCTTAAGAGCGGGATTGGGGGAGTCAATAACCGGAAGGGTATAAAGAGAATCGTTATTTACCCGCACTTTCATGTCAATTTTGGCGGTAAGGGCAGTATCCACGGTCACGTTATATTTGGTTTTAAGATTAGCTATCATCTCATCAAGCATCTGGCGTTCTTTGGTGGGGCGATAACGCTGTTCCAATTCGGACTTAACTTCTTCATAAGTCTTCTGTCTGCCGGGGATTGATTCTGTTACGCGGAATATGTGCCAGCCGGTATCTGTTTTTACAGGACCGGCAAAGGTGGCGGGGTTCACTTCGGCGTTGCGGATAAGCTCTTCAAGAGCGGCATCATTGCCGATGCCGGGGATGTTTGTATTCAAACGGATGTTTTTGATAATCCCTTTCAAGCCTTTGGAATATGTGTTTTGGTTGTATTTGTCAGACACTTCGGCAAGGGATAATCCTTTGGCAAGTTCTTGCATCGCCAGTTTACCCTCTGCTTCATCTTTCACCTGAATATGCTCAATGGTGATATAGGGGTTCAGATAGAATGAGCTGAGGTTGTCATTATAGTATTTATGCAATTCATCGTCGGTGAGCACCACCAAGTCTGTCACGTTGCGTTTGTAATATTCTTGGATCAGGAAGCGTTTTTCGGTGGATTTAATGCGTTCCAGCACGGTGGGGTCTTTATCTACGCCCATCTTGAGGGCTTTCATATAAAAAGCTTCCTCGGTGGCTGTGATGTTTAATACCTCAATTTGACCATCAACCGTGCGATATCGAGGCTGATAGGTTGGGGGAAGCTTAGCGATCTTAGCTTCTATATCCTTGCGTAAGATAACTCCTCCATCATACTCCGCCAAAACATCCATTTCATTTCCCTTTGCGGGTTGGGTGCTTGTTACCGGAGTTGGCTCTGCAGCGTTGATGGCAATGCAGAGTAACAGGAAAACCAGCATAAAGCTGACAGTTAGGCGATCAAACATGTCTATGCTCCTTTATGATTTAGCAGAAATGCCGTACAGTGGAGGAAGGCTATCCTCATCCCAAACGGCAGTTCTATTGTCTCCTAATATATGGTTGAGATAAGATAGAAGTCAAAATTGTGATTGATGATAAGCCGTCAAGACAATTATCGCATGCTCCCAACTCGGCTTGTTTCTTCGGTTCAGCATCGGCATATAGGGAGAGATTTCTCCTTGCCCTTGGCTTATCATTTCTTGCTTGAATTGCATGATCATTACCTGATCATTGCATGTTTCTTATGCAATGAATAGGTAATGATCAGGTAGTGATAGCAGGTGGGGTTGAGAATTCGGGATGAATTAACTTGACTATTAAGGTAAGGTTTGGAAAAGTGTGGGCGAAATTTATATGTCAACGCAGAGGAAAATGGAAGTTTTCGTCGGCGTTTGGCACATAATGTGCATACGTATTATGCTAACGAAAAAAGATCCCTTAGGAGGATACTAATGCTCAGGAAACTGAAAAACCAGAAGGGTTTTACCCTTATCGAAGTCTTGGTGGTGGTTATCATCGTGGCCATTCTGGCTGCCTTGGCTGTGCCCCGTTATCTGCGTTATGTGGAAAAATCCCGCAGTACTGAAGCTCAAACAGCAATCAACACCATTCGCAAAACTTTCGACGTTTACATGCAGACCAACGGTTCCACCGATGGTTTCAGCCTTGAACAAGCTCAGAAAGAAGCTCGTTTGGGCGAAAGCACAAACAAGAACTGGAAGTTCGAAGTGGTTGGCAATCCCCCCAAGAAATATATTGCCACATCCACCCAAGAATTCGCCGGCGGTGAAGGAAAGCAAGTTTGGTATGATGTAACCGAAGCCAAATTCCATGGTTACGGTATTGATTCATGGACCAACCCGGAATCCGGAGGCACTGAAGCCGACTAATCCAGGAGGATGTAAAATTGACAATCCATGAACTATTACGCTTTACCGCTGAAGCGGGAGCATCTGACCTTCATATTGCAGCCGGCTCGCACCCCATGGTGCGAGTCAACGGTCGCATGAAGAAATTGAACCTGCCCATCCAGACGGTTGAAGATGTGGAAGTGCTGGTCTTCGGTGTGATGAATGAATCACAGCAGGCTTTGTTCAAAAAGAATCTGGAAATTGACTTTTCCACCAAGCTGAGCAATGATGTACGTTTCCGTGTGAATGCGTTTCACCAGATAAACGGTATTTCATGTGCTTTCCGTGTGATTCCCAATGAAATCAAAACCTATGATGAACTGCACTTACCCGATATTCTCAAGCGTTTGACCATGAAGGAAAAGGGTTTAATTCTGGTCACCGGACCTACGGGTAGCGGTAAATCCACTACCTTGGCAACGATGATAGATTCCGTAAACGAGAATCGCAACTGTCACATCATCACGGTGGAAGACCCCATCGAGTTTGTGCATCGCAGTAAAAACAGCCTCATCAACCAGCGCGAGTTAGGACATGACACCTGGAGTTTCACTGCTGCACTACGCAGTGCGCTGCGTGAAGACCCGGATGTGATTCTGGTTGGTGAAATGCGCGATTTGGAGACGGTGTCACTTGCGTTGACAGCAGCCGAAACAGGACACTTGGTTTTTGCCACCCTGCATACAGGAAGCTGTACCAAGTCCATCGACCGAATTATTGATATGTTCCCCAAAGAACAGCAGCAACAGGTGCGGTCAATGCTGTCCGAATCTCTGGAAGCAGTTATCGCACAAACCTTGTTGCCGACAAAAGATGGAAAGGGCCGCGTTCCCTCCGTGGAGATAATGATAGCCAATGCAGCGGTGAGAAACTTGATCCGTGAAGAAAAGACCTATCAAATACCTTCAGTGATCCAAGCAAGCACCAAAGAAGGTATGCAGACAAGAGATCAATCGCTGTATAACCTGGTTATGAACAACCTCATTGAGCGTACCGTTGCGGAAGAATTCGCCGAGAATCCCAAGCAATTCGCTACAGGAGCCGGTTTCTAAGAATGGAGTTTAATAGCTTGAAGCTGACAGGATGCCCTATGAGTTCTGCTTTAACAGAAGAGAACACTTGTAAAGACATTCATGCCGACGCTTTTCAGCAGTGTAAAGCAAGCCCGTTACAGGGCTTGCTTGGCAACCAGCGGGGTTTTACTCTGCTTGAGGTGATGATCGTCACTGTTGTATTGGCGGCGATGGTAGCTGTCATATATATAGGTGTTGTTTTTGCTGAAAAGCAGACTCGCTTGAATTATCGGCACCGGGTTGCTACCTTAATAGCCTCGGGCGAAATTGAAAAACAATACACCCTATATATGAAAGAGAAGATGATGCGTCCCTTCAGTGGTAAAAGAGTGGTTATCGATGATACCAGCGAAACGGGAGTGCAAGGTTATGTGTCTGTTTCTGTCAATAGAGGTGCCGAGTACCATGTTACCCACCAATATCCATATTCCTATGCAATTGCAGAGGTTCAATGGATTGATCCGGAAACAGAGAAGCCACACACGGTTCGAGTCAGAGAAGACTTCTTTAATGTTGAGGGTAAGGTGAATCCATGATGTTTCAAGAAAGACGGATCCTTAAAACTCAATCCCTCCTGATGCGAAACAACGGGTTTACCCTCATTGAAGTTATTTCCGTGTTGTTAATCTCTTCCATGCTCATCGTGATTGCCGGAGTAGGCCTGAGCGTCTTCTTTTCCAAGTATCAAGAGATAAACGCTTATGTTGAGCTTCAAGCAGAAGCAATGGAATTCATAAACTATCTGAAATACGGCTATTCGGTTGGTTCAGGCAGTTACACGCAGTTCAATGGAGTAGCCAGTGCCCGAGCCATGGAAATCACGGGGAGATCAGATGAAGCTGGTAAGGGGAACGGGTTAAAAATCACGCCTCCCTCAAGAGAGGAATTCCCTCATGATTTCATACACTTTTACCTCCATGAGGGGGTTATCAGGGCAGACTACATGTATAACGGTGTGCAAGTGAACTATCCATTGTACATTTTCCCCAAGCGAGCTGAGCAAGATCGCATAATTATCGAGCAGTTCAAGATTGGCGATGCTAATGAGAATAACGCTCTTTTCCCTTACAAATTAGATGAACCACTATGTGTTGTTAGTGTTGAGCTGAAAGCATCAGTTAAAACAGCAAAAGACAGATACAGAACAGTTCACTTCAACACTACTATGGCGATGAAGAACATGTCAAGACAGGGGTTGACACAATGATTAAAATCATGAAAAGCCAAAGTGGGAATGTGGCTCTGGCTATGCTGATTGCCGTGATTGCGGTGATGAGCGGATTGAGTATCTCCAGCATGAGTCTGCGTGATACCATATCTGCTCAGAATGATCTGGAAAGCATACAGAGTCTGCACCTTTTACGTGCTGAAGCCCTTAGAGGGCAATCGTATCTGGAAACTGCCGCGAAGACAGATCCATCCCTTAGTGGTGGGCTGAGAACTCCGCTTAGAAGCGTTCCAATAACAGGTAGCCATTTTGAGAAGACTTACACCATGCAGTCCCAAGTATCCCGGCTTGCTTACGAATCAGAAGGCTTAAATGTGGATGGGCAAAGCAGCAGTACCGGGCAATCCGAAGCGGAATATAAAGTAAAATCCCTTGTTGAATCCAAAACCGGTATTGGGCAGGTGGCGTACTTTAGCAGCAATAAATCAATTGTTCGGAAGTATAGCGAATTGCAGGTGTTCCAGGATACCGGTCCTATCTTTATGTATTTTACCGAACAAGAACAAGATCCCGGTGGCGAACCGGTTCGTTTCGACGGGAAAGACTATTTTAACGGTCCCGTGCATAGTAATTCTGATATCTGGATTCGCCAAACAACCGGTGCCAACGACGGATGGCCTCTTTTTGACGCACTCGTTACCACCTCAGGTGTCATCAAAGTGTATCCTGATGGTAGCCACAATTTCCCCGAAGAAACGGTGTTTCCTGCAGGTCTTATAGAAAACTATCAGACCTATGAATATCCCTCAGAAATGACTGCCGTACGTCAGAATGGTAGCAAAGTCGGTCCTCCCGCGTACAGTGAAGATCACATTGTATTGGTTGAAGCTAGAGAGAGCGGTTATAATGCCTGGTTGGCGACTATAGGACCCTCAACCGCCAAAGTGGTAGGGGTATGGCCCAATTATCCATTTGGGTATGAGACTCCCCAGCTATTTAACAATCGAGTGCCCTTTAGGGATACTACATGGACCCCATTAGGCGGGGGCACGAGTGCCGGACGATCCAATTTCGTGAACAGTAAGTTATGGATCAAGGGAACTTTCCAAGGAAAACAAACCTGGGGTGCCGCAGATTCGTTGTTCCTGATTGGGGATATCTTGCTACACAATGTTACGCCTCCGGCGAGTCCTGTAAGCGATCGCTCCTCCATGGTTGGCTTGATTTCAGAGGAATCGATAGTGATTAAGTACGGATATTTCAATCCAATAGATACCCTACGCCACCACACCAACATGGGAGCTGATAATGACTTTACAGACCCTGCAGGCGGTGGTATCTGGATTTATGCCGCTTTAGCAGCCTTGGGTAATGGCGGTGGTAATGGCTACGAAGATGGAGTTTTCACTTTCGAGTATCAACATCCTCATGGCTCAATCCCAGAGCAGATTATTACACTGCCGGTGATTGGTGATACCCTCTTTACTTGGATTGACCTACACAGAAATAGATGGCCTCAGACGGCAAGTGCCCTCTGGCCTCCCATGCTGGACTTCCCTTGGTATAATCCCCTGTGGCCCGAAAAAAGCCCATACCTTATGCGGGGTACGATAAATATTTGGGGTGGCGTAAACCAAAAGAGACGTGGTTTCGTACGCCGAAACTATGTTAACGATCCCAATAACAATCCGCAAGGCTTATGGCACCCACCCACGGATTTATGTGGAGGATCAAGTGCTCCCAATCCAATCCAAATTCAATTGTACCAAAATCCCAATGTTTTTGTTACATTGCAGACACGCAATTTCCCTGGAGCTACCTCAAGCGCTCAGGTTGGGTATCGTAAGAACTATAACTACGATACTCGTATGTATAAGATGAAACCGCCGGATTGGCCTGAGTTTAAAAAACAGGGTGAGAAACTACCGATGGAACAAGGAAACTGGTTACTGAAGAAACCGCCGCGTGCGTTAGTATAGAAAATAATTCGTTAGAGAAATAAAGAGGAAGAATGAAGAAGAAAACCGTTCGATTTAAGGAAACTGTGGGTATCGACATCGGTACTCATAGCGTTAAGATCGTTCATCTCAAGAAGCTGCACGAAGGCTTTAAACTCCTTAATTATGAGATTCGCCCCACAGTGCCTACCGGCATTGAGTATATTCCCAGCGATCTTAGACCGGAGCGATATGCCCCAGTGATTATCGAAATGCTTAAGACTCTAAGGATAAATCCCAAGAGCATTAAGCATCTGGTTACTTCCATCGGCGGAGATAACACCAGTATCAAGCAGATAAAAACAATCTTTCTGCCTGAGGATGAACTGGAATCCGCTCTCTTCTTTGAAGCAAAGAAACACATCCCGATCAGTGGTACCGACATGGTGCTGGATTATCAGGTGTTGAGCGTCGAAGAAAAAACAAATAACATGAACATCTTGCTTGCAGCAACTTCCAAGGATGTACTGAATGAGCATACCAATATCCTTGTAAGTGCCGGTTTGAACCCCAACTTGGTGGATATTGATTCTCTAGCCATAGCCAATAGCTTTGCTTTGAATGCTTTCGCCGAAGAAGGTGTGTATGTGCTGCTAAATCTGGGAGCGCATAGAAGCAATATGGTTATTTGGGGTCCGGATGCCAAGCTTTTTGCGAGAGACATCCCCTATGGTGGTTACAACTTCACCAGAGATATCATGCGTAAAAGGCAAATGGAATGGGAAGACGCCGAGAAGCATAAGCTTGAGTTTGGTCTCCATGACAACCCTAACGTGGCAAGTGTACAAACTATCACCATGTTGGATATTTCCGAGAAATCCACCGAAGATGCCATCGTCGATGAAGTTCGCAGATCACTCCGTTTCTATGTGAAGGAAGCCGGCAACAGTGATTTCCGCAAGCTCTACCTGATGGGTGGAACAGCTAAGCTTAAAGGACTACAGGATTACATCCAAGAAAAGGTAGCTATTCCAACTGAAACCTTCATGCCCTTTATCAATGTGGAAATGCCTGAGAAATTCCAAGATAAAAAAGACCCACAACTTGCTTTGGCTATTGGCCTTGCTATGAGAATGGAATAGGGGGAGGCTAATGACAAACGCATTTTACTTCAAAATTAACCTGAATAAATTCGGGGAGATGAGACTCCAAGCAGAGAGAGAGAAGAAGACATTTGTCACCTCTATTATCTGTTTTGTGGTCGGTTTTGCCCTATTGGTAGGAGCTTGGTTTTACATTAACGCCAAGGGCAAGGAAAGAGTTGACAGCCGTAAAGAATATCTTGCAGAAACCGAGAAGCAACTTGCCACTTTCCAAACTAGTTCTGATTATCTTTCCAGTGAAGACTTGGACCGCCTTGCCGATACTTTCAGTAATCGTATATTCTGGGCGAAGAAAATGGTGGCTTTAGGTCAAGAAATTGATGACAAGCTAGCTGTGCGCAAGTTCAGCTTTGCTAACGGAATACTGACCTTGAACGGTATCACCGAAGTGGACATTAATGTGAAGGAACTGGATTTAATTCAGTCTTTCATTAATAGGTTAAAAAGCAACCCCGAGATAAGCGATGACTTTCCCCAGATCAAGTCCGGTCAGATTACCAGGCAGATCGTTAAGGACACTGCGATACTTGAGTTTGTTATTGAATGTTACAGCAAAGATGCATCAGTCGGAAGGAGACCACAACAATGAGAGAAAAATACCTGATCTTCGTACTCCTAATGGTCTTGATGTCTGTGTTATTCTTTGTCATGACCAGCAACAGTGTTAAACACAATATGGCACAGGTTGAGAAGCTTGATGCAAAGATCAAGACTGCTCAGGAGCAATTGAACAGCGCAAGGATCATGGACCAACAGCTCAGCCAGTTTGCCATGATAATTGATAATAGCCTTACAAAGACTCCAAGTTTCAGTTTTGATGAGATCAATGATTTTAAAACCATGATTGGACAACTTGCAGACCAACGTTCTATCCAGATTAATAAACTGTCTGATAGCAACAAGTTCTCACTTCCCGGTTTGATCGAAACCACCTACAATGTTGAGTTGGAAGCCAGTTATGTTCAGATTGGTCAGTTCATCTCTGATCTTGAAGCTTTGGACCATATCCTCAAGATTCATGCTTTGGATGTTAGCCCTGCTCAGGTTTCGGAAAAACAATCCAAAGAACAAGGGACAACAAATCGTTATCGTGTGACTCTTGAGATGTCCATATTCAAAGTGAAAAAGGTGGTTTAAGATGCAACTTAGATTTGTAAAAGACTTGGCAATTGCTCTTATCGTCATCTTGCTCTTTGCTATGGCACTGAGATTGCTTGCGATAGAAAGAAAATGGTCGAAAGTTCCGGTGAAGTCAATTCATACGAAGGAATCGGTTTCGGATACTCTGTTAAGTAAGATCAAGAGAATAGAGAACTCCATCCAAGACCGTAAAATGTTTGTCTTTGGCACAACGAGAGATCCTCTGAGACAAGGCAACATTATTAAAGATAAGGCAGATAGAGAGCTTGAGTTCAAAGAAATGTTGTTAAACACCTTCCGCCTTGCCACCACAGCCCGTGATGAGCATGGCAACAAGATTGCATATATCGAGTATCGTGGAACTCTTCACGAAGCTCGCATTGGTCAAGTTGTGGAAGGAAGAAGAATAATTGATATTGGGGATAACAGTGTTCGCTATAGCTTTAACGGTGTAACCACAACAACCGAACTTGCCCCTCGTCCGTCTAAGCCTGTTGAAGATTCCCAATCTGCCACAAGCAACTTAGGGAACTGGTAATTATAATATGATACTGGGAGTAAATATGAAACACATGCTTTTAACAAAGCGCTATCTGGTTATAACCTTGTTAATGGTGCTCATGATGGGAGCCTCACTGCTAAGTGCACAAGCTGCCAGAAATCCAATTCTGGACACCAAGGTTTCTTTCTCTGCTGATGATGCCACCTTGTCATCCGTGGTAAAAGCTCTCTCTCGTTTAAGCGGCACAAATATAGTGGTCGCCGTTGACCAGAGTGCAGGGAAATCCAATAACTCTTTCACCCAATCCGGAAATACCGGTGAAAACACTGATGAACCACGCGTTACCATCAACATAAAGGATGTTGGTATTGAGACTGCTGTTGCCTTGGTTGCGCGTTCAGTTGGTTATTCCTATCGCGTAGTTGGCGGTCACACCTTCTTGGTAGGCCAGAAGCAGAACATTATGGAAGAAGTTGGTGAACGTAGCGACATCATCTTCTTGAACAATCTTGATGCCAAGAAAGTTAGTGATTCCCTTCAAAATACGGGTCTGAAGATTACCCCTCTTGAAGGACAGAACGCAATAATGATCTTTGGTAACCCAGATTCATTCAAGGATGTTAAAGAGCTTATCTCATCAATAGATTCAAAGCAAGACCAAGTGGAAATTCGCGTTCGCCTCATAGAGGTTCATCTTTCCAATGCCAAGAAATATGGTATTGACTGGAGCAGATTGAATCACCTAACCACCATCCTTGCAGAAGATCCCATTAATGCAGACGGTGCCGGCTTGCCATATGATTATTCTGATGTTACTGGTTACCTTCCCCACGGGAATCCCAATGATTTTGGTGTGGTTCCGGATGAACAATATTTCCAAAGGATTAATGGTTTAGAGGATGTCGGTCACTTCAGTAGACAGCTCACAGCCTTTGATGTTACCATCGATTGGTTGCTGGAAAATAATGCTGCTCAGTTGTTAACAGATACTCGTGTAACAGCTCTTAATGGAGAGCTTGCCGAAATGCACATTGGTGAAGTTGTCCCCTTTGTGGTAACAGACCAAGAGAAGCAAATCCAGGTGGAGCGTTCTGAAGTTGGTATCATGTTGAAAGTTACCCCCAAGGTAAACAAAGATGGAAACATCACCATGGTCATCAATCCCGAAGTTAGTTCCATTACCGAGCTTGTGGGAGGGTATGTACCACGTTCCAAGGTTCGCAGAATAACCTCTACCGTGACTGTTCCCAACGAACATAAGATCATCGTCGGCGGTTTGTTGAATTCCAGCATTATGCAGAAAACCAACAAATTGCCGTTCTTAGGCGATCTTCCTTTTGTTGGTAAAGTGTTCCAACACCGCTATGAAGTGGTTGAAAACACTGATCTGATTATCGAAATTACCCCTCGTCTGGTGGCTATGAATGCCGAAACTCCCGAATTGAAGCTGGACGAGCGTCTTACCAGAACCCTCATCGACTTCGAAGATCAAGAGGAGGAACGTTAAATGCGTAAATTTAGACACCTAATGCCATTGTTAACACTGGTGTTGCTTATTGTGGTAAGTTTCACTGCCAGTTGTGACAAGAGAAATCCACCTCCAATTATCCCTGCAGCTCCGGTTCCTGCTCCATTATCAGAGCTTAGAACTATCACCCGCATTTGGGCTGAACCGGAATTCATCTACCAAGACAATAACATCACTTATGCCACAGTCGGGGTTGAAGTGAAAGACGGCGAAAACTTTGGTGTATTCAACCAAATCGTGCAGTTTAAAACTGATAAAGGTCGCGTACTTACCAGTGTTCTTACTGATAGTACAGGTGTTGCCAGAACTACTTTTTGGGATGACGGAGATGTCGGCTGGGCTACAATTCATGCAGTGGTGCGCAACTATTCCACTACCACCGTTGATTCACTTCTGTCCTCAGACAGTGATTCCATTCGGGTGGAGATCAAGCCTATACCGCCCATTGCTTCGATCCAGTTAAACCTTCCCAAAGAAGAACAATACGACCCTTATAGAATGAATGTTATGCAGACCATTAATGTGACTGCAAAACCCATCAATAGTGTAGGTAACACAGTTCCTAACAACACTCTCGTTACTTTCACCTGTGAGAAAGGAAGATTTGTCGATTCATCAGGTAATGAACTTGGCAAGACTACCATAGCTGCCACAGCCAACGGTGCGGCAGGGGTTAAATATAGTTCTTGGACTACCGCTACTACTACTCCAGGTTCGGGCAATGAAACAATAACCGCCTCCATAGGTGGCGTGGTTAAGACTAGAGAGATAATCATCTCCCCTGGACGTCCTGCAAATATCGGACTAACCGCGTGGGTCAACGACGGTTCTACCGAGGTGGAAGCCTATAGCAGTGATGTCGGAAGTTCAAATCACATCAACATGAAGGCTCACCTAACTGATGTGTACAACAATGACTGCCCGCAACAATCAGTGAAGTTCACAACGGACTTAGGCTCATTCCTTAATACAACTCAGTTGGTTCGTGTAAACACAGAAGCCGATGGTGTTGCTGCGGTGCGTTTCACCCCAGGTCTTTCTGCCGGCGCAGCCATGATTCAAGCTACTGCTAATGGTGATACTCTTATCGCCAACACCATCTTCAATGTTACCTCAAACGAGATTCATTCAATCAGTTTTACTCAAACGGATCAGATTAACCTTAATGTTGCCAATACCGGTGGCTTACAATCTGCCATCCTGAGAGTCAAACTTCGTGACATCAACGGCAACTTGATCAATTCTGCCGATTCTGTTTATTTCAAGATAGTTAATACCAATGCTCCTGTTGGTGCAAACCTGAATAACCAAGCTCAAACCGACTCAGTCCTCGTTATCTCAAATGGGGGTGAGGCGCAGATCTCGGTCAATAGTGGTACCGAATCAGGTATGCTGAAGATTCGGGCTTCAATCACAAAGAATGGTAAATACATCTTCTCTCTCAAGACCAACATCGTAATTCATGCCGGACCTCCCGCACCTTATCCAAACGGTATTGTCCCCTTCATTGGTGGCTTTAATACCGGTACAAATATGGGCGGTGGTTTATGGAGAATCATAGCTGGGTCAGTGGTAAAAGACATTCATAACAACCCTGTGGATAACGGTACAGCAGTTTGGTTTGAGTTGCAGAATGCCCCAGATTGCCAGATTGTTGCAGAAGCCTATGTTGGCAATGTTAGCGTTAATGGTGACTCACTTGCCGGTGTGGCTTATACCACCTTCACCTACAGAGGAACACTTACTTTCAGTCCTGTAACTATTATTGCCCACTGCGGTGACGATCAGTTTGGTAACCCGAATTATGGTACTGCAGTAGTTACATTACCTCTTAATGATCCTCGCTTTGAAATGCAAGCTGTACCATCATCATTGTATTTCGATGGCAACTTACCTCCCTCTACAGTGGTCCAAACTAAAACCAGTGATATTCTATGCGTCTTAACAGACGGACAGGGGTTAACCATTCGAGACGCCATTATTCTTCTAACGTGTACTCGAGGTGCCTTTGTTGAGATCTCCGGTATTGAGGGGCTTGGATTGTATCCTGATAATCCTCCATTACCTTGGAGAATCATCACAAATGAGCTTGGTGAAGCAAAGGGTAGGATCGCGTTCAAGACAAGCGAAATACCCTATCCTGATGTTAATGCAAATACACCCGGTACTACCGATGCCTTGATAACGGGTAGAATCCTCGGTACAGCCGTTCAATCCAATACCTCGGTAACACTTTTCAGATATCCCGGTGTTGCACCCTGGTAATAAAGTAATGATGGTCCCGGCAGTATATCATTGCTGCCGGAGACCGGTTTATATCCAAATCTTTAATGAGAATAAAAGGATAAACTAATGTCTTTCAACCCGCAATTTTCCAGAATAGGTGAAGTTCTTGTTCATGAAGCTTATGCCACAGAAGACCAAATAAAAGAAGCTCTGGTTAAGCAAGGCAACTTCGGCTTAAAACTGGGAGAAACATTAATAAAGCTGGGCTATGTCACCGAGCGTGAACTTCTCGTTGCTCTAAACCTTCAATTAGGCTATGACATCGTTAACGAGCAAGAGTTAATGGACTTGGATCTTAGTATCGTTAGCTTAATTCCTGAACCCTATGCGTTGGAGAACAGAGTCATAGCTCTTCGCGAAGAAGGTGATGGTATTGTTGTAGCCCTTGCTGATCCGGAAAACCTTACAGTTTTGGATAGCTTGAAGAAGCTGTTGGGCAAGAACATCAAACCCGAACTCATCGGTGATAGTGTTCTTCATGATACCATTGAGAAATATTACAAGAGCATTCGTACAACTTCCCAGGTGGAAGACGCAGTAGGTGGATTTGATTTCGTAGCCGTTGATGAAGAAGAGAATGAAATAACAATTGCCTCTGCTTCTGCTGATGCCGATGCACCTGTTGTAAAACTCGTTAATCTGATCATAAACGAAGCCATCAAAGCCGGTACTACAGATATTCACATCGAACCTTTGCTGAAGACATCGCGTGTGCGTTATCGTATAGATGGTGCTCTGCGCGAAGTTATGACGCCACCCATTGGAATGCACCCAGGCGTTGTATCTATCATCAAGGTTATGAGTAAACTGAATATTGCCGAACGCCGTCTTCCCCAAGATGGTCATATCTCGCTCAAAACATCCATTAAAAGTGTTGATGTTCGTGTTTCCATCACTCCAACCGTGTTGGGTGAAAAGGTAGTGATGCGTCTTCTGGACAAAGGTGAGTTCGGTTTCAAGCTGACCACTCTTGGTTTTGAAGATACAGACATGGATATCTTTAAAAAGATTATCCGTCGTCCCTATGGTATCATCATCGTCTCCGGTCCCACCGGTTCCGGTAAATCTACATCATTGCACGCTGCATTAAAAGAGATTGAAGATATCGAAACCAATATAATCACTGTGGAAGACCCCGTGGAATACCGCTTGGAAGGGATTACCCAAATTGAAACCAAAGAGCAGATAGGACTAACCTTCGGCTCAGCTCTTCGTTCGGTGCTGCGTCAAGATCCGGATATTGTGCTTATCGGTGAAATCCGCGATGAAGAAACCGCTGATATAGCCATCAAGTTCTCCCTTACCGGTCACTTGGTGTTCTCCACTCTTCACGCCAATGATGCCCCTTCCACCATCACCCGTTTGATTGATATCGGTATCAAGCCATACTTGGTGGGTTCTTCCTTATCCTTGGTTATGGCGCAACGCTTGGTGCGTAAGATATGTAAACATTGTATAAAGGATTACACTCCTACTGCGCAAGAGATTAAGGACTGTGGAATTACTCCTGAGGAAGCTGCCAAGATCAACTTCAAGATGGGTGCAGGTTGTGTGCATTGCGATAATACAGGTTTCTCCGGTCGAGAAGGTATATTTGAGCTTCTCACAGTTACTCCTGAGATACGCGCTTTGATCTTCGAGGGTGGTAACCAAGACCTTATCCGTGACGCTGCCATCAATTCCGGCATGCGTACTTTGCACGATGCTGCTATGTCCAAAATGAAACGTGGTTTAACCACTATCCGCGAAGTCATCAAGATGACCGTGGTTGAATAAGTAACCGGGAAAAGGTAAACTGTTATGCCAACATTTGCATACATAGTTAAGGATGCCAAAGGTGCCAGACTTGAGGGGATGATAAAAGCAGATACCCTCGATATGGCTGTGGATAAGCTTGCCAAAGAAGGCAGCACCATTATTAGCGTCAAAGCTGCTGCTGAAGGCGCTTTTAAGGGTAAGATGTCTCTTTTTGATAAGTTGATGCTTACCATCTACAAGATTCGCACCGGCGTTAGCCTAAAGACTCTTGTGTTCTTCACCAGGCAGCTTTCCACCATGTTCTCTGCCGGCTTAACCATCGAAAAAGCCATCACTGATCTGGAGAAAGAAGAAAAGAATAAACGCTTCTCAAAGGTTCTGCGCAAGCTCTCCGACGATATCCGCAAAGGGTTTTCCCTCTCTGAAGCCATGGAGCAACATCCGGGTGTGTTTAACCCCCTGTATGTAGCTCTGGTTAAAGCGGGTGAAGTATCTGGTACTTTGCATACCGTGTTGGATGAACTTTCGGATTATCTGGAGAAGATAGAGGATACCCGCCGTAAGGTGTATAGTGCAATGGCATATCCTGTTTTCATGCTTATCTTCCTTGTGGTGGTTGTATGGGTGATGTTCTATTGGATTATCCCCCTCTTTGCCGGCGTGTACAAGGATTTCAATGCCGATCTGCCTGCACCTACCGTGCTTGCTATCAACACCAGTAACTTCATTGTGAACAATGCCTTCACTGCTGTGCTCTTTGTTATCTTAGCTGTGTTTGGCGTTTTTCTGCTGTACCTCACCGACCGCGGACGCTTTATCATCGATAGTATGAAGCTTAAGATTCCCGTTATCGGAGCGGTGCTGAATAACTCCATCATGAGCAAATTCTCTCGTACCTTCAGTATCCTCATGGCTGCCGGTGTGCCCATTATGGACACCATGGAGCTAACCGAGAATGTGGTGCAGAATGCCGTGGTGGAAGGTGCTGTGCGCAAAGCAAGAGTTATGGTGAAAGAAGGTTATGGCGTTGCCAATTCCTTCCGTCGTACCGGGATGTTCCCGCCCACCTTATTACAGATGATCGCTACCGGTGAAGAAACTGGTGATATGGACAAGCTACTAAGCAAGGCTGCTCAGTTCTATGAGAAGCTGGTGGATTCAGTTATCGACCGCTTGACTTCCCTTATCGAACCCCTGCTTATCGTGATGATGGCGGTGGTTGTGGGTGGTATCATTGTGGTTATCTATCTTCCCATCTTCGATCTGGGTGAAGCCATTTCGCAAGGTATGAAATAACAAAGCTAATCTATAATAGACCAAGCAGGCATCGGATATCCGGTGCCTGCTTTTTATTTATCTCACAAATACCATCACATCTTGCAAAGCTTCTTGGTGGCTATCACCTTGCCTTGAGATATTATCCGCATCACATACACTCCGCTACCCAGCTTGTTGTAAGCTCCGGTTTCCTCATCCAGATTGTATGTTGCCTTTCCATCCTGAATGCTAAGCAGTCCACTGCGCAGCTTCTGTCCTTTGATGTTATATAGTTCCATGCTTAGTTGTTGCCCTTTGGAAATGTTGCTTATGCTAAGGTTTAGCACATCGCGGACAGGATTCGGATATACGCTAAGCTCCACCACCTGAGGGCTGTTCTCGGTATAATCAATAGCTTCAGTGGATGTGCTACAGCCAGCATAGTAGAGCGATCCATGATTTGGGAGAGCGTTATCCGGAGAGAAAAGGAACACTCCGATACTACTATCCTCAAGCGGCTTCAAGTACAGTCTTATCTTGGTCAGATCGCAATCCTCAGGGAGTACCGTGCATATATCTTGCGAGTCAATTAAGCTTAAAGAGCCATCCTCGGTTACTAAATACAGCTTTAGGATAGACTCATCTTCCATAATCCCCATCACTCGGTTTCCGTTTCCCAGAATGCAGATATCGTTGGTGATGCCGGGGACAAATCTCGTGGTCGTATTAGTCTGAATGTTTGTAACAGGATTGATGTCCATTGTTTGCATATTATACCCACCTTCTGCTTCCTTCAACTGGTATATCCATGCAGTTGAGTTCCCCAGGGGAATAATGTTCTCAATCAGCCCATTACCGGGTGTGGTATAGGAAGAGGTTATCGCCCAAACTCCTACATAACCGAGTTCATCATCTACGCTGCAGAAAGCTTGGTTACCCACTTTGGCATAGCACCTGGCTTTTGGCACTTTGTCAAATGGGAGAAGACCATTCCATGGTATGGTTGGGTTATCCCCGATGGGGCTAATCTCAATACCCGTACCCAAAACTGAGAATGGTCTTGAAATGGACCATGGATGTGTATATATACTTAGTTTGCTGTTGAAGGCAGTACTTTGGTGGTTGAACTTATAGCCAATTCCGTTACCATTGGCACCAGGATAGTTTCGGTTCTGCAGGTTTATCCCCAAGACCGAGTCCGTGTATGCTACAGGTGCAGAACTTCCGCCATATTCACCATTTGCAATGTCCCATATTCCATCTCCTGCGATATCCTGATACTCGCGGTGAACAATCTCCTTTCTTCTTTGCAACAATGAACCGTATAGATTGATAGTGCCTCTCTCCAAGTATGGATTTGCCTCAGGATATAGCGGGTTATACCATGGATAATCTATATGAGAGGGCCAGGGTGATTGCTGAGTAGGCGGAAACATATATCGGTGTAGGTCAATAAATGTAAACAGAGTATCGCCGATTTCCGGGATGCTCACTATCTGAGAAGGTGTCGAGGGATGAGGTCTCTGATACTCGAAGTTTAGGTTCCCTTTGCACATCTGGTTAACATTATTGCCCAAAGCGATTAGGTTTGCATATATGAACACACCTCCTCCGGCAGGAGCTTCGTACAAATAATCTGCTCCCATATTTGTATGGTACCCTAAAGTATCCAATGGATCAAAATAGCCGTATTTAACACGGATATCTTTTTCCGAGATCAGGGTGAGTTCATCTCGAAAATGGGGAACAGGTGGATATGGTGGCGAAATGTCTAAGGGTATAAGGTCACCAATAATATCAATTCCCCCTGCTGCACCCCATACTTGCTTACCATGGTAAACACCTTTTATCCAAAGTTTGCTATTAACGAATAACATTCTGTCTGAGCAGGTTCCACTCCCAATCGGGGTCCACACTGTATCCCGAGTGGCTATTCTGTTATCAAACTGCGGAGCTTCATCTATACCCATGGGGTAGTTTTCCCACACACCATAGGTGTCAGAGCTCGGAGGTTGAATTGTTCCTAACCATGCTTGATAACCACCCCCACACAATTCTACCATAACGATGCGATCTGCACTGTATTCTGGTGGTCCAATACGTACTCCTTCCAATCGAACACTTATGCTCGCACTATCCAATGAATATTTAGGGGCATTTTGCTCCAATCCACCTCTGAAGATATCATCCATAGGATAATCTTCCGGTCCCTCGAGCACCACCACTTCTCCTCCGATTAGCACGGGGTCATTGAATATGGGCCAGCCGTTGTTATCTCCCGTAGTTTGGCTTATGTACAAGTTATCGTTACTAAGATATATACCATGGTACTGATGTTCGTTGGTGAAAGCAACCGGGTTCCCATAGTCGTCCAGCAGGTTATCACTTGCATATGCCGGTAACAGGTATTCATCAGGGTATTGCGGGATGATTCCCGGGAATGGCACTTTCTCACCCGAAACAATTATACTGTCCGGGTAGGGGTAATTCATGGAATAGCGTTGCAGAATGTCTCCCAGTCTTTCCACATAAGGCATACGGTCATATGTGGGTTTATCCAGGGGGATGATTGAGCTTAGCGTAAAGCTATCGTTCAGCACAGCAACATAATTATCATACCCACTAAGGAAGGATACTAGTATTTCGTTTCCGGTCTTGGAAATGGTGGGATAACCGTCGATGGAGCTATAAGGAGTAGAGATTGCCGTGGTTTGCCAGGTTTCTCCCCCGTCTGTGCTGTAATGCAAACTGATAGAACCACCCTCTGTCGGTTTGGTTACGCTCAGTAAAGTGTCACCATGAGCATAGGTAGCCAAACGCCCGGCAAAATACGCCTCGTCAAGCAGGTTAAAAGTGCCGATTTCTGCCATAAGAACACTGCTGCAACACAGTAGCAGCCACAAAAGAACATTCCTCATGATACCTCCCTACAGGATCACCATATTAGTAAGTCTATCTGCTAAATCATTATGCACGAATTATTCCATGATACTATTCTGCTTGGATTATTCTTTGGTACCCCCTGCCTATATCACGCTATCAATACGGACTCATTGCGGACAAAGTCCGTAGTAAGCCCGTAATTATACCGTAGTTGTTCCAAGCACGAAACACATGATCATTACCTAATCATTACCTGTTTAACATGCAATGATTAGGTAATGATCAGGTAATAATGTCAAGGAACGTGCAGAGATGGAGCTTGATAGATACAGCTTTTCCGAAAGTCGGCAGCCAAATTGACCAGCCCTGTGCAGAAATCTTTAATTTGCACTTGACAGGATTTCGGCTATAATAACATTAGCACTCAATAGTAATGACTGCTAATAACCATGAGTTTCTAGATTAATAATATGGAGGAAAACAAGATGGCAAAACAAATGCAGTATGCACACGAAGCCCGCACCAGCCTAAAGCGCGGGGTGGACAAACTGGCTGACGCCGTTAAAGTAACCCTTGGACCCAGGGGTAGAAACGTTGTTTTAGATAAGAAGTTTGGCTCTCCCACCATCACCAATGATGGTGTTACCATTGCCAAAGAAATTGAGCTGGAAGATGCCTTTGAAAACATGGGTGCCCAGCTTTGCAAAGAAGTTGCCGAAAAGACCCATGACAATGCCGGTGACGGAACCACCACCGCAACCATCCTTGCTCAAGCCATCATCGAAGAGGGTTTGAAGCATGTTACCGCAGGGGTGAACCCCATGTATCTGAAGCGTGGACTGGAAAAAGCCACCAAGGTCATCGTGGAGAAGATTCACGAATACAGCAAGGAAATTAAAAGCAATGGTGAGATTGCCCAGATAGCCACCATTTCTGCCAACAACGATCCTGAAATTGGAAACCTGATTGCCGAAGCCATGGAATCCGTGGGTAAAGAAGGCATCATCAACATCGAAGAAGCAAAGTCCATCGATACCGGTTTGGAGAAAGTGGAAGGCATGCAGTTCGATCGTGGCTACATTTCTCCCTATTTTGTAAGCAATCCCGAGAAGATGGTTGCTGAATTGGAAGATCCCTTCATACTGTTGTATGACAAGAAGATAAGCGTATTGAAAGACCTGCTTCCCATCCTGCAGGAAGTTTCCCAATCCGGACGCCCGATGCTCATCATCAGCGAAGATATCGAAGGCGAAGCATTGGCAACCCTTGTGGTGAACAAGCTGCGCGGTATATTGAGTGTTGTAGCGGTGAAAGCTCCCGGTTTTGGTGATCGTCGCAAAGCCATGTTGGAAGATATCGCCATCCTCACCGGTGCCACCCTCATCTCCGAGGAGATGGGTCGCAAGCTGGACAGCGCCACCATGAGCGACCTTGGCAGAGCCAAGAAAGTTTTGGTGGAGAAGGAAAATACCACCATCCGCGAAGGTGCCGGCAACCAAGAAGATGTTGATGGCCGCATGAAGCAGATTAAAGCCCAAATCGAAGAAACCACTTCCGATTACGACAAAGAAAAGCTGCAAGAACGCCTTGCCAAGCTTTCCAGCGGTGTTGCCATCATCCGCATCGGTGCAGCCACCGAAACCGAGATGAAAGAAAAGAAAGCCCGCGTGGATGATGCTCTGCATGCCACCCGTGCAGCCGTGGAAGAAGGAATCGTTCCCGGCGGCGGAGTAACCCTTATCCAAGCAGCCAAAGCCCTGAAAGCAATGAAGGGACTTAGCTACGAAGAGAAGATGGCAGTGGAAATCCTTGCCAAAGCTTTGGAAAGACCCGCATACCAGATTGCAACCAACGCCGGAGAAGAAGGCGCAGTGGTGGTGGAGAAGCTTAAGAGCTACAAAGATGTGCATATGGGCTACAATGCAGCCACCGGCACATTTGAAGACCTCTTTGTTGCCGGAATCATCGATCCTGCCAAGGTTGTGCGCTCTGCCGTGCAGAATGCCGCATCCATCTCCGCACTGTTCCTTACCACTGAGTGCATCGTCACTGATATCAAGGAACCCGAAGCTGCCCCAATGCCAAATCCCGGTATGGGCGGAATGGGCGGAATGTACTAAAGCAAGTAAACCCTACAGATAATCTCATACGCAAAAAGCCTCTCCCCGCGGAGGGGCTTTGTTTTTTGGCTGCCAAACTTTTGCTTGACACGCATATAGCTCGGATTTTCCTTGCTTGGTTAGAATAGTTTAGCAGCGAGGTTTGAGATAATGGAGCTTATCAGCGAAGCACTTAGTTTTCCATCAGATTGTAACGTTATTTTGGGGCAGAGTCATTTCATCAAAACCGTGGAAGACCTCTACGAGGAAATGGTTAGCAGTGTCCCGGGAATCAAGTTTGGCTTGGCTTTCTGCGAGGCATCTGGTCCCTGCTTGGTGCGCAAAGACGGCACGGATAACGAACTGATAGAGCTTGCGGTGGAGAATATGTTCCGCCTCGGTGCGGGGCACAGCTTCCTGATAATCATGCGGGGAGCCTTTCCTATCAACGTATTGCCCGGAATCAAAGCTTGCAGAGAAGTGTGCAACATCTTTTGTGCCACTGCCAACCCCGTGGAAGTAATCCTTGCCCAAACCGAACAGGGCAGAGGTATCCTGGGTGTGGTGGATGGCTTTTCCCCCAAAGGGATAGAGCTGGATACGGATATCAGCCACAGAAAGAAGTTCCTTTTGGATATCGGGTACAAGCGCTGAGCATGATACGCTCGTTCATTGCGCTGGAACTGCCAAGCTCGCTTAAAGCAGAGTTGGTGGAGGCTATAAACAGGTTTAAGGGTAGAGCTCCCTTGGGAGTGAACTGGGTTAAACCGGAGAATCTGCACCTTACCTTGCTGTTCATCGGTGATGTTGCCCCGGAGAAGATTGGGGAGATAGACGCCGAGATTCTTAGGCTGTTGCAAGGCTTTCCCGCTTTCAAGTTCAAAGCCTTGGGCTTAGAGCTTTTCCCGGCAAGTGAGCCGCGAATGATCTGGCTTAAGCTGCAGGAAGAGAACGACGATGTATTCAAGCTGCAACGGCGCATGGTCGGCTCGGTGCGCAGCCTTGGCATAGAACCGGATAGGAAGCCATTGAGGCTGCATGTTACGCTGGCACGCATCAAAAGCCCGATAGAAACAGAGCTTGCCCGCGAGATTATGCAATATGAGATAGATAAACAAAGCTTGGCTTATGGCAGCATCTGCCTCTTTCGCAGCGTGCTGCACCCCACGGGACCAAGCTATTCGGTTTTGGAACAATATAACTTAAAATAGTCCGGAGGAATGATGCTGGATAAGAACAAGGATGCCGCCCTTAAGACGGCTATATCGCAATTAGAGAAGAAGTACGGAGTGGGCACCCTGATGCGTTTAGGCGACAAACCCCTCAAAGTGGTGGATGTTATCCCCACAGGTGCCTTGAACCTGGATATTGCCCTAGGTATTGGCGGTATTCCCAAGGGGAGAATCACCGAGATATACGGTGCGGAAGCTTCGGGTAAAACCACCCTCACCCTGCATATTGCCGCTCAGTGCCAAAAAGCAGGCGGAATGGTAGCCTTCGTGGATGCCGAGCATGCCTTGGACACATCCTATGCCAAGCGCCTGGGAGTGCAGATTGATGACCTGCTGCTGTCCCAGCCGGATGGCGGAGAGCAAGCACTGGAGATAACCGAAACCTTGGTGCGCAGTTCTGCGGTGGATTTAATCATCGTGGATTCCGTTGCCGCACTTGTGCCCAAGCAGGAAATTGAAGGCAGCATGGGCGATAGCCACGTAGGCTTGCAAGCAAGGCTGATGAGCCAGGCTCTGCGTAAGCTTACTGCCATTGTATCCAAGAGCAATACTGCGGTTATCTTCATCAACCAAACCCGTATGAAGATAGGCGGAAGCCCCTATATGAACCCCGAAACCACCACCGGTGGCGTAGCCTTGAAGTTCTATTCCTCTGTCCGTTTGGAAGTCCGCTATGCCGGAGCCATCAAGGAAGCCGGAGCAGAAACACAGATTGTGGGTGCACGCACCAAGGTGAAAGTGGTTAAGAACAAGTTCGCTCCACCTTTCAAAACCGTGGAATTCCCCATCATCTTTGGTGATGGCATCTCGCATCTGGATATAATCCTGGAAATGGCTATCCTGCACGATATAATCAAGAAAAGCGGTTCCTGGTTCTCTTACAACAAGCAAAGATTGGTCAAGGTGCCGACAAAGCCAAGCTGTTCCTGAAAGAGAATCCCGATATGCTGGATGCGGTGGAAGCA
The DNA here is from genome assembly GCA_937924555.1 of uncultured bacterium. Classification (GTDB taxonomy): domain Bacteria; phylum Cloacimonadota; class Cloacimonadia; order Cloacimonadales; family Cloacimonadaceae; genus Cloacimonas. The sequence continues at coordinate 3,358 of CALDSN010000078.1, read as the reverse complement.
AAGCTGCGCGACAAGATTAGCCCGGAAGAGTTCACCAGCACCCCTGAGGATCATGCGGCTGACGATTCGGAAGATATTTGAGCGCGACCGTAGCTCTCAAGTATTGATAGATAATGCCATTTGGGGGGTTCTGAGCGACAGAATCCTCCTTCCCTTATACAGCGTCCCTTATGAGGGAGAGATTGATGCAGCTGCCTTTGATGAGCTTTATATGCTGCTTGAGAAACAGAGCCGGGAACAACTGCTGAAGTATCTTGCCGAAAGTGAGCATAGCAGCAGCCAATGCCGGGACTATCTGAAGCGTAAGAAGGTGCATCCCGAGCTTATTGACAAGCTGGTGGCTGCCTTTGTGGAAAAGCGTTATATCGACGATGCCCGTTTTGCCCGCATCCTCATCGCTTCCCTGGTGGAGCGGGGGAAGAGCAGGACACACATCGTGTATAAACTCCGCGAGCTTGCCTTGCCATCCGAACTGTGGGAGGATGCCCTAAACGAGCTTTGTTCCCCGGAAAGCAGCATGGAAACCTTGAAGGAGCTGGTGCTTAAGCTGCGGTTGCAATACCGTGACCTACCAGCCGCTAAGCTTAAGGAAAAAGTGTTCAGTTCCCTATACCGCAAGGGCTTTGATCTGGAGCAGATACACAGCGCTTGGCAGGCAACGGGAAAGTGATGTCTCACCGCTGTTGCCCAGAGTGCCAAAGCGGTGTATCTTATACTCTAACAGTAAGTTTATTATTCCTATAGGAGGAAAATATGTCCGAAATTATGTATATTAAAGGACGCGAAATACTGGATTCCCGCGGGAACCCAACAGTGGAAGCCGATGTGCATCTGGATAGTGGCATCATTGCCAAGGCAGGTGTCCCCAGCGGTGCTTCCACCGGTGAGAGAGAAGCCATCGAGCTTCGTGATGGTGATAAGAAGCGTTATGGCGGCAAAGGTGTGCTAAAAGCCGTTGCCAATATCGATGATCTTATCAGTGAAGAGCTGCTTGGTTTGGAATCTCTCCAGCAGGCTAACATCGACAAACTTATGCTTAAGTTGGATGGCACCCACAACAAAGCCAAGCTTGGCGCTAACGCCATTCTTGCCGTTTCCATGGCTGTAGCCCGTGCCAGCGCACTTGAGCTTAACATCCCCTTATACCGCTATCTTGGCGGAGTCAATGCCTGCACCTTGCCCGTTCCCATGAGCAATATCCTTAATGGTGGTGCCCATGCGGATAACAATGTGGACATTCAGGAATTCATGGTTATGCCCTTGGGAGCCAGTAGCTTCCGTGAAGCCCTGCGCATGAATGCCGAAGTGTTCCATGCCTTAAAAGCCATCTTGCACAAGCGCGGTCTTGCCACTTCCGTAGGGGATGAAGGCGGTTTTGCCCCCAATCTGGACAGTAATGAAGAAGCCTTTATCGTTATCGTGGAAGCCATCAAAGCCGCAGGCTACAAGCCCGGCAAGGATATCTATATCGCCATCGACGCCGCAGCCTCCAGCTTTTATGAGAAGGGTAAGTATGTGTTCGAAGGCAAGAAAGTGGGCAGCGATGCCATGATTAAATACTACGAAAGCATGCTGAAGAAGTATCCCATCTGCTCCATCGAAGACGGCTTAGCCGAAAACGATTGGGAAGGCTGGGTGAAGCTTAATGCCAAGCTGGGCGACAAGATTCAGATTGTGGGCGATGACCTCTTTGTTACCAACCCGGAAATCATCGTACGCGGAATTAAGGAAAAAGCCGCCAATGCCGTGCTGATTAAACTTAACCAAATCGGCAGCGTTACCGAAACCATCGATGCCATCAACACCGCACACAAAGCCGGTTGGACAACTGTGGTCAGCCATCGCAGCGGTGAAACGGGTGACACCTTCATCGCCGACCTGGCTGTTGCCATGAACTCCGGTCAGATAAAAACCGGCTCTATCTCCCGCAGTGAGCGCGTGGATAAGTATAACCAATTGCTACGCATCGAGGAAGAGCTTGGTGAAGCTGCTTACTTCCCCGGCAAAGCTGTGATCAAGCAGTTCGTGTAAGCAAGCTCAATTGTAAAGCATATACAAAGGTGCGGAGCGATATTCTCCGCACCTTATTTGTATGTTCATGGAAGCTATCTTTTACAATCCATGGTGTAAGCGATCCAAGTATCATTACATAATCATTGCATGTTTATTACGGATGAAACATGCAATGATTATGCAATGATACAGTAGTTCTTCCAGGAGATATAGAACCTATTTATTCGAATAACTTCAAACGCTTACCTCTACTTAACAATCAACACCCTACCGGTCTGCACATGTGCGCCCTGTTTTACCCTTAAGAAGTACATCCCACTGCTGAGCATGCGTCCGCTTTCATCTTTGGCAGCTAACTTAATCATGTTCATGCCCTCATTCATGGTGTTGTAAGTTTGGGTAAAAAGCTTTTGCCCCCTCAAGTTATACAGCTCCAATGTTGCTGTTCCACCTTCGGGAAGTTTACAGATGATGCGCATCTCGTTTTTTACCGGATTGGGGTAGATAGTCAGCTTTTGCTCTGCCTCGGGGGTATGAACATAGGTGAAGGCGTTCGCCAGGCTGGCATCCAATACCTGTAAACTCTTGCCCCGTCCCACATAGATACGGTCACCATTTATGGCATAAGAAGTAATGATAAACCCCGTAGTACCCACAACGACCCGCTCAACATCCCGATAGGCAACTTCTTTCAGGTCATCAGGGTCTTGTACATTTATCACAGATAACCCATCGCAACTGCCAATCAATAATCCTGCCCCCAGAATATCTATACTGGTAGGTATGGGATATCTTGTTTGATATATCTTTATCTCCTCAGCTCCGCTTAAGCCGAGTTTTATGCGAACAAGATATCCGCTGGTAGAAATGGCATACAGATAGTTCTCAAGCATGAGCATCTTATAAGGTCGGATGAACGGCGTCTGCATATAGAGTGGTATCTCATAGATAAACTCAGGAGTTATGGATTGTCTGAGTTCGTAGCAGCGAATGGAGTAATCGGAGCCAACCCACAGCTTTCCATTATTCGCAACCGCACACTGATACCTGATGTTTTCCTGCAATTGGCTTAGTAGTACGGGATGCTCAACATCGCTTATATCTACCACAAACAAGCCCTCATCATCGTTACATATATATGCAATGTCTCCATCAAGTGTAATCTCGCCACTTGATTCACCATATCCTAATGTCAGTTCGGCTTTTTTTGTTTTACTTATCAGATCGTATAACACCAGATATCTGGTTGGCAAGCCATTCAGATAAGGCTCATTAAAGACTGTGTATAGCAGTGTGTTATCGTGCAGGATTATGTCATAATTTTGATGGGTATCAATAATATACT
>CALDSN010000077.1 GCA_937924555.1 uncultured bacterium | reverse complement strand
GAGATCTGATCGTGACTGGAGTTCAGACGTGTGCTCTTCCGATCTCTGAAAGCTCCTCTGCGGCAGGTATCAGGCGCATCGAAGCATTGACTGGTAAAAGTGCAAAAGCTCATTTTGACAGTCAGCAAGTTAGTCTGGGTAGAATTGCCGAAAAGCTCCACGCCAATTCGACCAACCTGGAGAGCAAGCTTGATGCCATCCTAAGCCAAACTAAGGAATTGGAGAACCAGATCAAAGATCTACAAACTAAAGCCCTAAATCGCTTTTTGGACGAAGTGTTAAGCAAGCCCATTGAGATAAAAGATGCAGCATTGTATCTAAAAGAAAGTCAGCTCACATCCGAGGAGTTAAAGCTCAGTGCCGATATCCTTAAGTCCAAGTTGCAGAAAGGCATTGCTCTGCTTATTAACCTTCATGAAGAGAAGCTGAATATCCTTTGCGTTGTAAGCAGCGACCTAACTTCTCGCTATCAAGCTGGGAAGATCGTATCGCATCTTGCCTCGTTACTAGGCGGTAAGGGTGGAGGTCGTCCAGATTCAGCCATGGCAGGCGGAAAGGACATTGAAGCGTTGCCAAGCTTAATACCCAATATCCCTTCCATCATCAGCTCTCTTTGATGAAAATATTAGTTATCAGGCTAAGCTCGCTGGGTGATATAATCCTCACCCAGCCCGTGCTTGGCTTGTTACAAGATAAATATCCGGAAGCAGAGATATATTACCTGACGAAGGACGAATTCAAGGATTTACCTACCCTTTTTCCCAATCCACCTAAGCTGCTGATATTCCGTCCAACTTTGGGTTTTTTGCTCAGCCTTAGAGCATTACGTTTCGACCTTGTGATAGATCTGCATGTAAAAATGGCATCAATGTTAGCTTCTGCTTTCAGCGGAGCACCACACCGGGTTCGTTACAAAAAGCAGCGTAGCATTCGCAAAGCTATAGTGAAAGGGAACAAAGGTCTAAGAATTGATAGCACAGTGGAATCTTATGTAAGCAGCCTTAATGGCATCTGCGACACAGCTTGGCAATATCCCCGACTCAGCATTATTCCAACCAGCGGTAACCTTCAGCGAATTGCCTTGTTCCCTGGTGCTACACACGGTACAAAGTGCTACCCCTCAGATAAATGGATAGAGTTTATTAACCTTAATAGTGATTATCATTTCGCTATCTTTGGCGGTAAGAAAGAGTTATCTGTATGCCAATATATAGCATCGATGACTGTTAACAGCAGCAATATGGCTGGAAAGCTATCCTTAAAAGAATTAGTCAGCGAACTAAGCCATTATGGTGGAGTGATTAGTGGAGACACAGGACCCATGCACATTGCGGCTGCCATGAATTTGCCGCAGATAGCTATTTTCGGCGGAACGCATCCCCGCTTGGGTTTCAGACCCCTTAACGACAAAGCTGTTGTTCTATGTGCAGAACTGCCATGTCAACCCTGCCATTTACATGGAAGGCACAAATGTCCCTTGGGTCATTTCAACTGCATGAACAACATTAGTCCACAGCTAATCACCGATACTCTAAGGACATTATCTTCCCACAGGTAAAAGCTAAACTATCTCCAATACGCGCCTGATTACATTACAGTATTATTGCGGACTTACTACGGACAAACTCCGCAATGAGTCCGTAATTATACCCTGTTAATCTCAAGGGTTAGACATGGGGGAATACTGCAAAAAGCTTAGAATTTGTCTGAAAATTGACGAGTCAAAGATTGAACAAGCTGCAGTGGAGTGATATTGAAGCCCTCTCGTCGCAAAGAAGTAACAAAGTCTGCATGGGAACGTTGTTGGCGATAATCGGGTTCTCGTTGAGGGCTTTTTAGGTACCTTTGAATCAGCAATGGATCTTCGCATACATTGATAACAGCTTGGTACATAAGGAAGTTCTGCCTGCGGTAAATAGCGCAGCCGAGTATCTTTTTCCCGGCAATACACAAATCAGAAATACCCTTTCGTTCCACCGCTGTTACGTCTAAAGCTTCCAACGAACGTTGCACAAGATTTAGATTATCGTTAAAATAGTCAGATGATTTGGGCAACTTATCGCATACAAGAATATGTGAATAAATGGCACAATTGGGGGAGAGAAAAACAGCCTCACCGCCACTCTGCCGTTTGAAGATAGCGACACCATCATTTTGGCAAGCTTCAATAAAAGTGCTGGTTTCCTCTTTGTTGCTGGCACCAAGGGAGACATAAGAGGCTTGGGGTATGAAGGCATTGAAGGTATGAATAGGAATACCTCCGGGAGTGTAGGCACGGGCAAGTATTAAACCTAGTTCAATATCTTGGAAATCAGCAAGAGGGTAGGGGATAAGCATCAACTACTGAGGAAGGCAGAGACAATGTTATCGGGGTCTATCTGCTTCAGAATGATGTTTATCGCTGAGGTTAACGGGACGCAGATAAGTAAACCCACAAATCCCCATAACCAACCCCAGAAGATAAGGGAGATTAGCACCACAATAGGGGTTAAATCAAGCTTTGCCCCTTGCATCTTGGGCTCTAAGATGTTGCCAAAGAACATCTGCGTGGCGATGATCAACATACTGAATAGCACGAGTTGGTAGCAGAATCCATATTGCATATAAAGGATTACGATAGGAATGGCTGAGGCAAAGATGGAGCCGATATTGGGGATAAAATTGAGTGCAAAAAGCAAAATGCCGCAGACCAGGACAAAATCAATACCATAAACCAACATTAACAGCATGCCAACCAAGGCGGTGATAAAGCTGATAAAGCTCTTAACGGTTAAGTAATTCTGGATTTGCTTCTGGATGGCGCGGAAGCTCTGCAGGGTTTTATCCTTGCTATCTGTGCCCATAGCCTTGGTTAGTCTGGAACCAAGAGTTCCACTCTCCAGCAGCATAAATACCATGAAGATTAGAATAAGAAAGAGGTTCCAGAGCACGGACATCAAGCTGTTCATGATGCTCCGTATCGCCTCTGTAACGGAAAAGCTAGACCCGGAGAACAGAGAGTTTAGGTCGATAAGCGGGAAGCTTTTGGACGCTATATCCCAACGATTGGATAAATCCTGGAAGAAAGAGCTGCTATCAAGTATGAACTGCTGGAATTGAACTTGATATTTGGGTAGCCCGGAAATCAAGCTGTTTGAAGCGGCATATAACACCAGAACTACCAAAGCAAACATCCCTGCGATGATGCACAGGGTTATAAGTATGATAAGCCATAAAGGTATATGCCGCTTCTTAAGATAAGACGTTAGCGGGGCAAATAGAAAGGTTAGGAAGATGGCAAAGATCAGCGGGATAAAGATATCCTTTAATGTCTTGAGGATGATGACGATAATGGGTATGGCGATTATCGTCAGCAGGATCCTTATCCAACGCAGTTCTTTGGTGGCTTCAACCATGGTGATATTTTCTACGCTTTAGGATCGGGAGTATCTTCTTCGGGGGTATCAGGCTCAGGATCTTTTATATCATCGTCAGATTGTTGCACAGAACTGGTGTAGTCATGAAGAAGAACGTCCTCCTCTTCGAAAATGGGAGCAATTGCTTCATCAGGACTAAGCTCTAAAACATCACTGGTGAGGAATGGTTCTGCTTGAGATTCCTTACTAAGCTTCAATCCTGTGAGCAGAGAACTAACCGCTCCTCCCAAGAAAGCTACATCTGCCATCCAAAAGCCATATTGGGGAGTTACCCTCAGGATTTTAGTGAGGTCTAACGCAGAACCCAGCCCGGTGTCGGACTTTGCAAGCGCAGCAACCATGCCATTCTTCAATAGATGCAGACACAAGATGCCACCCACACTTAGCACGATGGGAATGTAATATAGCTTACGGGGGATAAGTAAAGCTACGATCAGAGCAATAGCTGCCAAGGCAATAGCAGCCATAGCTAATGGATGCGCTTTGATCTTCTGCGGCTTAGGTTTTTCTGTGCTGTCTTTCATAGAGAAAAGGTTGTCGATTTTGAGCTGAGATTCCCCGCCGATAACCAGTTGGATTCCATCAATAGTCATCAGTTCAGTCTTTTCACAACTGACCATAAAGAACGGCATAAAGAATGCGATGATGACACATGCATACAATATTGCGGATATTTTCATATATCCTCCTAATCATTAATTCAACAGAAAGTAAGATACAGTTAGCTGTCAAGCTAATTGCTTCAAAGCGCAATTAACGGTTGCTTTTCAAGGAGATTGGCAGTATAAAATTATAGATTCACTTCCACCCAGATGCCTAAGCTGAATGTATTGGTTGCGTCATCGCGTTTCTTATCCGTTGTGACTTCATAACTGCTGGTTAGACCACCACGGATGTTTTGGTCAAACTGGTAGGTTGCTCCAGGAGTTATGGCAAGTCTGGTGGTGCTTCTGTCCACTTGAGTTGCTTCTCTGCCCTGTGTTTCATCGTAACTTTTGTCATATACTAAGCCAAGACTTGAGCTGAGCTCGTTGTTAATATGTATCTTGCGCTTGGTAAATGGGATAGTGAAGCCTCTGCCGGCACGGAAGCTATATGAGATATTGCCATTCATGGATGTGTTGTTAGTGGTCTTGATGATTTGATAGCTATCCATGTCAGTGATATTCTCTGATTTGGAGATAGAATAGCTGAGGTTGGTGTTGATTACTTTCATAATACTACCGCTGAAACCAAGAACAGGATTAAAGGCTGTGGTGTATGTTTCCTGCTTTGGCTTAACCCAGTTGATATCTCCATTTTGCCGTACAGTGTTCTGGAAACCGGTGTTTAGTCTGGTTCCAGAAAGGTATTTATCCAAACCAACAATAGATTCGAAATTCATGAAGGTCAATGTTACATCTGGGAAAGTATAACCAATACTTTGATTACTGGCACTGGCAAGGCGAGTGTTAGTTGTGTAAGAGTAGCTAATAACACTGTCGATGTTGCGAGAGATTGTGATACCGGAACCAAAGGTTATCGTGTTATCATCCGAAGTGGAGTCAAGAAAGCCGGCAGGAACTGAATGTGGTAACCCAAGCTGGAAGGCAAAGGGAAGAGAATTGGTTTTACGGACGTAGTTCATTACGTACCCGTTCTGATATGAGGCTGTGATGTTCTTTAACTTGGAAAGGGTGTTTACGATGTTAAAAGCCATACCATAGTTTGGTTTTGGAGGCTTAACTGGTTTAACCACGTCCTGAGTAGTAGAGTCATCCGTTTCCCTTGGCTTATCGACACCATCAGTGGGCTTATCAAGTGGCTCACTACTGATCTTCTCTTCCTTGCCAATCTCTTCCGGATCTGGTTTATTCTCCTTAGGGGCTTCCTTGTCAATCTCTTCAGGTTTAGAGTCTTTAGGCTCGGGTTTTGTTTCAGCAATCTCTGAACGGGGTTTAGTACTCTTGCTCGAATTTAGTTCTAGCTGCTTAAACTCATCTTCGGATAACATCCCACGTAACTTCTCTATCTCTTCGGGATTGAGATTATCCAGAGATTGGGGTGTGGTAGATGAGGTTGCCTGTGGAGTCTGGACTTTTCCTTCGGATCTGCTCTTGAGTTTCTGTGCCCAGGAACCCAGTAACGAAGAGTTCTGTAAGCTAGCACTAAGTCTGATACCTCTGTTCGAGTTGCCATCGCTTTGGAAAACCTCAACCTGTGTTCCGGATGAAGTTTCATAGTATTTACGTTGTGTATCGGCAAATCTAGCCGTTAAACCTGCATTAAGGGTCATTATCTGCGGGATGTAGTTTGGGGTGAAGTTTGCACCCAAGTCCTGAACAAACTCGCTCATTTTGCCTATATTAAGTTTCTGCCAGTATTTCTTTTGTAATAAATCACGTTTCGTGTTGAAACGAGCTGATAGGGTTAGGTCACTTAACAGAGCCCAACTGATATTATTATCAGTTGTTAGCAACCTTGATGCTAGTGTCTGAGCCCTGGGATACCAATCATAGGTTTCGGCTCGTTTTTCCCAGTTCCAGCCTTTGGGTGCGGTATTGTTAAAGGTAAAGCTGTTGGTAAAAGTGTTTGGCAGGTAGCCCAAACGGTAACTGCGAAAGAGAGCAAAGCTGGTTGATTCCGCGGGGAGATTAAGATTGTAGTTCAGTGTCCCACGGTAACTTAGAGTGGTATCTACCGTAGTGGGAGCATAGCGTAATGAGCTTTCATAACGAGCGCTTAAAGAAGTTCGATAAAGGGTGTATAGCAAGATCTTGTTAGAAGGGGCTGACTTTTGGCTTATTCCGAAATCTGCACTGTAAGTGAGATTCTCGGTCTTTTCTCTATCTCGTTCTTTGGGGTCGGTGATATTGCTTCGGAGCAAATCAGAATTAGCCCTGTATCTTGGTATCCCCAGGGAGTAGTTTCGTGCAAGAGAGAGAGGCATATCCAAATTCCAACTTGATGGCAGGAATTTATTTAGGAACAGCTTATTGGTTATATTGAGGGCTTGAGTTTCTGTGTATGAATTAGCTCTACCCCGCTGGATAACAGGATTGAAATTCTCGCTTTTATCCTCGTAATCTACATTAAGGGTGGCAACATCAGCAAAGTTTGTGCTGAAGCTTAGCCTGCTTGCTACCCCAAGATCTTGATATGGATTTATAACTCTCATATCGTTAAAATATACCGTACCGGTGTATGGGACATAATAGATCGGAAGAGCGTCGTGTAGGGAAAGAGTGTAGATCTCGGTGGTCG
>CALDSN010000076.1 GCA_937924555.1 uncultured bacterium | reverse complement strand
CAGTAAGAGTAAATATCATTTATTCCTCCATCTCTTTATACTATCTGAATAATATACTTATCGACTCTTCGATATGAATCTTCTTTATCGCTATCGCCAGCATCTCCGCTATGGATAGCTGAACTATCTTGGCACAGGCTTTCTTCTCTTCCGATAGGGCTATGGTATTCGTGATAAACAGCTTCTCAATCGGCGATGCCTCCAGATTGGCAATGGCATTACCGCTCAACACTCCATGGGTACAAGCAGCAAAAACACGCTTGACACCCTGTTTCTCCAAGGCTGCGGCAACTTTAATCAAACTTCCGCCGGTATCAATAATATCGTCGAAGAGTATGGCTGTCTTGCCTTTAACATCACCAATGATGTTTAGCAATTCGCTTTTATCATCGTTTCCGCTACGGCGCTTATCACCAATGGCAAGCGAGCAGTTAAGCCGTTTCGCCAAAGCTCGGGCACGGTTTGCTCCGCCGGAATCAGGGGACACCACCACGATATCTTCCATCTGCATAATGCTGCGGAAGTAACGCGCAAAACTTGGTATGGCAAACAGGTGATCCACCGGAATGTTAAAGAAACCTTGAATCTGCTCTGCATGCAAGTCCACGGTTATAACCCGGTCTGCTCCGGCAACGGTAATCAAATCCGCCACCAACTTTGCCGTAATCGGCACCCTGGGTTGATCTTTCTTATCCGAACGGGCATAGGCATAATATGGGATAACGCAATTTATCCGCTGCGCTGATGCACGCTTCAGTGCATCAATAATGATCAACAAATCCATCAGATTGTCGTTCACAGGATATGCCGTGGGCTGGATGATAAACACATCCGCACCACGTACGTTATCATTTATCTTAACAAAGGATTCGTCATTGGAGAACTTGAATAAATCAATATCTCCCAGAGGGATACCCGCATGACGGGCTACTTCCTCTGCCAAGGGACGATTTGCATTTCCAGTAATTATCTTTAGCTTCGAAAACACTTTCTTCTCTTTCGTTCTTCCTTCGTTAATAAACACCAACATCACAACTGAAACATAGCTCCTTGCATAATATGCAATTTACAGCATTTCAGTTAGATACAATTATCTCATCCACCCAATATGGGCAAGTCTTACAAAGATTTTGCATAGGCGCTTTTTGTCAAAGCATATTTATCAACCACTTACATTTGCTTGTGCTTCCAAACTATCCCTTCCTCTATACAGACAAAATGATTTTCTACTTATTTAGGTATGCTCCCTTGTTACATTGGCTCGCCATTGCATCATAATTCCCAGGTGATTCCCTCATCCCACCCGGGAGTCACGAGGGAGTCACCTAAGAATGACCT
>CALDSN010000075.1 GCA_937924555.1 uncultured bacterium | reverse complement strand
CAAAGAGCTGAAAGCTCAAAGCAACTTCGACAAAGAACAGCTTCTGGATATCCTTGCTACCACTGAAATCTTCCCTATGACTGTAGATAGCTCCAAGCTTCAACAGCATAGAATGAAGTTTACTGCAGCTCAGTTACAAACCCTTGAAGCCTTGAACGGCACCAGCTATCGTCACAAGTGGCAGCTGGCGCAAGCCTTGGAGAAACATCCCTGTTGGCAGCAAAAGGCTTTGGCAAGAACCAAGAAAGCAGAAGCCTATAACCACAATTTACTAAGCTTAATGGATTTGTTATACAGCAGCTTCCATAAACCCGGAACCGCCAAGTGAACCCCTTTGTAGAAAAGATTATCCCACTCATCCTATCCTTCTTTGCCGGCATCGCCTTCAAACAACTAAAGCTGCTTAGCAAAGAGGATGCCTCGGTACTGCTCCGGCTGGTGCTAACCGTCTCCTTACCTGCACTCACCATTATCGCCATCTCCAATGTTAAGCTGGTAGCGGATATGATATATATCCCCTTCCTGGCGATGGTTGTGGTGATGTGTATGTTTTTCATCTCCAGCTTTGTGGGCAAACGCCTACACATGCCTCGCACCATGTTCGGCAGCTTCCTGGTGGGCACCATGATCCTGAACACTGCTTACTCACTTCCCTTTTATGCCGCAGCCTTTGGTAATGAAGGCTTGGCACGCGCCACTCTTTTCGATATCGGCAACACCTTTATGATATTCACTTTCACATACTATAACGCCATCAAATACGGGGAGAACTCGCACACAGACAAGATCGATTGGAAGAAGTTCCTTCGTCTCCCACCCCTTTGGGCAATGCTTATTGCCTTCGGCTGGAAGTTTGGCGGAGTGGGCTTGCCACCTTTGGCATACAACTTCCTCAATCTTATCGGACAGCCAACCGTCCCGCTGGTGATGATAGCCCTGGGTTTATACTTCGAGCCTAAGCTGAACAACCTCGGCAAGGCACTCATCGCCGTAAGCATCCGCATGGTACTGGGCTTGGGTATCGGTTACGTTCTGGCAACTATGCTCGGTTTACAGGGCTTAACCCGCACGGTTATCATCGTCAATTCTGCCCTGCCCATTGGCTTTAACACCCTCATCTTTGCCAATCTGGAGAACATGGACAAGGAGTTTGCCGCCACCTGTGTATCCATCTCCATCTTCATCGCCCTCTTCTACATCCCCTTCCTCATCTACCTCTTCCGTCCCTGACAAACAAAGCTTGACACCATTGCCCCCTCGGGAAAGAGCTGAACTAAATTAGCTTACTGAGGATTACAATGGAAGAAAACAAAGTTATATACACCATGAGCGGCATTGGCAAGGTGGTGGACGGCAACCGCCAGATACTAAAGGACATCTATCTGGGCTACTACTATGGTGCCAAGATTGGGGTTGTCGGTTTGAACGGCTCCGGTAAAAGCACCCTGCTAAAGATCATGGCTGGCTTGGATAAAGACTATATCGGCGAAGTGGCGATGACCAAAGGCTACACCATCGGCTATCTGGAACAAGACCCCTTGGTTAATGACGATAAAACCGTGCTGGAAGTGGTACAGGAAGGTGTAACCGAAGCCATGAGCCTGCTTGCCAAATACGAAGAGATAAACATGAAATTCATAGAGCCGATGGACGATGATGCCATGAACAAGCTTTTAGAGGAACAAGGCAAGGTGCAGGAAAAGCTGGACGCATGCAACGCCTGGGACTTGGATAGCCGCTTGGAACAGGCAATGGATGCTCTACGCTGCCCTCCGGGACACCTCAAGGTAAGCGTTATCTCCGGGGGTGAACGCCGCAGAGTGGCACTTTGCAGGTTGCTGTTGCAAGAGCCGGATATCCTGCTGCTAGACGAACCTACCAACCATCTGGACGCAGAGCTTATCTTGTGGCTGGAGCACCATTTGCAGAAGTATAAAGGCACAGTTATCGCCGTTACTCACGATAGATATTTCCTGGATAATGTGGCACAGTGGATTCTGGAACTGGACAGAGGCGAAGGCATACCCTTCAAAGGTAACTATTCCTCGTGGCTGGAGCAGAAGCAGAATGCCCTTGCCAACGAAGCCAAAACCGAAAGCAAACGCCAGAAAGCACTGGCTGAGGAACTGGATTGGATTCGCAGCAGTCCCAAGGCACGCCAGGCAAAGAGCAAGGCAAGAATTGCGAATTACGACAAAATGGCTTCCGAAGAATACAAGCGGGATAATGCTACCGACCAAATCATCATCCCCAAGGGTCCTCGCTTGGGTGACAAAGTGATTAAAGCCATTGGGGTTAGCAAAGGTTATGACGACAAACTGCTGTATGAGGACCTCAGTTTCGATCTCCCTGCAGGTGGCATCATTGGGGTTATCGGGGCGAACGGAGCCGGTAAAACCACGCTGTTCAACATGATTACGGGTAAATTGAACCCCGATAAAGGCAGCTTTGAGCTTGGCGACACCGTTAGGCTCTCTTATGTGGACCAAGCACGGGTGATGGAACAGAGCAAAACCTTGTTGGAGCTTATCGGCGATGGCAGAGATGTGATGAAGGTGGGGGATAGGGAGATGAATGTGCGCGAATACATCAGCAAATTCAACTTCAGCTCCAAAGAGCACATGAAGCCTATAAACATCCTCAGCGGTGGAGAAAAGAACCGTGCTTACCTTGCGCTTACTCTGCAGGTTGGCGGTAATGTGCTGCTGCTGGACGAACCTACGAACGACCTGGATGTTTACACCATCCATGCGCTGGAAGAAGCCCTGCTGGATTTCGCCGGCTGTGCGGTTGTGATTAGCCACGACCGATTCTTTCTGGATAGGGTTTGCACCCACATTCTTGCCTTTGAAGGTGACAGCAATGCCGTGTGGTATGAAGGTAACTTTAGCGACTACGAAGAGGACAAGCTGAAGCGTTTAGGCATATCCGAACTGGTTCCTAAGCGGATAACCTACCGCAAACTGATAAGAGGGTAGGCACTCTGGGCAAATGGACATCACAAGACCAAGCTCTCACCCAGCTTTAGGTTAAATTATTGAGCAATGATAGCAAGGGACATAAGCTTCCTTGCTATCTCTTTTACTCCTCATTATCCCCAGATTAGCTGCTCATGGAACAATGTCTCATCATTCTCAGGTGACTCCCTCGTGACTCCCGGGTGGGATGAGAGAATCACCTCGGAATTACGAGGTGCTGATGTGGCATCGGAACAACACGGGTAAGCAGGAGGAACAAGCAAACAAGGGGTGGGAATGATACTCAGAGCATTTCACAGAAAGAGGTGATTAACCCTTCCAGAAGTACATACTCATGAGTCCTTTGCCTTTTACTTCAGTTTCTCCACGGGGCTCAAACTGCTGCTTATGGTCGATAAGCTTATAGAACTCCTCTGACACATTGATGCGCATGGGGGTACTGTGCGATTCCATTCTGCTGGCGGTGTTGATGGCATCGCCGAACACATCGTAGATATACTTCTTTTTTCCCACTATACCTCCTACCACAGTACCGCTATGCAAACCGATGCGTATCTGCCATGCGGTTTCGGAACTTTGGTTGAAACACTCCACGGCTTCCAACATCCCTATTGCTACTTGCAAAAGCCTTTGAGCGTGGTCAGGATATGCTTGGGGAAGTCCACATACTGCCAAATAGGCATCACCAATGGTTTTTATCCGCTCACAGCCATTAGCTTCACACAGGTCGTCGAAAGAGGTGAATAGCAAGGTGAGCTTGTTGATTAACTCCTCCGGCTCCATGCTCGAAGAGATGCGGGTGAAATCCACGAAGTCCGAGAACAGCACACTAACCCCATTAAAGGTTTGTGGGATGCTGTATCCCCGTGATTTAAGCTCTTGTGCCACCTTGCGGGGCAGGATGTTTAGCAATAGCTTTTCCGATCTCTTGCGCTCACGGTTGATGATGCCCAATCCTATAACCACAAGCAAGGAAAAGAGCAGCAGTGAAGCAAGGAATATCCGTTGTTTTTGGATGTTCAGGCGGAGTATCCTGTTCTCCAATTCACGCTTTTCCACTTCGTGCTGGGTTTGGAGGTTTGCCAGATTGCGGTTGGTTTCCACACTTAGGATACTATCGGCAAGCACGGCATATTCTTTGTAATACTTCAGATGCAGCAGTTCTCTGCCTTGTGCTTCGTAAAGGGCGGAGAGGTTCAGATTGGCATCGCGCACCACCGCCGCAGCCTGGGTTCTTCTTGCCAGCCGGATGGAGAGGAAGTATAGCTCTTCAGCTTTTTTGGGGTTGCCTATAAGCTGATGCAGATAACCCACGATAAGGGTGTTGATTGCCATGCGGTTTGTATCGCCTAATGCAGTGTATAGTCGCAGGCTTTGGGTGTTGTAGTCCAGAGATTGCTGCACATCATCCTGCATCAGATAGTAATTGCCAATGTTGTTTAGTGAGTGCGCCATGCCTGCCTTGTGATCGGCAGCACTGCTTTTAGCCAAGGCTTCCTGATAATACTTCAGAGCGAGATCAGGATTATTAAGGTAATGTAACTGGACAATTCCCGCATTGTTCAAGGCATCCGCTAAACCTGCCGGGTCCTTTAGTTTACGGCGAATAGCAAGGGACTTGGCAAAGCATTCTTTCACCTGATCCTCTCGTTCCAAGCGCCAATAGATATTACCCATCTGTTCGTAGGCATCGGCAATGCCTTTATCATTGCCCAGGGCTTCGAATCCTTTCAGAGCCTGTTGGCAACGCTTTAAAGCTTGGTCGTAAACCCCTGCTTGATGATATCCTTTGGCAAGATATAACTGAGCTTGTGCCGTTTGGAGAGGAAGATTGTGGTATTGCGCCAATAACAAGGCTTCGCTGGCATATTCAACTGCCTTGTCCATGGAGCTGCCAAGTTGTGTCTCGGCTTTGGCTAGAAGTTTTTGCACCTTAGCGTATGATGCACTCTCTGCCCAAGTTCGTTGGCAGAATAGGGAAGCCAGGATAATTAGCAACATCAGTCTCTTCATCATAAACCAAGCTTTATAAGACTCAGCGAAATTGTCAATCAATTTGCCGATACCCTCCTCCATTCTTTCTTTATTATTTTAAGAGCATTGCAGAAATGCAACAAGAAGGGGACAGTGCCATTTCAAATATGAAAATATTTGTTGACAAGTTGCAAACTGCTGTAAGAATGAAACCAGATTAACAATAGGAGGTTCATATGAACTTGAAGCGTGTGTGTACAGTAGTATTGATACTAATCTTGGCACAGACTGTGTTATTTTCTTTAACGAGGGAAGTATCAAACAGACCTCTGCCTAAGAGCGGTAGCAAGGCTACAATTTCTGTAACGGACATGACAGGTGGTGTTACAGCCGCAAACCTGGTTGACAACATACTGGGGGGTGGACTGACCACTTCGAACATCGTTTACACCGGGGCAGATGTTGCTGCCGGAACTTTCACCGGTGGAACTGCTGCCGGTATCGGAATTAGTGAAGGGATTATCCTAAGCAGCGGAGCCGCATTGAACGCCTTGGGACCTAATGATGGTGATAATACCTCTGCTGATAACGGATTATCGGGTGATGCAGATATCACCGCATTAGTTGATGGCACAACCAATGATGCATGCATTTTGGAGTTTGATTTTATCCCCACTACAGCAAACTTCCAATTCACTTTCGTTATGGGCTCTGAGGAATATGAGGAATATGTAAACTATGCTGATGGTTTTGGGTTCTTTCTCAATGGCGTCAATATTGCCCTTATCCCCGAGACCAGCACCCCCATCTCCATAGGAACCATTAACCAGAATGTAAACCAAGCCTATTACATTAGTAACTACCCGGCTCCAGGTACATACGATATTGAGTGCGATGGTTTTACTGTTCCCATCACCCTTAACGCTACGGTTACCCCTAATGTGGTTAACCATATCAAGCTTGCCGTTGCAGATTTTTCTGACAGTGCCTACGACACTTGGGTGTTCATCAGTGGCAACAGCGTGGTTAGCGGTTATGAAGTTAGCGTAGAATCCACTCCTACTGGTGCAAGCATCACTATCGGTGGTGTAGATACTGGTTTTACAACTCCGCATACCTTCCTGCAGGAAGCAGGAACCACAGCAGTTTACACGGTGGTGATTCCGGGCTATTCTTGGGCACCTGAGAGTGTAACAGTTGCAAACATCAGTGCCGGGCAAGAACTTGAGTTCACTGGTTCAGCGGTTCTGGTTATTACTCCTGAGGATACTGAGACTGTGATCGGAGCATTAGACCTTCCCGGTGGCTTGGTTATCACAGACCCGACAATGGATGCGTTCTTTGCCACCTATCCTGTGTTTGGTTCCCAAACAGTTACCATTCCTGTCGGAGCTGGTACTTGGTGGGGATATATCTACTACACAGGTGCATGGCATAATGCTGATGTTTTCCCCGTTGATGGACCGGGAAACGTGGTGTTCTCCAATGTCCCGTTCAGCGGCGGTAAGGAAAACTTACCTATCATCCTTGACTACGAAGAAGAACCTCTTCCTGTGGAGCTTTCCACCTTTGCTGCAACTTTGGATGCACAAAACTTCGTTAATGTTCAGTGGACAACACAAACCGAGACCGGGTTATCCGGGTTCTACATCTATCGTGGTTTGAGCGAAGATGCTTCCCAGGCAGCACTCATCACCTCCATGATTGAACCCACCAACACTTCGGGACAGCACCAATACAGCCATATTGATAACACCCTTCAAAATGATGGTGTGTACTACTATTGGTTACAGATTGCAGAACTTGATGGTTCCTCTGTGTTCCATGGTCCCATTACTGTGAACTATACTCAACAGACGGATCAACCTCAAGCACCTGCCATCACCCCTGTAACGGGAATCAAGTCGATTTACCCCAATCCCATCACACCTTATACTGTAATCAGTTATCAGGTTTTGAAAGGTGCAGATGTGAAGTTCCAGGTATTCAATGCTCGCGGTCAGCTTGTTAACAGCTTCACCGAAGGCTACAAGCCGGAAGGTTCATGGAAAACCTTGTGGAATGGCAACGATGCAAACGGTGTTGCTTGCCCTTCAGGCATCTATTTTATCAAGATGCTTGCTGGAAGTGAGAATTCTATTCGCCGTGTTATAATCCAGAAATAAGCAATAATCTATTAGAAACAAAAGACCCGGTTACAAAACCGGGTCTTTTCAATATATGCTATTAGCCAGTATCAGGCAAACTTGGAGGTGATGTCTTCCATCCCGGGAAGACGATATACCTTGAACTGATCGATGCGAATTGATGGGTCTGACACAAACTCGATCTGGTCTTTGTAAGTGATGAAGTCTTCATTATGCTGGCGAATGTGGCTAAGAAGATCAGGGTTAACCGCGATACGCAGAGTTTTATCCTTGATAAAATACTCGCTGCGTCCCAACCAGCGATAGATACGCATGGTTACTGCATCCTTGCTGATAACTCTGCCACTACCGTTACAGAAGGGGCAAGGATCGGAGAAATTGGCAATAAGAGTGCTACGCATGCGCTTACGGGTAACCTCCACCAATCCTAGCTCGGTGAAGGAATATACCTTATTCTTTGCCCTGTCTCTGCGTAATCCCTTTTTAAGGGTTTCTAATACTTCGGATTTATGACGTTCATCCACCATGTCAATAAAGTCAATGATAATCACGCCCGAAAGGTCACGCAGCCGGATCTGACGGGCAACTTCTGCCGCAGCTTCGATATTGGTCTTTCGTACTGTTTCATCATAATGAGTCTTACCCGTGAAGCTACCGGTGTTGATATCGATGGCAACCAATGCCTCGGTTTGTTCAATCTTCAGGTTTCCGCCACTTGGGAGGTAAATACGGCTGTGCAGAGTGGTCTCAATCTTCTTTTCTATTGCCCATGCGTCGAAGATGGGGGAATCCTCTTTATAAACTTCCACATTCTCAATCAAATCGGGCGATATCTCTTCAAGTTGAGATACTATGCTCTTGGCAAATGCTTTGTCATCTATCACCAATCTATCCACATGGTCGCCGAAAAGATCACGAATAAGGTAGTTTTCAAGGGCATTCTCTTCGAACACGCAGACGGGAGGCTTGGCATACTTAAGCTGCTTATCAATCAAACGCCAGGTTTTTGCCAAAGCTTTGTACTCGTTACGAAAGTCCTCCTCATCACAACCTTCTGCTTCTGTACGGACAATTAAACCGTAAGAAGGGTCTTTAATTGCGCTAAGGATGTTGCGGATGCGGGTACGTTCCGATTGGGAGTATATTTTACGAGAGATGGCGATCTTGTTCTTGTTGGGGAAAAGCACCAGATACTTACCGGGGATGGATATCTGTCCTGTGAGTCGGGCACCCTTAGAACCAATGGGACCCTTGTGTACCTGAACTACAATCTCTTGTCCCGGTTTCAGCAACTTTCCAATCTGAGAGGAGTCCGCAGGATTGGTTTTAACTCTGGGTTTCTCGCTTTCGAACACATCCAGAAAGTCCATCACAATATCGCTGTAATGCAGGAAAGCGGTTCGCTCTAGTCCAATTTCAATGAAAGCCGCACCCATACCTGGGAGCACATCCTTCACAATGCCTTTGTAAATGTTGCCAACCGGGTTCTGCTTGTCGCGGCGTTCCACAAAAAGCTCAACCAAGCGGTTGTCTTCCAGAACTGCAACCCTCTTTTCCAAGGGGTGCACATTCACAATGATTTCGGTGTTAAAAGTGTCTTTTTTCATGTTAATCCAATTTATAAGGGAGTAAGTATTGCCACTCACCGGTGGCAGGTATTTGGCGCAAATTGCGCTCAAGTAGGGCAGCAGGATCGGTATTAATACGAAGTGACTGCCTCAAATTCATGAAGTCTGAGTTCTTAAGAGCTTCGAATAAACTAGTTTTTGTGGGTAGGCTTACAGAACTGTAGCTCTTAAGATTCACCATACTCGCAGCCTTGGCGATTGCTGCATCAAGATTGCCGATCTCGTCGATGAGGCGAAGCTGTTTGGCTTTAGCAGCACTGAATACTCTACCTTCTGCTACAGAGTCGATGGTTCCTGGTTCGTACTTGCGAGCGGTGATTACGCGGGCTTTAAACTCATCGTATGTGGCTGTGGAACTCCGCTTAAGCGAAGCAAGCAAGATAGGATCATAAGCTTGGAACTGGTTAAAAGCTCCGGCGAACTTACCGTGCTTCAGGGTCTGAGTGCGCAACCCTAGCTTTTTCCCTAAGCCTTCTGTCTCCGGGATCATCATGATTACGCCGATAGAGCCTGTAATAGTGGTTTCGTCTGCCATTATATAATCCGAAGCGCAGGAGATATAGTAGCCTCCGGATGCAGCAACACTGCCCATAGAAATGACTATAGGCATGTCCTTGCGCAGCTTCATAAGCTGTTGATATATCTTTTCTGATTCCAAGGCACTGCCACCGGGGCTGTTGATACGAAGCACAACGGCTTTAATGCTCTTGTCATCCTTTATGTCCTCAATGATTTTTTTCACTTTGGCAGAACTGATGGTGCTGGTATTGAAGTCATTTGATACTTGGGGGCTAATCTGACCGCTCAAATATACCACAGCAACTTTATCCTCGGCTTGTTTGAGTCCCTGAGCAGTGTAGTCGGCAATATTAACAAGGTTGTCGCTATCCAACTTCAGTTTTTCAAGCATATCCATGCGACTCATGGGGAAATCAATCAGCTTAAGGTCCTTGGCAGCCTTGGCACTTAGGAAATAGTCTTCACGAGTCTCAAATATCTTGCGTACATCTTCAATGTTCAGCTTTCGCCTTGCGGCAATATCGCGCAGAAGGATCGAATAACGGTCTTTAAGCACAGCATCAATGTTATCTCTTGTGCCATTACTGAGAGAAGTCTGGGAATATGGTTCACCCGCACCTTTGAATTCACCGGATTGCATGATGTGCATCTTGATGCCAAGCTTATCGAACAACTCTTTGTAGAACATCAGATTGGTAGATACACCCTCAAGGATAAGCCCCGCTGAGGCAGATGGTTCCATATATATATCATTTGCATGGGACGTAAGAAGATATGCACCTTGAGAGAAATATTCGGCATGAGCAACAACAGGCTTACCCGTCTTCTTAAAGGCAGTGAGAGCCAAGCCAATTTCATTAAGACTTGGATACCCGATTTGCATCACTCCGGGCTCCAACAATATTCCCTTTATGCGGGAGTCTGTTGAAGCAGAATGGATTTTAGCCACCAACTCATCCGCACTATTCGTTTCGGAATTGAGCCATTTAACAGGTTCCATCTCATTGTAGTCTGCGACAACACCGCTGATATTTATGCGTAACCACGCATTGTCTGGGATAGATTTGGGGATAAGCCCCTTATCGCTCATCATACTGCTGAAAAAACCAATCATGAAGCAGATAACAAGAACGACAGGAAAAACAACGCATCCAATGAGGAAAGGTTTATTCTTTTTCATGAGAAACTCCTTGAATTACACAAACAAGAGCCTCGGGAAAGGATTGAAGTGGCGGAGATGTAGGGATTCGAACCCTAGATACGCGTTTTGCACATATACACGATTTCCAATCGTGCTCCTTCAACCAGCTCGGACACATCTCCGCATAAGTTATCGCCATCTTTCTGAGCTCTGCTTTTCTGTCAAACATTTTAGTGCCGGAAGTGCCTCTTACCTGTAAACACCATAGCTATCCCCAACTCATTGCATGCTGTTATGCACTCTTCATCACCCTTGGAGCCCCCGGGCTGAATGATTGCTTTAATCCCATGCTTGGCAACTTCTTCGATGGAATCCCTGAAGGGGAAGAACCCATCTGAGGCGCAGATGGCACCATGAAGATTATGCCCAAACTTCTGTGCTTTACGTACGGCAATATCCGTGGAATCTATACGGGATGTCTGTCCCATACCAAGCCCGAACACGGTAGTATTGTTGGTTAGGGCAATAGCATTGGACTTAATCTGTGCCACTGCTTTCCAGCCAAATTCCATGGCCTGCCTCTCAGCTACTGAGGGCTTCCTTTCGGTAACAACTTGCCAGTCGGTTGATAGATTCGACATCTCATCCCAATCTTGTTGCAGGTATCCCAGAGTAAGAGATCTCAGCTCCCAAGGAATAGGTCTTAACTTTGTTACATCCTGTCTATAGCAAAGCAAGCGTCTATCCTTCTTCTTTCTAAGCAAATCAAGGACTTCATCTTCATAACCGGGAGCAATGATGATTTCTGTGAAGATGCTGTTTATTAACCTTGCCGTAACCAAATCCAGCATACGGTTCACCACCACTATCCCCCCATAAGGCGAGATGGTATCTGTGGAAAAAGCTCTCTGATATGCAGCAGCCAAATCATCCCCACTGCCAATACCGCAAGGATTGGTGTGCTTGATTATTATTGTCGTTGGCTGGGAGTATAGGGCAATTCCCCGCAGGGCTGCATCAATATCCAAATAATTGTTGTAAGAAAGCTCTTTCCCATGTATAACTTCTATTCCGTTGTTGTCGGCAGGATAGAAAGCAGCTTCTTGGTGTGGATTCTCGCCATATCGAAGATGAACTTGATTTTCGCAGTTAAGGTGCAATCCCTGCTGAGGGGAACCGCTTTTATCAAGCAGCGAGCTGAAGTATTCTGCAATATGAGCATCATAGCTACTCACCAAGGAGAAAGCCTTCCTTGCCAAATACATCCTCCATTCATCTGACATGGCTCTATTTCGCAGATGTTCAATAGTATGGACATAGTCTGCAGGATCGGTTAATACCAGCACTCCGCTGTTGTTTTTAGCCGCAGCCCGGATAAGGCAGGGACCACCAATATCGATATTCTCGATTATTTGCTCATGAGTAGCCTCTGGTGTTGCTCTTACTTGCATGAAGGGATAAAGATTCACCACCACAATATCAATGCAATCTATCCCATGCAATTCCAGAGTTTGCAGATGGGATGCTTCCTGTCTGTTGGCAAGAATGCCGGCATGGATGTGAGGATGCAAGGTTTTAACCCTACCATCCAAGATTTCGGGGAATCCCGTAACATCTGAAATCATCACTACATTTTGGCAGTATTGCTTCAAGTATTTTGCCGTATTGGAAGTGGATAGTATCGTATAATCCAATTCCTCCAAAGCAATGGCAAGGCTTTCAATGCCTGTCTTGTCACTAACGCTGATCAATGCATATTTGGTCATTTCTCGCTATCCTCTTCTATGGTATCGAACAATCTCTTCATGTCTTTTTTATCCATGATTGCTTGCAGTCTTTCATTCAGTTTTTGATTAGAAAACATCTCAAGAGTGATTCTTACTGCCCTTTGCGGCTCTTTACGCAAGGTGTTTTCCTTATCAGGGTTCTCCAGGACACTCACCAACACAATCCCACCCAGAATTATAACCCAGTTCAAATATACCCACATCAAGAAGATGGGTAGCGCTGCCATCACGCCATAGATAGCCTGCACACTGGTTAGGTTATAGATATACACATCAAACAAGGACTTTGCCGATACCCAAATAACAGTAGTCCAGAATGCTCCACGGAACAGGGAAGAGCGTTTTATCCTAACCGAGGGCAAAAGCATATACATGAATAGCAAACCGAAAAACTGCATCACAAATGGCACTATCACCAAGAGCCATCTCAGCATTGGTATCCTCAGTAAGCTGGAAACCAATGGCAAGGAGGAACTTGAGAACATCACCACCATAATGAATAAGCCAAATACAATTGTTCCCAGGAACTTCACCAATTGAGTAATCAGATCATTCTTGGAGGAGAGTTGCATACTAAGAATGCGATCAAAAGTATCGCGGATAACCCTGAACAGAGAATAGGAAGATACGATCATGATCACAAAGTTAAAGATGTTAAACCCAATCTTTCGCCTGGCTATCATCTCGTCCACAAAGCTCATAATGGCATCCGCAGAACCGGGGATAAAGTTCTTGGCAACAATGGATTGAAACTTATCACTCAGGTTAAGGAAGGGAAGGTCTGGGGCTATCAAAACCAGAAAAGTAACAAAAGGCACAAACCCCAAAATCGTAATATAGGTTAAGCTACCGGATTCCTTCAACACCTTTTCTGCGGTAAACCTGCTGTAGTAAATCCTGCTAAACTCATTGATATCCACCCACAAACGCTTTCTGCGCTTGGGGGTAACCAAATACAGATATGCCTTGTAAATATCCACAATTGCCACGCGGATGTATGAGGTCAACCACATAAACAGTTTATGATGAATGCTTGTCTCGCTCTTATGTTTACCCATTACTCCTCCCTGAGAGCTATCACCGGGTCCAAGCGTGAGGCACGAACCGCAGGCAACACCCCAAACACCAAACCAACACCTACTGATACCCCAAGAGCTGCCCAAATCATCTGTATCGAGGCGATAACCTCTACTCCCAGGAATTTGCTCACCTGCCCTAAAAGGGCATATCCTAAGAGGATGCCGATCACACCACCCATGGCGGTGATGAGCACCGTCTGTACCAGGAACTGTAAGAAGATATCCCAAGCTCGGGCACCTATGGCAAGGCGCACCCCAATCTCCCTTGTTCTTTCTTTTATTGCTGCAAGCATGATGTTCATAATCACAATTCCACCCACAAGCAGAGAGATAACAGCTATCAGAATAAAGATTACGCCAAAGATCATCTTGTTCTTGCGCATGGCATCAAGCTGCTCCTGAGCAGAGATAACCTGGAACAAGCGTTTCCCTTTTTTTAGGTTCAGCACTACATTCTCCACTTTACTACGTAACTCAATGGCTGCTTGGGGGTCTTTCGCCCTGATATCCAAACTTTGTATGCGCGAACCGGGAACAACTTTGTTCAGCATGGTAGAGATGGGGATAAAACTACGTTGATTTAGATACTCCAGAAAGTTTTGGCTGAATGCTTCCCCTCCTCCTTGTGGCTTCTGATAGCGGTATTTCATTACTCCTACCACCTGCATCTTGTTCTCACCCAAGGTGATAGTGCGTCCCAAAGGATTTCGATTGCCAAACAATGCTTCAGCTACTGCAGAGCCTAACACGATAACATTACTGTTGCTTTGCACATCAAGATCTTTAATAAACCTACCCTTGTCCGGGTTCCATTCCTCCACGATACTCATATCAGGCAACACACCGCCAACCCACCCGGAATATGTCTTTTCACCATTCAACAGCTTGGCATCCCATTGGGAAACTGTAGGATTAAAGGCATTTGCCTCCGGGATTTGTTCGCGGATATAGTTAATCTCCTTCAGGTTAAAGCTGGGATCGCCACCCTTGGAGAAATCATAGTTCCAATTCGCCTGCACCTCAATTTTGTTCAGCCCGCCTCTTTCTTGCATCCAATCCATCGTGCTCTTATTCATGCCGTTCACGATAGCCAACACAACCATGATACACATCACTCCGAGCACAATCCCCACCACGGTCACCGCACTGCGGACTTTGCGCAGCAAGATGTCGGCTAAGCCCAAATGGATGGATTCGCTAAGGTGTATCGCCATGGAATATCATTCCGTCCATAATCCGGATTATCCTATCAGCTCTATCTGCCACAGCTTGATCGTGGGTAACCATAATCACGGTGTTACCCTCTTTGTGAAGCTGCTCGAATATCTGCAGAATATCTCCACCTGCTTGGGAATCCAGGTTCCCTGTAGGCTCATCTGCCAACAGGATGGAAGGATTATTAACAATTGCTCTGGCAATTGCAACTCTCTGTCTCTGTCCTCCCGAAAGCTCGGTGGGCTTATGTCGTAACCTATCCGCCAAGCCAACCCCATCAAGGATTTCCTTGGCACGCAGATTACGTTTGCGGGCATTCATCCCACCATACATCAGCGGGAGCTCCACATTCTTCAGGATGTTCAGGTGAGGAAGAAGATTAAAGGACTGGAAAACAAAGCCTATCTTTTTGTTACGCACTGCTGCTAAGGCAGATTTCGGCATATCGCTCACCAATACATCATCCAGATAATATTCTCCCGCACTGGGGCGGTCTAAACAGCCTATAATGTGCATCAGGGTGCTTTTACCGGAGCCGGATGGTCCCATTATTGCCACGAACTCACCCTGCTTTATCGTTAGGTCAATCCCGATTAAGGCATCCACCTCCACCTTACCCATGTGGTACTTTTTGCTAAGATTTACGGTTCTGATAATATCCATCGTTACCCATTTATTCTATTTCATCCCGTCTCTAATAAATGAGCCATTATGTCAACTAAAAACTGCATATAATGCACCCTAATCACCCTCATTTCACATCCCTTACTGGGAGACACAATCACAAAGAGGTTTTGGAATAGCAATCTACGCTTGACAAAATATCGCAACTTAAAAAAGTGGAACCACCGTGGGTGATTAGCTCAGTTGGTTAGAGCGCTACGTTGACATCGTAGAGGTCACTGGTTCGAATCCAGTATCTCCCACCATTCTTTTAAGCCACGAAAGTGGGTGATTAGCTCAGCTGGTTAGAGCGCTACGTTCACATCGTAGAGGTCACTGGTTCGAATCCAGTATCACCCACCACTTTTTTACCCATAAAAAAAGAACCCGGCTTAACGCCGGGCTCTTTGCTTTATAGGCAGTTATTTAGAATCTGTAGCCAATACCGATGTTGCCGGACATGGAAGTGGTGTTATACACACCAGCCATGTTTGTAGCTGTCTGGTCGGTGGCTTTGATTTCTCTTTCGGGGAACATAATGTATTGCACATTGGCATCAACGGTAAACTTACCGAAGCTGCGTCCCCAACCGAGGTTCATGCTATACTTGGTGTTAATGTCGGAAAGAGTAGGGGTTTGAGTCTCTTCCGGAATGGGGCTTTCATCCATGAAGAAACCTGCACGCAGGGCATTTCCGCACATCAGATACTCAGTACCCAAACTGATACGGTTGGTATCTTCCCAATCGAAAGCTACCACGGATTCAGTGGTTCCCAACACATTAGCGGGGGTCTTCATCTTCACTTTCACTTCTTCCACAGCACTCCACATGGTGTAGGTGTAGTCCAAGTTCACAACCCAATTGGGCTTAACTTTGTAGCTTACACCAAGTCCAATATCGGAGGGAAGGGTAAGATCTGTTGTGATGTCGGACTTACCGCCAACTTTTACAGCCGAGGCTACGATTGGTTGCGGCTTCCAGAGATAGATTTCTGCTTCGCCTTCCAAGGCAACAGTGGTGGGCAGTTTACCGGATAAGCCAAGGGACAAGCACTCGGTTGGCTTGTACACCAAACCCATATTGGCACCGTAACCGATGCCGTCACCACTCATATCGGAGCTGATAGGCTGCAAATATGCAGTAGCACCTAACAATGGGTTAAATGATATCTTGCCAAGTTCGATGGTGGTGTACATCACGCTTAAGCCCAAACCTGCAGAGAGATTCGGCATAATCTGGTAGGCAACGGTGGGATGAATATCCACCACAGCAATGGAGCTCTTCAGTTCGTTTTCCGGGAAACCTGCGGCATAAGTTAAAGGTCCAGTTGTTGAAGTAGAGGTGGGAAGCTTGTAAACATCCCAGGTTGTGCCCAATCCGTAAGGGACGAAAACACCTAAGCCATACTTTAGCTTGGGATTTTTCGCCATGGTGATAAAGGCACTGGGGAATGAACGCAAACTCTTTTCTGCTTCATACTCTTTGCTGCTGAAACCGGGAATGGCAGTGTACTGTGTTCCTGCGGAGTTCCATGTTCCTGAGGGCATGATGAATGTCCCGCCCACATCGACAGTCATTCCATCAACGAAGCCAAGACCTGCGGGGTTCCAATACATTGCGCTGGCATCATCTGCCAAACCACGAAAGGCACCACCCATTGCGGTTGCACGGGATCCTACCCCGGTTAGGGAAAAGCCACCGGCAAATAACATGCTGCCGATGCTGAGAAAAATCAGGATAAACATCGTAAACTGAATCTTCTTCATTGTGTTAACTCCTTTAAATACAAGGTATGTTCATCAATATTATGAACGAAACAACGTATATTTAGTTGCTTTAGTCGGTCAAGCTTTATTTTTGCTACTTCTACCCAAAGATGATTTGATATTTCCACATTACAGGATGTTCCTGCATTCCCCCTGCTTCTGCACTGCCCCACAAAATCCATTGACAGAAAGTATCTCTCTATTTATCGATACATATCAGTCTGTTGCCGCCAATTGAATCAAAATAGACATACCTAAGCAATCAGACACCAAACACAGGCTGAAGCTACCCGAAGCAGGAGAGAAGATGATTGAGTTTTGCAAGAACTGTGGCTGTGAAACAACCGGTTTATACTGTGCACATTGTGGGCAATCCACTTCCACCAAGAGGATAAACTGGGCTTTCTTCACCAAGGATTTTCTCTTCAACAACTTCACTTTCCACAAAGGCATGCTTTTCACCGTTCAATCCCTCATTCTCCACCCCAAGAAAATGCTAACTAACTATCTGGAAGGCAAAAGGGTAAGCTATACCGGAGCGGTGCAATTCTTCCTCTTCATCCTCATCTTCAAGGGCTTGGTGTCGCTCATCCACGGAGCCAGCCCGGCAGATTCCCAATATACCACCATGATAAACGGCGTAGAGACCGCTATTGACATCGCAAAATACATGAAACCCCTAATCATTATCTACACCATCATCTCTTCCTTTGGCAACTATTTGGTTTACCGAAGCAGGAAATTCAACCTGGCAGAGCATTTCGTGATAAACTTCTACATCATTGGCATGGTGTTCTTATTAAGCACGCTGCTGGATATCTTAACCCTCTATAAGCTCACGGATTACAACTATATACCTATCTTTATGATTGGCTTCAGCTACTATATCCGCATCTTTTACGATAAGAAAATCAGGATAGTCGATTTCTTCAAAGCCTTTGGGGCTATAACATTAAACATGATATTCGCTTTTGCGGTACTGATTATTGGTGCCATAATCTATGCTTATTCCATTGATATGTTGTAAATTACGGTCTTGTTTGCGCTGCTCTTCCCCCTCCCGTCATTCCACCTTCCCTCCCCACAGTATCAGTATGCCACACTACTCCCTTGCCCGCCACACAATAGCATAAACCAAGCAACATCTGAACCATAGGAAGAGAGTCATCCACTTACACACTAACAAGCAGATATCTCTTGACTGAATAATAATAATTGAAACGATAGTAATCGCTTATGCACTTCGCTACAAGCTACAGGAGAAGATATGATTCTATTTAATGCATCTAAGGCACGCCGGCTGATTTGGGTACTCTTGCCCACAATAATGCTATTGATCCCCCTTATGTCCTCTGCCCAAGACCTCACACCAATCAAGAGGTTACAGCGCATTAGCTTCTCATACTACAATAATGATGGTGAGCCAAGAACCATTCACACCCACAACCAAACATATTATTATGATCCAGTAAACCCCTTCCAGATTAACTCTTACATGGATTATGTAGGGGTCGGCACCACGGACGGAACATTTATGTACATGGAAGACACCTTCAATTTCTCCTCTGTCACCAATTTTTCCCCCGATTACTTCACATATTCCAGCCCCACTCTTATCTACTTTACCGTAAGAACTTGCAAGCTGGATAACGCAGGTTTTATGCTGGAAGACAACTATGCTTATGATTCTCCACCCTATAATGAGCAGATAGTTAACAAGTATATATACAACGCCAATATGAAGTTAACCGCCAAATTGCGTTCTGATTCTTACAACCACAAGCACTGGAAAACCGAGTGTGTACTGGATTCTTTGGACAGACGCGTAACAGAGATCAACTACACCTCTGTGGATTCCATAAACTGGAGCCCAACCAGAAAGCTGGAATACTTTTACAGTAATGAACCGATAACCCATCCCTACCAGTTTGAAAAGTACAATCTCTATGCCCCGGACGATGCTTTTTACAACAACCTTACCCAGTGGGAAACATATGATTATGACAATGTGCAAACCTCACCCTTTTACCTGTGCGATAGCTGGATTATAGATCACTACAATCAATATTACTTCCACAATGGAGCGTGGGAATTAGTTGGTTCACATGAACTGGGACTTGATCATCCAGGTTTGATTTGGACTGTTACTATACCCAATGGTTTTGCAAACCTCTGCACCTGGGATGATGCCGGTATGCCGATAAGGATGGTTAGTGGTGATCTGACATGCTATGATTATAGCCTTACCTATTCTCCACCTTCTGCGCTGGAAGATACCAACGAAGGAGTGCCTGCTGCATTTAGCGTATGTGCCTATCCCAACCCTAACAAAGGACAGACACAACTGTCTATCAAAACAGATAAACAACAGTCCATCACCGTTCACACCTACAATGTCCGAGGGCAAAAGCTTAAGGAACAGTCTGTTACTACTCATGCATCTGGTACTACATCAATAGATTGGCAAGCCACAGATTCCACCGGAAAGTCTCTGCCCAATGGCATATACTTGCTTAAGTTCCATAATGCAGACCATATTCAGGTGAAGAGGATCACTGTAGCAAAGTAGTCTAGCCCCATATCATTTCCGCTTCCCCCTCCCGACATGCAGGCACTCCTAACACGGCATTCAAGTGCATTAACAGGCTGAAGAGAACAGCCCCAACTAATATCAGAACAAGGACACAAAGAAGCATTTAAGAAATAATTCAAATAAAATGAGTAGTTAGTTCGCAATAATCGCGCAGTCTCCGAAAAGTCCCTTGGGACGACAGATATTAGCCTGGGGTGGAGCGTAGCGCAACCCCAGGAATAGAAGAGTAGATTACCCCAAGAAGCCCCCTCCCTCCATCTTTTAGCTGCTTCCAGCAGCCAAAAGATGGAGGGAGGGGGAAACATTACAAATAAACAAAGGTACTATCCCATACCTGAGGTTTACACCTCAGGCTAATATCTGACGCTCCATGGGAGCTTAACACCCCCACTAATTAGCACTTTGTAGGCAACATAATAAGAGGGAAGCATCAGCCATAACCTAAATGTTTAACCCCTATAGGGCTTCTTGCTGCGAACTATGTCCCGAGGGGTTCCGCTTTCGCTGCACACCCTCGCTATGCAATGTCGTACTATCCGTGCTTAACCAAGCATCCCCACAGCTTTAGCATACTACGCTATGCCCTTGCCCGCCACAAGAAAGCCGTACAGGAGTGCATCGGAAGCTCATCGGGCTTTCCCCCTAGCAAAGCACGATGAAGCCCCTTTCGAAGCAGCTTTGAGAGTATAAGAAAGATATCTATACGAAAGTGATTGTAATGATAAAACTCTATTCGCACCTACCATCCGATCATTACCATAAAAGCTTGTATCTTAGTTTATTACTGCAGAGGAGTGTATTTACTAAAGTACTTTTACAATTTGGTTGACAGATTTACGATGACATAGTTTCTGCAATTGGGCTTTTTTTCACTTTCGATCAGATAGTGTTTACTTTGTTCTTCAAGGGGCAGACGTAATGATAGTAATTGTGAAAGAGAGCGTATAATACAAATGGAATTTTACTACATTCAACCAAATAAAAAGTGAGGCAACGATGAATAATATTGAAAGGCTCTGCGAAATATCCAACGAGCTCAAGAAAGCATCAGATATTGATTTGACAGATGTCGATAAGTTGCTAAATGCTGCCCTCAGAGTTGCCGAGTCATCATCGCAATCTTGGATTGGGTATCAATCATTAGTATATTACAAAGACTTTATAGTGCCACCATCTGGTGCTCATTTCAGTATAGAAAATGGTTTTGATACTATGACAATGATGGTAGGCATTGGAACAAGGGGAGATTGGAAACAATACTCACAAAAAGAAGTTCTTGATAGAATAATCATGGAATCTGGCAATGTAAACATTGATGAAGTAATCGAGTTATGTAGTAGTAAGACCCCCCTTATTCAAGATTCCTACGACGAATTGTTATCAATTTTCCAACTCGGGTGTTTCCCTATAGATGATTTTGTAACTAAGATTAGGAACGATATAGAGGGATTAAAACCATTGTCTAAAACCGATGTCATTAAAATCTATACACCAAAACAGATTGTGACAAGAGATCAATATGCAAGGGAAGGTGGATGCCAGACTCCACCACATTACCTAACAATAGCAACTTGTTTATCAGTCAAATGCAATGTCGATTTGTTTGAGAAACTGGGCAAGTTATATGAGAAACTTGCTAAGCATCTGCAACTTCAAATTGAAACAACAAATGGAGAAGTGATGACAAAAGGGAATATATTTATTGGACATGGAAACTCTGAGGTTTGGAGAGAGTTTAAGGACTTCATTCAGGATAGATTACAATTAAAATGGGATGAGTTCAATCGTGTACCAATAGCAGGTAAAACTAACATTTCTAGACTATCAGAAATGTTAAATCAAGCATCGTTTGCATTTCTAATAATGACTGCAGAAGATAAAACTCCAGAAGGTAAATTGAACGCACGACTGAATGTTGTGCACGAAGCAGGTTTATTTCAAGGAAAACTCGGATTTGACCGTGCTATTATATTACTAGAAGAAGGTTGTGAAGAGTTTTCAAATATTCATGGCTTAGGACAGATTAGGTTTTCGAAAGGGAATATTAAGTCTGCTTATGAAGATGTAAGAAGAACACTTATAAGCTCTGGTTTACTAGGGGGTACTAACAACGGATCATCCTAACTACAGCATTTTCAGTTATCTATAAACGATATAGTTTGTGCAAATACAAAGTCATTAGGATTTTATGCCAACTAGTATCAAACTAGCAGTTATGATTAACCACAAGTAGAGCCATCGAAACAACATATTCTTATTGTAGGTATATAGGTTTAACTCTTATGCCTCTACGGGTTACTTCTGATTCATAAATAGATGCATTGATGACTTTTGCATCTCTTAACTGTATTAGCACATCCCAATCTCGCTTTGGGAAACGACTTCCCAAAACTATAGCCTTAAGTGCTTCAGGTGGATATTCATCAAGGAAACCCATATTTGACAACTGAGGTGTATTGAATTCAACTGGTTCTTTTAGTAATCTAAACTCCTTTTCATAACTCCATTCATGCATTTTTCTTGTATAGGCACCTTTCATTGTTCTAACATAGTCCAGAAAACCCAGGAACTTATCTTGATAATACCACTCATACTTAACTTCTATTGCTTGTGAAAAATATGGATTATTTCTATCGAATACCAAGCATACTCCACGAAAGGCATCAGCATAATGAGCAAACATCAAAGTACTCAATTGCTGCGCAAGACTTACACATCGGTATTTAGATTTAATAATTTCAGCTATTTTACCCGGCACATCTTTCGCTACCTGGGATGGACTATTTCTTGGATACGATTCCTTACTGTTCATAATGATTTCAATGCAGTGTCGGAAATCTTGCAGTTCAGGATTATCTAATCTGCTTTTGTAGCCATTATAATACTCTGAATAATCAAAATCAATAAAGACTTCGGTAGGATCATTATATTGTGAAACATGACTGTAGTACAGCTTGCTTTGCATAATCACCTGTAGTGTATTCATGTTGAAAGATGAGTACTTTAAGAACGAGTCTTCTAAAATTTCATTCTGTGTCATGTCTTTCCTCATTGAATTTACCTCTTGCCATATTTATAGATATTGTGACCATACTCCTTGTCCTAAGCTACTAGATTCAATTCTGCAATAACTTTCAAATTTAGTTGTTTTCACTGGAGTCTCTAAGTATTCAAATGGAATACATCTCTTGAACCTTGATGACCACTATGATTTCTTATATTTCAAATACGCTTGTGACACCATACAACATTAATTGGACATTGATTCTTTTTTGCATCACCTAAGCCAAAGCATCATTGTTATATCGTTCATATTTTGTCAATATATTTATTCTGATTTTTGACCATATATCTATATCGTCTTTGGGGTGATACGTCAATCAATGCGCTTTCAAAGCTATGCTGGCTATCTATCACTATGTCATTTAGCCAGTTAAAGTCTGGCTTTGTGTAGCCAGAATGAGAAATTGATAATCGACAAATGATGAATGCTCGTTAAACTAAGCAGCTCATTCTCTTTTCTATTGAATTATAAACTGACACCCAAAGCTGCAAGTTGTGACACAAGGGGAAAGTGGGGATA
>CALDSN010000074.1 GCA_937924555.1 uncultured bacterium | reverse complement strand
TCCATCAGCGACAAAGCATCACGCATACCTCCATCAGCCTTGCGGGCAATAAGGTACAATGACTCATTATCGATTTTTATCCCTTCGTTAATGCTGATTTCTTTCAAGCGTGCTACGATGGACTCGATGGGTATTCGTTTGAAGTCATACCTTTGGCAGCGGGAGATGATGGTGGGGAGAACTTTCTGCGGTTCGGTAGTGGCAAAGATGAAGATTACATTTTCAGGAGGTTCTTCCAAGGTCTTTAGCAATGCATTGAATGCGCTTTTGGACAGCATGTGGACTTCGTCGATGATGTATATTTTATATTTCGATGCGCTTGGAGCGTACAGAAGTTCGCGCTGTAATTCCCTGATATCATCCACACCGGTATTGCTGGCACCATCTATCTCAATAACATCAGTGGAAGTCCCGCTGGTTATCTCTACGCAATTGGAGCATTTGTTACATGGGTCTTTTGTTGGTCCGTGCTCGCAATTGAGGCTTTTTGCCATGATGCGTGCCAAGGAGGTCTTCCCCACGCCCCTGGGTCCGGTAAACAAATAAGCATGGGCTATGCGGGCAGATTCAATGGCACTCTGCAATATCTCTGTTACATGCTCTTGGGCATATACTTCTTTGAAACTCTGGGGTCGATATTTTCTGGCTAAAACGATATAACTCATCCATCCTCCCAAGCCATCTTTTTTATGCTCTCCATTTTAAGCAAGCATTTTCTGCTGGACAGATAAACCCGTGTTTCAAATACTTGGTATTATTAAAATATCTTGGATTCCTGAAATGGAGGTTAGGATGAAACTTGAAGGTAAAGTTGTTATCGCCCAAGGTGGCGGACCAACAGCAGTTATCAATCAATCCCTCGTGGGTGCAGCATTGGAAGCGCGTAAGTTTTCGCAGGTTACCCGGGTGTATGGCGCTCTTTACGGAGTGCAGGGTATCGTAAACGAGGACTTTGTGGATCTCACCCAAGAAACAACGCACAATTTGGAGCAGGTTGCGGCAACCCCGTCCTCTGCCCTGCTTTCCACCAGAGACAAGCCGGACGAGAAGTACTGTAAAGAGATATTCCAAGTGTTAAAAGCTCATGATGTACGCTATTTCTTCTATATTGGCGGTAACGATTCTGCCGATACTGTACGGATAGTGAACGAACAAGCGAACCAGGCAGATTATGAATTTCGTGCCATCCACATCCCCAAAACTATCGATAATGATTTAGTTTTGAACGACCATACTCCGGGATTCGGTTCTGCAGCGCGTTTTGTTGCCTCAGCTTTCACCGGGGTTAATCTTGATAATCGTGCTTTGCCCGGGGTTTATATAGGAGTGGTTATGGGTAGGCATGCAGGATTTCTCACTGCTGCCTCTGCCTTGGCGCAAAAGTATCCCGATGATGGTCCACACCTTATTTATATGCCGGAGCGTCCCTTCCACCGTGACAACTTCCTGAAAGATGTCCACCGTGTTTACAATCAATATGGAAAGTGTGTAATAGCCGTTTCTGAAGGCATCGTGGACGAGACGGGTACCCCAATGATAAGCAAGCTTACTCAGAATGTGGAAAAGGATGCCCATGGCAATGTTCAGCTTTCCGGTACAGGTATGCTGGGTGATTTGCTGTGTGACCTTGTGAGAACCAAGCTTAACATCAAGCGTGTGCGTAGCGACACTTTCGGCTATCTGCAACGTTCCTTTATGGGTTGCGTCTCTGATGTTGACCAAAGAGAAGCCCGCGAAGTTGGTGAGCGAGCTGCACATTATGCTATTTGGTATAATATGGATGGCTCTATCTCAATTCAGCGAACCGGTTTCTATTCTGTGAATTACCAATTGGAAAAGCTTAGTGACATAGCGGGCAAAACCAAGCACATGCCCGCTGAGTTCATAAACGCAGATGGCAACGGGGTTACTGATGATTTCAAATTCTATCTGCGTCCGCTTATCGGTTCCGGCTTCCCTGTGGCTCATAGATTACGGGCTCCCAGGGTTTCGAAGCTTCTTTAAGGCTTATCAAGTAGTCAGCTTATATCAGAACGGTGCATTTGTTAAGAGTGCACCGTTCTCTTATCCTTTAAGCATATTGTTGTAACAGTGGATGTTGCTGTGCATGAATCAACGCTAATTCTTGGAGTTCATCTCAATCACCCTTGTTTACACTACGGTATCAATACGGACTTAATACGCTCTTTGTCCGTAATGAGTCCGTAGTAATACCGTGCTTCAAACAGCCAAGAAACACAGGAAATGGAGCATCATACTTGGTTGTTAAACGTTTTCTGGAGTCTGACGCATCCCCTATCTTGCTATATGTCAATCCAATAGTATCTCCTCTATGTATCTGTGCCCACTCTGTGCTTTTATCCCCTTGACATAAAGTAGCTTGTTTTTAAAGTGGCTAAAAAAACAAAACAAAACATGGAGGAATCAAATGACCATTCATGATTTCATGGCAAAGGTCGCCGCAAAGAACCCTGGTGAACCCGAGTTCTTGCAAGCAGTCAAAGAAGTTGTTGAAACCGTATGGGATGTTTACATCAGCAATCCCCGCTTCGTAAAGGCAAACATCCTTGAGCGTATCGTTGAACCCGAACGCACAATAATCTTCCGTGTCCCCTGGATGGATGACAAAGGTGAAGTTCATGTACAGCGCGGATACCGTGTGCAGTTTAACAGCGCAATTGGTCCCTACAAGGGCGGTTTGCGTTTTCACCCCAGCGTGAATCTTTCCATCTTGAAGTTCTTGGGCTTCGAGCAGATTTTCAAAAACAGCCTTACAACCCTGCCCATGGGCGGTGGTAAGGGTGGTTCAGATTTCGACGCAAAGGGTAAATCCGATGCAGAAATCATGCGTTTCTGCCAAGCTTTCATGTCTGAGTTATTCCGTCACATCGGACCCAATACAGATGTTCCCGCCGGTGACATTGGTGTCGGTGGACGCGAGATTGGCTACATGTTCGGTATGTATAAGAAGCTTCGCAATGAATTTACCGGTGTGTTAACCGGCAAAGGCATCATGTGGGGTGGTTCATTAATCCGTCCCGAAGCAACAGGCTTTGGCTTGGTCTATTTTGCCCAGGAAATGCTTAAGACCAAGGGTACAGATTTCAACGGCAAGAGAGTTGCCATTTCCGGTTTTGGTAATGTTGCCTGGGGCGCTGCCCAGAAAGTGACTGAGTTGGGTGGTAAAGTTATTACCATCTCCGGTCCCGATGGCTACATCCTTGACGAAGAAGGCATCAGCGGAGACAAGATTGAATACATGCTGGAACTCCGTGCTTCCAATAACGACAGAGTGAGCGACTATGCCACTGCCTTCCCGAATGCCAAGTTCTTCCCCGGCAAGCGTCCTTGGGAAGCTAAAGTTGATGTGGCTCTTCCCTGCGCCACTCAAAACGAATTGGATGAAAATGATGCCAAGGCACTTGTTGCCAATGGCTGCATTTGCGTATCTGAAGGTGCAAACATGCCCTGCACCCCCGAAGCAGTTGAAGTGTTCCACAATGCCAAGATGCTGTTTGCCCCCGGAAAAGCTTCCAATGCAGGCGGTGTTGCCACCAGTGGCTTGGAAATGACCCAGAACTCCATGCGTTTGAACTGGAACCGCGATGAAGTGGATGCCAGATTGCACGATATCATGAAGAACATCCATGAAGCTTGCCGTGCCAATGGTAAGGAAGCA
>CALDSN010000073.1 GCA_937924555.1 uncultured bacterium | reverse complement strand
ACGAGATCTGATCGTGACTGGAGTTCAGACGTGTGCTCTTCCGATCTCGCTTTACCTAGCTTCAATCAGTCCCCTTCAGGTAAGCCAGCAGCATTCCGGCAATGTGTTCTCCACCGCTGCGCGTAAAGTGTGTGTAATCCTTTCCCGCCCAAGCAGGCTTGTTTGCCACATACTTGGGCATGCTATCGTTACCGCCCATTGCCGCAAAGAGATTCCAAAAGCCGGTTTTCATCTCCTGTGCCACTCTGCTTTGCGTGGTTACCAGATATGGAATATCCGGTGAGGTGTGGTAAGCACCGTTTTGTTTTATACTGCGGTCATGTGCACTAATCATCAGGATTGGCACTCCAGGAAGGGCATCTTGGATGTGGGCAATGGTCTTTTTCATCCCGCGTTCGTAGTAGCTGTAATCCTTTATCTTGGGGTTGGATACATTCTCCCCATATTGCAACACGATGAGGTCGTAATTCAAATAACGCTGGAAGCCCTTAAGTACATCCTGATGGATGCGTTGGAAAAACATCCCGCTATAACCACGGATGGGGAAGTTATCCACATAAGCTCCGCTGTTATCATCAAAACTTACTCCATAAACATGGATGGGATCGTAGGCAGAGAACTCCAAGCGTAGCTTTTTGATGGGGCTTGCCGGGCTGAGATCCAACACCTGCACTCCTGCTCCGGATTTTAACCTGCGTTTCTCCACCGCTGCACCATCCAAGCTAACCTTAACGAAGCTGCTGTCCTTAGCATTGCTGTAAAAAAGCCTGATGTGTTTAAAGCTTGCTGCTCCACCCGGCACTCCCGCAGCGGTGTACTCCACCCATGGATTGTAATTCACATAATAGCGGGTGCTTTGCTTCTTGGCTTTGGGTGGTGCCACCAGAGAACTGTCCATAATGGCAAGACTATCCAGTTTCATAGGTTCAATGGCTTTTTCGGCAACATAATAGTTGCGGGGGATAAAGGTGAATCCCGTGAAACCCAGAGAAATGGCGCTATTCGTGTTGTTCATGAACGAAAGACTTTCCCAGTTTTTAGAAAAGCTGTGCTTGATGGTTTGCCGGAAACCGGACACAATGGAGGTGATGGGCACCAACCCCACTCCGTTTCCACCATGAGAAGCCTGTAGCTCCTGGCGTAATTTCCCGGTGATTAGATCTCCTTCAATGATTGAATCACCAAAGTAAGCAATCCGCAAACCGGAAGATGGGTCTTTCAGCTTCTTAAGAAAGGGCTTGATGTTTACCAAGTCACTGGCGATAATCGCTGCATCTTCGGCAAGCACGGAATCGGGTGCCGAAACATCCGAACCTGGCTTTAGCTGCTCGAACCAGCTTAGTTTCTTGATGGGTAAAACTTTGTTATCCCATGCAGGGATAAGAATAGCCAGCACGCCAACCAAGATAGCGGCGAGGGCAATGATGATAAAGGGACGGAAAAACGCTTTGTTCATTTTGTAACTCTATTATTACTCTGCATAAAGCCAATTTTTAGATTCCGACAAAAGGTCAAGCATAATCTACTGTTAGGCAGATATATGTTTTTATTAGTAATCGGGGGATATGCGGATTACGCTAATGTTAATGTGAGTCACCATGTCTAAACTCATTAAATGTGTGTATAACGAAGCTCATTTGCTATGGCGTTCCAACAGGCTATTTTCAGATAACGCAACCCTTATCCGGATGTAACATAGCTTCCCATGGAACTTACACTGTTCTATCCCAGCTTTCTTTGAGCCTCCATCATCTCGGGTATAAACCTGATACTTTCCAATTCCCGCATCAGGTCACTCCCTCGTGATTCCCTCGTGACTCCCGGGTGGGATGAGGGAATCACCTCAGAATTTCCTGTG
The DNA here is from genome assembly GCA_937924555.1 of uncultured bacterium. Taxonomy (GTDB): domain Bacteria; phylum Cloacimonadota; class Cloacimonadia; order Cloacimonadales; family Cloacimonadaceae; genus Cloacimonas. The sequence goes on along the minus strand of CALDSN010000073.1, from coordinate 9,528 downwards.
TTTGATGTGGCGATTTTAGCATGTGTTTTAGATGTGTTCTCGATGTGAGCCGGATGAGTTTATCTGTTCTGTTGGAATTATCGAGGCATTGGAACTACAATAGCACCAAAATCAACAAAGCACTGGATTTGACAAAGCACTGAAACTAACAAAGCATGTCATTCCGTACTTGTTCCGGAATCCAGCCCAAATCTCAAACCACAACAGCTATCCCGTCATTCCAGACTTGATCTGGAATCCACATTCTCTTCCTAGATGACCGTATCTGTAATATCTGCCGAGCATTGACTACCTTAGCTAATATCTATCAACAACATCCCCGAAGCTTGTTTCAAAGGGTGGTGTCACTGTGGTTTTGAACTGCTCTGCGAAGGTGTGTGTCACTTATTGCTACCAATTTATACCTGCGTGCTAAACACTTAAAGCAACAGATAGTCCAATTGGGATATCTCAACATCATTCGGGGAGGATAGATTCTCAGGAACAGCACCAAACACTCACCCCCTCAAACAAAAATCTTGACCAAAAGCTAAGGCAAAAAAACAGTTCAACAAAGAGAAATAACTCAGAGGGATTATGAGCGAGATAGCTATACAGCGCTTCCTGAACGAACTTGCAGAACTAAAGCACCGCAGCGGTAAACCAAATGAATCCTCCATTCGCCTTGCCTTTATAAAGCTCTTGGGCGATTACGCCAAAGCCAAAGACCTGCGCCTGGTGCCGGAAGTCCCCGTAAAAGGCAAACTGGGCAAGTTAGTTACTCCCGATGGCACGCTTAAGGACACATTGGTGCTGGATTGGGGCTATTGGGAAAGCAAGGATGAATTTGACGATTTGGAAAAGGAAATCGCAGGCAAATTCGCCAAAGGCTATCCTGACGATAACATCCTGTTTGAAGATAGCACCCATGCTGTGTTGTATCAAAATGGCAGACGCGTGGCAGAATGCAAAATGGAGGACGTGCCCAAGCTGGATAAGCTGCTTAAACAGTTTGTAAACTTCGAGCGTCCCGAAGTGCACGAGTTCAGAGTAGCAATAGAGCTGTTTAAAGCCGATGTCCCCAAGGTTACGGAAGCCCTGCGAAACATGATTGAAAGCAATGCGGAGCAAAATCCTGCATACCAAAAGGCACGCAACAGCTTTCTGGATTTACTGCGTGAGGTGGTTAACCCAAACATCACGCCGGAAGATATCCGCGAAATGGTTATCCAGCATATCCTTACTGCCGATATCTTTAATACCATCTTCGACGAGCCATACTTCCATCAGGATAATAACATTGCTCGCGAACTGGAGAAACTGGTTGGCACTTTCTTTACCAGAGAAGTACGCAATAGCTGTCTGGCAGGGATAAAACACTATTATGATACAATCAATGCCCGTGCCGCTCAGATTGCCGACCACCACGAAAAGCAACGCTTCCTGAAAGTGGTGTATGAAACCTTTTACAAAAGCTATAGCCCCAAGAAGGCAGACCGTCTGGGTGTGGTTTACACCCCCAACGAGATTGTCCGCTTTATGATAGACAGCACAGATTACCTGCTGCAAAAGCACTTTGGCAAGATGCTGCAGGATAAAGGAGTGGAAATACTTGATCCCGCCACAGGTACCGGCACCTTTATCTGCGACATAATTGACCATATCCGCAAGGATAAGCTGGAATACAAATATAAACACGAACTGCATGCCAACGAAGTGGAGATTTTGCCCTATTATATCGCCAATCTCAATATTGAGTTCACCTATAAGCAGAAGATGGGCAGCTATGCGGAATTTGAAAACCTCTGCTTTGTGGATACCCTGGATAACTATGTGAATATGAATAAAGATGCGGAAATGGATATCTTTAGCGTCACGGACGAGAATGCCGAACGCATCAAACGGCAGAATGAACGCAAGATATCGGTGATAATCGGTAATCCACCCTATAATGCCAATCAGATGAACGAAAACGAGAATAACAAGAATAGGGAATACCCCGTTATAGACAAACGGATTAAAGATACCTATATTTTCCACAGCACTGCCCAAAAGACGAAGCTTTATGATATGTATGCAAGGTTTCTTAGATGGGCAAGCGACAGGATTGACGAGAATGGAGTAATTGCCTTTGTTTCCAATAACTCATTCATCAATAGCCGAACCTTTGATGGCTTTAGAAAGGTTGTTAAAGACGAGTTCAACTACTTATATATGATAGACCTGAAAGGCAATGCCAGAACCAGTGGTGAAAGGCGTAGGCAGGAAGGTGGCAACATATTCCATGACCAGATTCGGGTTGGGATTGCCATCTATTTCCTTATCAAGATTAAGGGACAGACAGGGTTCCAAGTTTTCTATGATGAAGTGAAAGACTATGCAAAATCTGATGAGAAACTGGATTATATTGTCCAGAACTCCTTTGAGAACTTGCCCTTTGAGCACATCCAGCCTGACAAAGACAACAACTGGATAAACCTGGTGGAAAACGATTGGGAAGATATGATACCAGTGGCGGATAAGGCAGTGAAAAACGGTAAAGGACTTGATGCAGTGTTCAAGCTTTACTCGACAGGAATATCAACAAATAGGGATGAATGGATAACCGATATAGATAGTAACAATCTAGAGCACAAAATGGCATATCTTGTCAGAGGATATGATAATGCTACAGACAAATACGAGGATACAATAAAATGGTCAAGGAACCTAAAGCATAGGTTCACCAAAAAGCTAAAGGAACCATACTTATCATCAAGAATCACTTCTTATTATTACAGGCCATACTTCAAAACAAACTTGTATCTATCCGAGCTATTTATAGACGAACATGGGATGGATGGTTCCTTTAATAAAGGGGCAAACAGCATTATCTGTATCTCGACAAAATCCATGGTATATATTTCAACAAACTCACACACAGATCTTCATTTCACTGGGGACACCCAATGCCTTCCTCTTTACAGTTACGACAAAGACGGCAACCGCCATGATAACATCACCGACTGGGCTTTGGCAGAGTTCCGTGCGCATTATGCCGATGCTGCCATCACCAAAACGGATATCTTCCATTATGTGTATGCCGTGCTGCACCATCCTGCCTATAAAGCCAAGTATGAACTGAACCTTAAACGTAGCTTTCCCCGCATACCCTATTATGATGGCTTCCGCACTTGGGCAGAGTGGGGCAAAGAATTGATGGAACTGCATATCGGATTCGAAACTGCTACGCCATACCCCTTAGCGCGCATAGATACAGAATTGGACACAATCGGCAGCCCCAAAGCCAAGCTGAAAGCGGATAAGGAGCATGGCAGCATCATCCTGGATGAAATCACCAGCTTAACCGGCATTCCGTCCACGGCATGGGAATACAAGCTTGGCAACCGCAGCGCACTGGAATGGGTGCTTGATCAATACAAAGAAAAGAAACCCAAAGACCCCACCATCGCTAAGCTGTTCAACACATACCGCTTTGCCGATTACAAAGACAAAGTGATAGACCTGCTGATGCGGGTGTGCACGGTGAGTGTGAAGACGATGGAGATTGTGGCTGCCATGACGGCAATTGATACGAAGGGTCTTGATTAAGTGAATAAAGAAAAGAAGGATATCAGACATATCTTTGTCGATGAATCCGGCGACCTTACCTTATTCAACAAGCATGGCAAATCAATGTTAGGAACAGAAGGCGTTTCAAATGTGTTCATGTTGGGTTTTGCAGAGATAACAGAGCCGGAAATTGTTCGGAAAGAACTGACAGAACTTAGGCTTTCATTATTAAGTGATCCATACTTTAAATCGGCTCCTTCGTTAGCTCCTGCAAGTAGAAAGACAGCCTTTGGGTTTCATGCCAAAGATGATCTCCCTGAAGTTAGAAGAAAGGTTTATGAACTCTTAAGTAAGCATGAGATTAAAGTGCAGATAGCAATCCGCAGGAAAAGATATCTAATTGCTAATGCACTTTGTTATAAGAATCATAAAAGCAAGTTGAGCGAAAACCGGATATACGAAGAATTGATTACAAGACTGTTTAAAGAAACGTTGCATACGGCTGAAGTAACTAATATTATGTTTTCGCAGCGTGGAAATTCTAACCGGAACAACGCATATATGAAAGCACTGGAGCAAGCGAGAAAGAACTTTGCAAAGAGAACAGGGATAGTGGGAGATTCTCTAATAAAACTGGAAAGCCAAGCGTCGTTCAGCGACCCATGCTTACAGGTAATAGACTATTTGTTGTGGCCAATCTATCGCTTGTATGAGAAACAAGAATCAAGGTATTATGATTATATGGCAGACAAATACAGCTTAATAAAGGACATTGACGACACAAGACATCGTAAAACAGGTGTCTATTATAATCGGCATAAGAACATAATATCTCTGGAAAAGATAATGCCCGTTAACAGCTAGGTCTGAACTTAATCAGACACCCGGCATGAAGCCGACTTTCACTATTAACGAGCACAGTTACAAGCTATGTAAGTTCAGTCTGATGTCAAGGACTTTTTTTGCCATAGCCAATTATTTGTTCTACTTAGTGTGAAGCCTGTGAAATCGTCATCTTATATCCGCTTTATAAAAAACCTCGCTGATAAAGCGTCCCTGCATTAACAAACCAATAGGTTGGGGGTATGTTTATGCTGCTCAGCACCAAGCAGGAAAGAAAATCTTAGCACTCTCACATTTCGATTGACAATTTACTGGACTTGATTAGATTGTCACCAGATTAGCAGATGAACGTCAAGACTGCTAAAAAACTCCGGTGGTGAACATGAAGAAGAACGAAATCAGGTTACACGAAACTCTCTCGGCTCTGGTGGATGAGTATATCATCAGTTGCGAGCCGGTGTCTTCGCGCTTACTGAACGAGAAGTATTTAACTGATGTTTCCTCCGCCACTTTGAGGTTGGATTTGCTTAAGCTGGAGCAGATGAATCTTATCTCCCAGCCCCACACTTCAGCGGGTAGAGTACCCACCATCAGCGGTTATCGTAACTATCTGCGCCATATTGAGGCAGAGCACATCAATGTAAGCTATCCGCGCATGGATATCTTAAGGGATTTGTTGATTCACAATTACAAGGATACTCCGCGGGCACTGCACTATATCATGCAGATAATGGCAAAGGAAACCGACCAGCTATCCTTTGTGGCAGAGCCGGAGGTATCCAGCGGATATTTGGCAAAGCTGGATGTGTTCTCCATCGGAGAGCGTAAGTTCCTCTTTGTGATGAGCCTGGATTCCGGTTTGGACAAAACCGTTATTCTCAAATGCGATAGTGACCTCTCCGAGCAGCAGTTGCGGAAGTTGGTGCGCTATCTTAATGACGAATTGGTTGGCTTGCAGGTGTATGATATCGCCAATCGCGTATTGGTGGAGATGAAGGAGAATGTGGAGAACAGCTTGGTGCGCCAGTTCTTGCTGGAGTTGCACAAAGCTTTCATCGAGATAAGCGACTTCTTTATCCATTATGATGGCAGCATCAAGTTCTTGGAGCAGCCGGAGTTTGACACCAAGGAAAACATCTTAAGGTTCATGAGCCTCATCCAAAGGCAGGATTATCTCTTGAATACGATGCGGAATTATGAATCCGGTGAAGCGGTTAGCATAATCATGGGAGAGGACTTGGGGACAAATGAATGGCTGGATTTCGCCATCATCTATGGCAAGTATGAGGTGTTTGGTATTCCCGGTTATCTGGGGGTTCTGGCTCCCATCCGCACGGATTACCGGAAGCTTATCCCGCTCATCCGGGATGTAACCACCACCATCACCAACACTACCCGTAAAGGAATGATTGTAACCAAACAGGAGGCAAGAGCGTGAGCAAAAAACATAGCGATAAACACGAACAAAACCCGGAAAGTCCGGAAGTGGAAGTGATAGACAGAGTGGCAGAATTGGAGCAGGAAGTGGCAGATTGGAAGGATAAATACCTCAGGACGATGGCAGAGTTTGAGAACTTTCGCAAGCGTTCACACCAGGAAAAGGCAGATTGGATACGCATGGCAACCTCCAAGTTTGCCGGAGAAATCTGTGATGTAGCAGATAACTTCGAGCGGGCATTGTTGCAGGTGAATGAACAGGAAGGGGAAAGCTCCTTTGCCAAGGGTATCATTATGATAGAAAAACAATTGCGCCAAGCCTTGGAAAAGGAAGGCGTAAAAAAGATTGAAGCTTTGGGACAAAAGTTTGATCCCGAATACCATGATGCTTTGGCGCATATCCCAAGCGAATGCGAAGAAAACACCGTTGCCGCCATCATCCAAAACGGCTATACCATGCACGATAAAGTGCTGCGTCCCGCAAGAGTGGCGGTATCAAGCGGAAACAATACAAATATGAAATCCCTGGAGGAATAAATGGGAAAAATTATAGGAATCGATCTCGGAACAACTAACTCCTGTGTATCCGTCGTGGAAGGCGGAAAGCCCGTGGTTATCGCCAATGCCGAAGGAACCAGAACAACTCCCTCGGTTGTGGGCTTTACTAAAGATGGACAAAGGCTGGTGGGTCAGCTTGCAAAACGCCAGGCTGTAACCAATCCTCAGAACACTGTGTTCTCCATCAAACGTTTTATGGGACGCTCCTATGGCGAAGTGGGCGAAGAAATTAAACAAGTACCCTATAAAGTAATATCCGGGCTGAAAAACCAGGCAGCCGTGCATATCGAAAGCGAAAACAAGGATTTCACCCCGCAGGAAATATCTGCCATGGTGTTGGGTAAGATGAAAGAAACTGCCGAGGCATATCTTGGCTCTGCCGTAACCGAAGCTGTGATCACCGTTCCCGCATACTTTAATGACGATCAACGCCAGGCAACCAAGGATGCAGGACGCATCGCCGGTCTTGATGTTAAACGCATTATAAACGAACCCACAGCCGCAGCTCTTGCCTATGGCATGGAAAACAAGAAAGAGCAGAAGGTGGCGGTGTATGATTTGGGCGGTGGAACCTTCGATATCTCCATTCTGGATATCTCACAGGGTGTGGTGGAAGTGTTGGCAACCAATGGCGACACTCACCTTGGTGGCGATGATTTTGATAAGCGTGTGATAGATTGGATTCTGGAGCAGTTCAAGAAGCAAGAAGGGATGGATTTGTCCAAAGACCCGATGGCAATGCAACGCCTGCGTGAAGCAGCCGAGAAGGCAAAGATAGAGCTTTCGGGAACCCAGAGCACCAATATTAACCTGCCCTTTATTACTGCCGATGCCACAGGCCCCAAGCACCTTAGTGTGGATCTCAGTCTTGCCGAGTTTAATCGTTTAACTGCCGACTTGGTTGAGCGTAGCCTTGGTCCCTGCCGGAAAGCAATGCAGGATGCCAAGCTGAGCAATTCCGACATCCAGGAAGTGTTGTTGGTGGGCGGAAGCACTCGTATTCCCGCAGTGCAGGATGCTGTGGAAAAGTTCTTTGGCAGAAAGCCAAACCGTAGTTTGAATCCTGATGAAGTGGTGGCGATTGGTGCCTCCATTCAGGGTGCAATCCTTTCCGGTGATGATAACGTTAGCGATGTGTTGTTGCTGGATGTAACTCCTCTTTCTCTTGGTATCGAGACCCTGGGTGGCGTGATGACTCCGCTTATCGAGCGCAACACCACCATCCCCACCAAGAAGAGTCAGGTGTTCTCCACTGCCGCGGATAACCAAACTGCCGTAACGATAAGCGTTGTGCAGGGTGAACGTCCCATGGCAGCGGATAACAAGCCCCTTGGTCGTTTTGACCTGGTGGGTATTCCTTCCGCACCTCGTGGAGTGCCGCAGATTGAAGTTACCTTCGATATCGATGCCAATGGTATCCTGCATGTATCAGCCAAGGACAAGGGTACCGGTAAAGAGCAATCCATCAAGATTGACCGTGCCGGAAACATCAGTAAGGAAGATATCGAGCGCATGATTAAAGATGCGGAGATGCATGCTGACGAGGATAAGAAACGTCAGGAATTCATCACTGCCAAGAATGAGCTGGATGCCCTAATCTTCAGCACCGAGAAGAGCCTTGGTGAGTATGGCGACAAGCTTTCGGAAAGCGAAAAGAGTGAGCTAGAAGCAGAGATAAAGAGCGCTAAAGAGCAGATGGAGAAAGCCACGGAAGCTGAGCAGATGAACAGCATCAAAGAGACATTGGCAAAGAAAGCCCAGAAGTTGGGAGAGATAATCTATGCCAATATGCAGCAACAGCAAGGTGCCGGTGGTGCAGGTTTCGATCCCAATGCAGCCGGGTTTAACCCCAATGACTTTGCCGGTGGGGCACAACAGCAGGAAGCTCCTAAGCAAGACGGTCCCATCGATGCCGATTTCGAAGTAGTGGACGATAAATAATACCTATCCAACGGAGTTCAAAGCAAGCAGACATGCGCCCCAATGCTTTGAACTCCGCATGTTTTTTAACTTTGACAAAAGCAGGCGAAGCAAAAAAGTGGCTTAGATTAAGGAGAAGTGAATGGCAAAACGAGATTATTACGAAGTGCTCGGAGTTGATAAAAACGCCGATGACTCTACCATAAAGAAAGCCTACCGCAAGTTGGCAATGCAGTTCCACCCGGATAAAAACCCGGATAACAAGGAAGCAGAAGAGAAGTTCAAAGAAGCCAGCGAAGCATACGAGATTTTAAGCGATAAAGATAAACGCCAGCTATATGACCAATATGGGCATGCAGGGATAGAGAATCAGTTTGGTGCCGGTGGATTCTCTTGGGAGAACTTCACCCACCGTGGTGATTTGAACGATATCTTTGGCGAGGGTTTTGGCGGTATCTTCGAAAGCCTGTTCGGTGGTGGCTTTGGAGGCAGAAGCCAAAGAAGTTCCAACCGTGGGGAAGACCTGCAGATAGAGCTTTCTCTCACTCTGAAAGAGATTGCCATGGGTGCGGAAAAGACCATCAAGATTGGCACCAAAGAAGCCTGCGACAAGTGTGGTGGCAGCGGTAGTGCCGATGGTAACACCGAAACCTGCTCCCAATGCCGAGGTACCGGGCAAGTCCGTCAAGTGCGCCAGTCACTATTTGGACAAATGCAAACTGTGTCCGAGTGCCCTTCTTGCCGGGGTGAGGGAAAGATAATCAAGAACAAGTGCCCCAAGTGTTATGGCGAAGGACGCATGGGCAAGGTTAAGGAAATAAGCGTTAAAGTACCTGCCGGTGTGGAAGAAGGGCAGTATATCCGCTTGCGTGGACAGGGTAATGTTGGTCCCCGTAACGGAGTTAAAGGCGACATCTTGGTGCTTATCCACGAGAAGCAGGATGATGTGTTCGAGCGTGATGGCAACAACATCGTGCTGGAGTTTCCCATCAGTGTTTCGCAAGCCGTGCTGGGTGATGAGATTATAGTTCCCACTTTAACCGGCTCAGTAAAAATGAAGGTTCCTGCAGGAACGCAGAGTGGAAGGCTCTTCCGTCTGAAAGGGCAAGGCATTCAGGGCTTGAACAGTTACTCCAGAGGAGACCAGATTGTCCGAGCCATTGTGGTTACTCCCACTAAGCTAAGTAAAGAAGAAACTGAGCTTTATACACGGTTGAAAGATTTTGACCACAAACGTGA
>CALDSN010000072.1 GCA_937924555.1 uncultured bacterium | reverse complement strand
GTCCTTCACCACCAGAAAATAGCCATTGAAGCCCATCCTGTCGATAACACCCAATTCATATTCGATGCGCTTACTAACCTCTTCGGGAATTCCGGGATACTTTACTGCTGCTTGTTCAAAGCACAGATGCCGCAAGTATTCACCCATGCCGGGAAACTCCGGCGGGGTCTCAACTTTGGGGAGCAGGAACTTCTCGTAACGCAGCTCCAGATCTATCCTTTCAGCAATCTTCAATGTGTTCTCGTAGGCTTCGGGTACTTCAGGATGTATTTGCTTCATCTCTTCGGGAGACTTAAAGTATAGCTGGGTGGTGGGGTAACGCATTCTGCCGGGATCGTTAAGCAGCTTTCCGGTTTGGATGCACAGCAGGATATCGTGTGCCTCATTATCGCTTTGGTGCAGATAGTGGCAATCGTTGGTAAGCACCATGGGGATTTCCAGTTCCCTCGCCAGTTCAATCAAGCGGGGAGCAACGGCTTTTTCGGATTCCAGCTTATGATCTTGCAGCTCAATGTAATAGCGGTCGCCAAACAGCTCCTTATACCACATGGCAGCTTCCTTAGCCTGTTTCATGCGGTCATTCAGGATAAGGGAAGGGATTTCGCCTTTAACACAGGCAGAAAGGCAGATAAGCCCTTCACTGTGGTCTTTCAGCAAGGCTTTGGATATTCTGGGTTTGTAATAAAAGCCATCGATAAAGGATTTGGAAGAGAGCTTCATCAGGTTCTTATAGCCACAATAGTTCATGGCAAGCAGAATCAGGTGGTGCCGGGTTTCGTTTTTGCTCTGCGGATCAGCCAAATCACCGCTGATGATGTATGCTTCAATGCCGATAATCGGCTTTATACCTGCCTTTTTGGCATACTTGTAGAAGTCTATCACCCCAAACAGATTACCATGGTCGGTGATGGCAACTGCGGGCATATTCATTTCTATTGCCAAATCCACCATTCTATCGACCCGGCAGGCACCGTCCAACAGGCTATACTGCGTGTGATTATGCAAATGTACAAAGGACATCTATCTCTCCAACTCTATCTTAAAAGTAAGCTTTGCAATATGCCCGATTTTGTCAAAGAGTATCTTGGCGTGCAAACCTTCATATTGTTGCGGGGGACAGACTGGGAATAATATTAACGGGTTAGCTGATTAGCAGGTTAATAATGTAATGCTATGTAGGGGCAGACCTATGTGTCTGCCCTGTTGCGGATACACCTTAGAACATACATAGGGAAAGCCCATAATATCCCCACGATGCCACTTTTTTCCTCTGCTATTCTCTGCCTTTCTTTGCTTTCCCTCCGTGTTTGTCTAAATAACTCTGCCCAATGTATGCTTTACTTCGCCAATACCATCTTGCCGCTGAACTGATGTTTACCGCACTGCACCCGGAAGA
>CALDSN010000071.1 GCA_937924555.1 uncultured bacterium | reverse complement strand
CACCATGCTGAAAGACCGGATGAGCTTTGGTAAGATATTGGAGATGCTAGCCGAAGAACAAACCAACCGCACTTTGAAAGATGCCCTGCAACAGATTGAAAGCCAGCTAAAAGGTGGTGCCGAAGGTAGAGAAGTCTTCATGCGCTTTGGGCATGTATTCGGTAAGTTCCCCGCATTCATGTTGGGTTTGGCAACCCGTAGCGGTAATATGGCAGATGTGTTTGAAGCCACCAGCAAGTTTATCGAGCGGGATATGGAGATAAAGAAGAACATCAAGAAAGCCCTGATATCCCCCATGTTTGCCGTGGTTGCCACCATTGGTGCGGTAATGTATTATGTAATAGATATCTTCCCTGCCACTGCTGAACTGTTCTTGAAGTATAATATGCCCCTTCCCCCCATGACCAAAGCTACTCTTTCTGCCAGTGATTGGCTGGCGATTTACTGGTGGGTAATAGCACTTTGCCTAGCGATACCCGTAGTTATCGTTTGGAGATGGTGGTCAACCCCCAAAGGAAAGATCTGGCGTGACTCGCACATTATAAAACTGCCCATGGTGGGACACTTGATCCATAAATCATCAATAGAAATTTACTTCCGGGTGTTTGGAACCATCTATGCAGGAGCAGGAGATAATATTGAAACTATCCGCACTGCAGCGGAAGCATGTCGCAATGCCTGGATGGAAGATAGAATCAAACGGGTAACCATACCATTGATGCTTAAAGAGGGTGAAGCCTTTGTGCCGGCAATGGAAGCAGCAGGTATCTTTACGCGCACGGCTTTGACCAGATTACGCACGGGTCAGGAGACAGGTAACATCCTGCAAGCATCTCAACAGATAGCAACCTATTATGAAGCAGAAACCACATACAAAATGAACAATATGATTGAGTATATACAGAGTATTGTGGGTCTCTTCATCTCCCTTGCCATAACCTTCTTAACCGTGGTTTCGGCGGAAATTGCCACCATCTCCCCGCCCACCATGTAACCGGAGCAATGAGCAACCTAACCAAATTCGGCAGATACCTTGTAGATAAGGGCTACTTGGAGCGCGACTTGGTGGAATCCGCCACCAAAAAGATGCTGGAATTTGGTGATAGCTCTGCCGGAGCGCTGGCAAGGCTTTTAGAAAGTGATTTTGCTGTCCCGCATGACAAAGTTTATGAAGCCTTGGCTAGCAACTTTGCCTTCCACAAGCTGGAAGTTGACGTTGACCTCCTAGATCACAAGCAGATTGAAGCATGCAAGGATATTCTGAATAAATTCCCCGACGAACTGAAGAAGAAGCTATTCTACCATAAGATATTCCCCTTTGCTATTCTGGATAAAGAGCGAGACATCCTGCAGGTTTTAGCTTCTGATACCACCGATCCTGCTTTACAGGATATCCCTGAGCAGACACAATATAAGCGCACAGAGATATATTGGGTTACGCTAAAAACCATTGAGAATCTGATTGCCAGGATTGCCCCTCAAAAGAACGAATTTCTTGCTCTGTTAGAAGAAGCAGGGCAAGTGCTTACAGATATAGACGATGGTAGTAGCGGAGTTGAGTTAAACGAGCAAGCGCTGGACGAAGAGATAAATAAAAGCTTGCTTGTGAACCTCTTTGAAGGTGCTTTGATTGAAGCGGTGCATAAAGACGCCAGCGATATTCATATCATCCCCGGCGGCCGTAGCACGATAGATATATACATCCGTGTAGATGGAAAGCTTCAGTTGTGGCACCGTCAGGAAGGCACGGCACCTGAAGCGTTATCGGCGGTGGTTAAAGACCGCTCCATCGGAGTGGATAGGTTTGAAAGAGACACCGCACAGGATGGATTTGCCCAAAGACTTATCGATGACCACCTAATCCGCTTTAGAATATCAATTATCCCCATTGTTTCCTCGGAGTTCGATCGTCGGTTTGAAAGTATCGTTATCCGGGTGATAGACGACCGTAAGGTAATTACCGACTTCCGCAAGCTTGGTTTCCAAACCCAAGCCGAACAAGAATTTATCAAGTCCATTTCCACCTCCAAGGGGATTATAATTGTTACCGGACCCACCGGAAGTGGTAAATCAACTACTTTGATGGCAGCATTGCATCATGTAATAAATCCTACTGTGAATGTGCTAACCTGCGAAGATCCTGTAGAATACGTGATTCGTGGAGCAAGGCAATTAAAAATAAGCCACAAGATGAGCTTTGATCTGGCTATTCGCTCCATCCTTCGTCACGATCCTGATATTGTGATGGTGGGCGAAATACGCGATAAAATCACCGCTGATATAGCGGTTAAGCTTGCCAATACCGGACACTTAACTTTCTCCACTCTGCATACCAACGATGCCCCTTCTGCCATAACCCGTTTGTATAAGATGGGCATTGAAACCTTCCTGCTGGCGTACTCTATCAACATTATTATCGCCCAACGTTTAGTGCGTAAGTTATGCGTGCACTGTCGCCGTCCTCTTTCCCAGGAACACTGGCCAGCTGCTTTGCAAATAGGCATCACTCAGGAAGAGCTGGAGAGCGGAAAGATATATGAGCCGGTGGGGTGTTCTAAGTGTCATGAAGGATACAAGGGACGTGTGAATATCGCCGAAGCTCTGTTCTTTTATCCTGAAGTTCGCAACGAGATTGTGAAATCCATTAATGATATTGATGAAGAGCGTATCCGCGCCATAGCTGAAAAGCATGGGATGCTTTCCATGCGCCGCAGCGGCGTTGAACGGATGCGAGATGGTTTAACGGATCTAACCGAAGTATTATATGCCACAGCGGAGGATTAGATGAATATGATGGAAATGTTGCTTGCCCTGTTGTCGGTGGTATTTTTCACCAGTGTTGCGGCTAATTATAACCGCAAAATGCTGGACCAGAATGCCTACATGATCAACGCCACCCAATATGTGCAAGCCTCCCAATTGTGCCACACTGTATTGGATGAGATTGACGCCAAGCTGTTTGCCAAGATGATCTCATTTGCCAGCGTGAAGACGACTTATGCCAATCTTAACCGCACCATTGACCTCGCTTTTCCCGGAGACGTTTACAAGCTGAATATCAAGGCGGTGGATTGCGATTCTCTCGGGATTCCGCTTTCCACACCTGTTTCTAACAATCTTTGGATTCGCGTGGAGGTTACCGCCACCACTCCGGGTCTCAAAGTTCCTGCTAAACTTCAACGGGTTTATACCAAAACCTACCTGAACCTATAATGAGCTTTATAATTGATCTCATCGGTGCAGCACTCATCGGCAGCCTTTTAATGCTGATGATGATTAGCTTCCAGTTCCAAATGCGGGAAGCGGCAGACCGTGCCATGTACACCATTAACATGATAGACCATATGGATCAGGCTGCCACCCGTATCAACAATGTTGTAGCTCTAGCAGGAGTGGGTTTATCTCCCTCCACGGCGATAAAGTATGCCACGGCGGATTCACTCGTCTTCTACACTTTTTGGGACTTCCAGAACGACCAAATTACCGGGTCGTCAAAAACCCTTTCCATAAAACTATCCAGTGTCCCCAGTCCTTATGGAACAGCCGTTGTTATCCGTCAGAACGGTGTTCCCTTAACAGATTTGGGTTACCTATTTTGGGTGAACGAGCTAAAGTTTCGTTATTACACCAAGAGTGACCTGCTTACCACCACTGCCTCACTTGCCCGCAGTGCTGAAGTGCGTATGTCCTTCTTCCGTAATTCACCAAGGGTTGGTGGCAAACCAATTACCACCAAGTTACAGTTCAAATGTTACTTCATGAATGCCTACATGCAAGGGGCATAAGGAGACATTATGGGACGCACTATGCTGATTGTAACCATCTTGATGACCACCATCTATGCAGTCATCATGACCACCATGCAAAGGCACATCCTTTCTCTGCCCAACATTATCACCCGCAACATCCTGGCCAAACAGGCTGAAAGCGTATCCGACTATGCCCTGCGCAATGCGGTGCAGAATTCCATTTATTATGGGCAGCAAGCCGGAGAAGCATCTTTGATTAAATGGAATGAGTATTACAACCACTTCAACATCCAGAATTGTCATGTGGATAGCATTAACTACACCTTCGTTTCGGGCACTAACAACAGTTATCGCGCCATCAGCCATGTTAGTGGAGAGCTGATGGGCAAGACGGTTAAGTATCGGGCAGAGATTGCCTTCAGCTTCCCTGTGGTTGCCATCCTGGATATGGACTATTGCATCTATCTGGAAATGAATCAGCCACAGTTTAACCCACACTTTGATCTTGTTTATGACACATCTGATAATGACAACGATGCCAATTTCTCCGGCAATGTGGATACACGCCCCCACGGAACAGGCGTGGACGGATGGAAAGCTGCCAGTTTTGGAGAAAAAAGTGGCCAAGCTATTGATGGAGTAATCTGGCATGAAGGAAATGCCACCATGGTGGTTGCCTCAAACTTTACCCTAATGACTTTTGCAAAGATAAATAAGAACTGGTCGGCTGCGACCCTACAATGGTTACCGCCCGATCCTGCTGACCCCAATGTAAGCGGATTAGGCTGGGGAAATGTGCGCAGGAAGCCAACTGGAGCAATCACACTGCTTAACAACAGGATTTATTTCACCGCAACAACCAAAGATGGAGTTATTGTCGAGTGTTCCGCTCCCCATGTGCCTGATGGAAAATGGCCTCATAACAAAGACCCCTGGCACCATTTTGCCATGACCTATAACCGGGGGCAGGTGAAGGGTTACATTGATGGTGTGCTGAAAGGGACTGCTCAGAATACCCTTTACCCTCTATACAAACCCTCCGCCATCCAGAACAAGGGTTTTTACCTTGGAAGGGAGTATTATGGCACCCCCCAATCCGGCGATGCTTTCCACTACATGTATGGAATGATGGATCAGGCGGGGCTGGTACCCCGCACCCTTACTGATGCCGAGATAGCTACTTATGTGAGCCAAGTGTTAACCCCAACAACTGTGCAATATATTAGAGATTAGCCCTGGAGACAATAAATGGATAACGAGAGATTTCAGCTTCTTTCCTGGTGGGCAATGATCCGCTGGTTCATGGTAGTGGTGCTCTTTTCGATAGGACTGCTGCACATTAGTTTCAATGAGACTATGGTGCAGACCATCCTATTCTTCTCCGTATTTGCGGGTATTGTTGCTCTGAACCTCATGTTTCAGATTCAATCACACGCCACAAAGCAGTGGGTGGTTGTATTCCAGGTGCTGCTGGACATAGTGTTTGCCACCATAGTGGTGCATCTCACCGGAGGCTTGAGCAGCTTCTTTGTGTGGGTGTACCTGATTGGGGTTATCACCGCAGCACTTACCATCAAGCAGAATGGAGGCTTAATTGCAGGGCTCACAGGAAGCTTTTCGCTGTTAATCCTTATCCTCCTATACAAGAATGGAGTGCTCTCTCCCACAGAATCCTCGAACATGGATGTTGCCGGCTCGACCGTGTATATCTTATCCTACACCGGCTTATTCTGCGGTGTTGCGTTAATCGCCAACTACCTTTCCGATCAGCTCACCTATCTCAGAAGTTTGGAGCGGGACGTAACAACAGCCAAAGAGCAAATCGCCAGATATGAACAAACGCAAAAGCAACTGGACGAACTGCTACCTATTCTTAGGGATGTGGGGCATATCGACCATGATATAAACACCCCTCTATGCGTGATAACCTTATCTCTGGGAAGGGTTAAGCGTTATGCCAACGAGTATCAGAATGAAGGGCTGAACAAGTCCAACAACGAAATTATGGAAGCCGTGAACAAGATCAGCATCATCCTGCAACGCTTGCATCCCATGAAGCAGCACCCGCTCTTGGGCTATTACAACACCAGGGATAAAACTCCCGATTGTTTGGCTGAATCCACTAATGAAGAAGAGAAGCTGAACAACATGCGAACTCCCTTTATGAACGACCAACCCAAGGAACACAAAAAAGAACCGATTAACCCTCCCGAGGAGGTTTCATGACCAATAAAAAGATTATGGTCGTGGATGATGAGCAAAACATCCGCGAGATTATCAGCGAATTCCTGCAAGAAGTGGGTTACACCGTTTCCGTGGCAGTGGATGGCTTGGATGCTCTGGATAAGATATCCTACGAGCAATACGACCTATACATCATCGATGTGTATATGCCACGCATGGGAGGCTTGGATCTCATCACCAAGCTGAAAGAGCTTCAGCCCCTTGCCGTGATTATCGTAACCACCGGATACTCCAGCATCGACATCGCCATTAAAGCCATTCGCACCGGTGCCTATCACTATCTCACCAAACCCATCCAGGCAGACGAACTGCTGAAGGTGGTGGAATCCGGCTTGAAACATGCGGCAGACTTGGGTGAAAGCTCCGGGGCATCTGTTGATGCCGCTATTCCTCAAGCGGAGAAACAGAGCGACATCTTGTTACTGCGCGGATTCACCTACGACCAGGCAAAGGATTTCAAGGGCTTGGGAACAGTGGTGGAATACCAATATGGGGACACCATTTCTCTGGACGAGGAGCGTGGCTCCATGATCTTCGTGGAGAATGGCAGGCTCAATGTATATCACAACGACACGGTGGTGGAAACCCTTGTGGCTGGAGATGTTTGGGGGGAGGAGACCTTCCTTAATCCCAATGCTGCCTTCACCAACATAAAAGCCCAAAGCGAAGTGCATGTGCGCCATTTTAAGCGTAAGAAAATCATGGAATTCTTCACCTACAACGATGAGACCCTAACCAAGAGATACATGATAAACCTTATCCAATGCATGTATATGAAGTGGCGTCGTTCCATCTTCCGCATCGGTCTATACAGCGGTTTTAACACCGAGAAACCAAGCCAATGATTAGTGCCTCCCTGTTCGAATTACCTGATCATTACCTAATCATTGCATGTTTCATAGGTAATGATCAGGTAATGATCAGGCAATTCCCATGGGGAGGAAACGATAAACCTCAGGCTGGGCTTGGGGATAACAGCAGGAATACTATCAGTTTGGAGTTTTAGTGAGTTTAAGCTTTGTTGCCCAGTTAATTGCCGCCATCCCGGAGAACTTCACCGGTGTGGAGCAATGTATGGTGATTGATCAATGGCTAACCGACCACCCCGATAAAGAAGCAGAATGCCGTGAAATATTGGTGGAGTGGCTAATGAAAATGCGCGATTTGCGCGCTTCGGATATAGATTTTGGTGCCCCAGGCTGCGAAGGACAAGTGTGGATTCGCGTGTATGGCAGCAAAAGACCAGTAGCCTCTCTGGGTCACTATTCGCACCAAGAAACCACGGCAATTGTGCTAAGCTGGCTAAGCCCATCCCAAAGACAGCGTTTGTTTAGCAGAAAGAGCGTGGACTTCTCACTAACCTTCCCTCTTCCCCCACCTGCCCGTGAAGCCCGTTTCAGGGGTTCCACATATTATGACCGCGGCTATTTGGGCACAAACTTCCGCCGCATAAACGACACCCTTTACACCATGGAAGGTTTAGGTATCCCTGCACCCATCGCCCAGCGCATGAACTTGAAGCATGAAAAGACCGGTTTAATACTGGTGACAGGGATTACAGGTAGCGGTAAATCCACCACCATGGATGCCATTATCGACATGAATAACCGCGATAACAATGCGCATATCGTGATTATCGGTAATCCCATCGAGTATGTGCACGAATCCAAATCCAGCCTTGTGCGTCACAGAGAAGTTGGTTCTGATGTGCTTAGCTTCGAAAGCGGGGCAGTGGAAGCCCTGCGGCAGGACCCGGATATTATCGTGGTGGGTGAAATGCGCGATGCCCAGACGATAGCCACGGTGCTGGAAATAACGGATAGCGGACACAAAGCTATCACCACCCTGCACACCAGCTCTGCCATAGACAGCATTCACAGAATAATCGCCGAGTTCCCGCCCGAGGAGCAAGAACGGGTGCGTAACAGGTTGGCGGATGTGCTGTCTGTAACCATGAGTCAGAAACTGATACCCACCATCGACGGTAAACTGGTGATGGCAAAAGAGATACTAAGCACAGATGCAAGTGTGCAAGCTGCCATCCGCAACAAAAACATTGGGGAAATATACCAGATGATGGTGGAAGGTAAACGCTATGGTATGTGCACCCTGGAACAAGACCTTAGAGAACTTCAACGCAAGGGTATAATAACCCAGCAGACCGCGGTTAATTATGCAAATAACAAGAAACGTATGGTTCAGTTATTCTCCATGCCCTAAACTAAGGAAGCATTAAAAGGAAAATAAGAAGATAGGAACATATATGAAGAAGCACCCGAAACAGGCATACGGTATCTTCCACGATGGCTTGGCTGTACGTTTGGTTCAGCTCAGCCGTGAAGGCAACGAAGTATATCTTCATGCCGTGGATCATACCGAGCTGGATCGCTATTGGTACAAGATTTTGGAAGACCCCGCAATATCTATGGTGGATTCCAAAACCAACGAGGATAAATCCCCTGCCAAGGGCGAAGTCCAGATCGATGAGTTCGATAACGATTATGTGGCAAACTTCCAGCTTCAACCCTCGGAAAGGATGTTGGCTTCCTTCGACCTTTCGCATGGTGTAATAGCCCTGAATGTGTATGAAGACAACATCCATAAGGATAACTTTGGAGCCGTATCCAAAAAGGAAATGGATGCCTTCCGAAAGTCCAAGATGACCCCCAAACAGATTAAAGCGGGAGATTGGCAGTCGTCCATTGTTAGTATTGGAGAATCCAAGCAACATTGGTTGCACAAAGGTACAAACCGCCTGCTGGATATGCTGAGGGACTACCAAAAGACCAACCATCTTTCACTGTTCTTCCAGCTTGCTGATGCTAATGATATTGCTTTAACAGACTATTATGCCGCCGTGCATGAGGACTTGATGGACAAGGATACCCTGTTGGTGTATGTGGGACAGGAGTATCGCAAAGCCTTTCTTTTTAAGAACGGAAAGTGGTCAGAAACTCTCAAGTTACAAATAACGCAAAATATCCCCGAGCCGGAAGTGATAAGCTCCAAGCTTGCCTTGGCGATAGACAGTGCTCAGATTAAGGAGCCTGAGATTATCGTGATTTGTGGTGATATGGCAAACATTGACTTGGTGGATAACATCAAATCCCAATTCCCATCCGCTCAAGTGGAGATGCTGGGTTTCGGAAATCTAGCCATCGCCAATCCCGATTCTGACAATCTGGATATGCAGTTGTTAACCCAATTCACCATCCCCATAGCCCTTGCCTACAAAGCATTGTTCCCTGAGGATGACAGGTTCACTCCCAGTAACTTCCTGCCTTCGCGAATCATTGAGGGGCAGAAGGTATTCAAGATTGCATGGCATGGGTTTATTGTGCTATTCTTCATCTTTGCTGTAGCCATGTGGTTCACCAACTCCATCATGAAGGAAACCCTTAAAATACGGCAGGAGAAAGCTCTTAAGCGAGACCTTGAGTTCCGCCTGGAAGCCAAGAGAAAAGAAGCGGAAGAGATACAGAAGATACGCACCGAACTGGATGCCCAAGAGAAAAACATCCAAGTTCTGAAGGATTTGCTGGATAAAAAGAATCCATGGACAGAGACCTTGAACATCGCCAACCGTGTGTTCTCCGGGCAACCACTAAGTTGGCTTACCAATCTGAAGCTCGATAAAGGTACTTTGAACCTGAGCGGCGCCACTACCCGCAGAGCTGCCATTATAGAGTTTGCCAATGCCTTCCCCGGTGCACAAATCCGCAAGGTAGCCCATTCCATGATTAGGGATAATTCCATCTGGTCTTTCGAATTGACTGCACCTCTGCCGGAAGTGGATTGGGTGGGCGAAATCCAGCGTGATGTGGAAGCACTTCTGGAAATGAGAAAAGCTATGGGCGAAGAAAAGGATCAAGCTGCCGCTGCTGCTGCCGGACAAGAAGTTGTGCAAAGTGGACCTCCCAGACCCATCGCACCGCAGAAGACCAACAATACCAAAACCGTGGATAAAAAGGGTAGAGTTATCCTCCCCTTGCTGCCGCAAAGCAGTTGCCCCACTCCCAAGGAAGAGCTGTTGACCGGAGACGGACAGGATGTGAAGGATTACTTCACCTTTGTAAGCTCTGCCAACCGTGGTAATATCTGGGAATATCGTGACATGGGCACACGTTTTATCAACCGCCATCGTAGCAGCGAATTGCTCCCTGCAGTGCGCTGGTGGATGAGTTATAGGTTATATCTGGATAGAGAATACAGCCTTGCTTCCCAATTCCTGGCACCGATGTTGAGTATTTCAGACCGTTACTTGCCCTATGCTTTATTGCTGCAAGCGAGAATCTACTATGCTAATGGCAATGACCGTTATTCTGAGTATTATACTCTTATGAAAAACGATTATGGACGCCACTCCCTGATAAGCCAGGTAAATGCCGATCTTGCCCTGATAAATAAGGGAGGTGGCAAATGACCAATACCACGCGTAATACCGTTGTTCTTATCGCCCTGCTGATTGTGTTGGGGGGGGTCTCTATCTCTGTCTACCGCAAACTTCACAAGGAATCATTAGCCCTCACCGAGGAGAATACCAAGACCTCTAAGAAGATTGCTGTATTGGAAACTCAGATAAGCAATATTGACTCTCTTAAAATGGAGTATGAGATCCGCAAAGCCATGGTGGCAGAACAAAGCAAAGTAATCTTGGCCAATGATAACCCCACCATTACCTACCAGTATCTGCTACGTTTGCTGTCGTGGATGAAGCGTAGCACTATCTTTAACTTTGCCATGTCCGACAAAGGGAAAAAAGATACCACTTGGAACGAATATGTTATCTCCGGCAGGTCAAACTACCGGGATGTAGTGGAACTGACCAAGAATATTGAGCATCAAAGAGCAGTGCTGACCATCGAGGAGATGGCAATCGGCTCGGATAATGTGGCTAATAGTGATAGTGTTTCCTATTCTATCGTCTTCCGAACGCATTTCAATGATGGTGGAGCTGAGATTGAAAGCTTAAAGCCCAAGAAGATGCCGACGGGTAATATCTTCTACCAGCTATTCCGTTCCAGGGTTAACCCGACTCCCACCTTGGATGAGGATATAGACCCGACCTTGGTGCGCATTGATCAGGCAACCCTGATCGGGATTGCCGATAACCGTATTTTCCTGCGTGACAACCAAGGCATAATCCGCATCCTTGCCCTGCGTGACAAAGTAGCTTATGGCTATCTGTACTCTATGGATGCAAAAAACGGCAAAGCTGTGTTCAAAATAGACAAGTATGGCATCCCGGAAGAACAAACCCTTTATATATCTAATCTAAAATGAGGTTTATTATGAGATACATCACCCTTTCTCTATTCCTGCTGCTGCTCCTCTCCTTCAGTAATATTGCCGCACAGGCAGTCCCGGATAGAATTGAAACAGTCACCATAAGCGAAAATACCCATATCAATGATGCCGCCATTATTTTGGAGACCTTCACCCAGAAGTATTATCGCAAGAAATTGATTAACCTTTCCAGCTACAATGGGCCAATCAACATACCCATAAACAACATCCCATGGGAACGTGCCATAGACCTGATTATCCTGCAAAACCACCTGATCAAAAAGGACAATGTGGGCTACATCTCCTTAGAGGATATACCAAAACCCGTGATAAATGTTGCCCCACCCATTGACCCACTGGCTGATGAAGCTATTGCCAAGCAGGTGCGTATCAAAGCCGTAGCCATGCTGGCTGATAGATCTTATGTACGCAGAATGGGGATAGACTGGTCTTCCGTGGTTAATGGGAAGATAACCGTTAATGCAGGCTTTGCCGGAGCTTCCCAGTTCGTAACCCCCACCAACCTGACTGTATCCGGCAATACCGATATAGGCAAGTATCAAATGGACATTAGCACTGCCTTGGAGATAATTGAAACCAACCAAAAGGGGAATATCATCGCTCAGCCCACCGTGTTGGTGGCTTCCGGCAAACAAGGCTTCATCCAGGTTGGTCAGGATATCTCGGTTAAAATCCTGGACGATGCAGGCAACGCTATGGATACCTTCTTTGCCACCGGTGTTATCTTGGATGTAACCCCCACCATTGTTAATGTAAACGGCACCGATGTTGTGCATCTTAAGATGAGCGTTGAGCGCTCCAGTGGTGTCCCCAGCGCAGTATCCACCATCATCACCAAAAGTAAGTCCAACACCGAACTGGTGTTGTATGACAAAGAAGAGACCGTTATTGCCGGGTTGTTTGATACCGATGAAACAAAGGCAAGAAGCGGAATTCCCATCCTGAAAGACCTTCCTTGGTGGGTGTTCGGTATCCGCTATCTCACAGGTTACGATAGTTACGAGAAGAAAGAACGCGAACTGGTTATAACCATCCAAGCAGAAATCGTGGACAGCGCATTGGATAGGTTGTTGAAACTAAAACAGGAAACTACCCGATAACAGCCGGCCACCGTGCGCATTAGTCAACGCCTCCTGATTCTCTTCGTGGTGATAGCCATTGGCTTCGGAGGCTTTTTCTACCTGTTTTTTCATATCAAGCGTGAGGAAACAAGGCTCTACCAAGAGTCGGATATAAATCAACGCCGCAGCACCATAGATACGATATTCCAGCTTAAAGCAGGCAATCAAATGTCTCTGCTGGAGGACTACAGCCGTTGGGACGATATGGTGAACTACGTCAAAACCCGCAACCCACGTTGGGCGGACAACAACCTCGGCACCTTAACCCAGTCCTTCCCCTATTGCCTGGTACAAGCTTACGACACGAAGCACAGGCTTATCTACAACCGCAGTGATAACTCCATCACAGGTTTGGAGGATTTCCGCATCGAAGAAGAAGTGCTGGATTCTCTTGCCACCCGCAAGAAGCTGTTCTACAATACACAGCACGGTAACACTATCTTTGCCATAGCTGTGGCGGGAGTGCATGCCTCCGAGGATACATTGCGGCTTAGCCCTCCTTTTGCATATCTGCTGATAGCTCAAGCCTTGGATTATAACTTTCTGGATGAGCTTGCCAAATCCCTGAACTATGATGTCCGCATCAGTAACACCGAACCCGGTAAAGATGCAGCGGATGACCGTCAATACAACACCCGCATCGACCGCCCCATCAAGAATTGGTATGATAAAACAATCGCTTGGCTGGTGTTTTACAGCCGCAACCCCTTCCTAAACGAACTCCGTGCCTTGGGTAACCTCATTATCTTCGGCACTATGGGCTTCATCTTGATCTTTCTGGTTATCCAATATGTGCTGATCCAGCAGTGGATTACCACTCCCCTGAAGCTTATTTCGCAAAGCTTGAAGGAGAATAATCCGGATTTCATTCGCCCCATAGACCACCGCAATAACGAGTTTGCCGATATTGCCGGCTTGATTGAGCGGTTCTTTGCCCAAAAGCACGAACTGATGCTGGAGATTGAGGAACGCAAGAGAACCGAAGCTCTGCTTACTGAAATTGAAGAGCAAACCCGCAAAATCCTGCTCACTTCCCCCGAATCCATCATTGTTACCGACCTGAACGGCACCATCCTTACCGCCAATGATGAAACTCTGCGTTTAGTTGCCGTGGACAGTGAATCCGACCTTACCGGCAGAAATGCCTCCATCTTGGAGCTTGCCCCACCTGACCAAAGCGCTAACCTGAAGAACCTCATCTCAGAGCTGTGTTCCGGGAGCTACATCAAGAATCTGGAGATCACCCTAGTGGATGCCGCAGGGCAACACTTCCCCGCCCTGATAAGCGCATCCGTAATTGCGGACAACAAACGCCAAGCAAGCAAGCTGGTGTTCATCACCCGCGACCTGAGCGACCTGAAATCTTTGGAAATGAAGCTTCGCCAATCCCAAAAGATGGAGTCCATCGGCACCCTTGCAGGTGGCATAGCCCACGACTTTAACAACATCATCACCATCATCGCCGGTTATATCGCCCTTTCTGCCGGCAAAATTGACAACCATCCCGAAGCAAGGGACGATTTGGACGAAGCACTAAAGGCATGCTTACGAGCCAAGAGCCTCATCGGTAAAATCCTCACCTTCAGCCGTCAGAGCGAGGTGAAGGTTAAGCCCATTGTGCTTGCCGATATCATCGAGGATTCCATCCCCATGATCCGTGCCTCCATCCCCTCCAAGATAAACATTTTAACCGACATCAACAGCTTCAGCTACACCGTGGCAGACCCCACCGAGATGCAGCAAGTGCTGATGAATCTCTCTTCCAATTCTTACCATGCCATCCGCCCTGATATGGGCACTCTCAGCATCTCCCTATCCGAGATTCACGGCTTTGAGCTTATCGGACTGGACCCGGATTTAAACTTGGATAAGGACTACCTCCACCTACAATTCTCCGATACCGGCAGAGGTATTGCCCCCAACATTATCACTCGCATCTTCGATCCTTATTTCAGCACCAAAGGTGTGGGCGAAGGCACCGGCTTGGGCTTGTCCATTGTGCATGGCATCATCACCGGATATAGCGGTCTGGTGCGCGTGGAAAGCACTTTGGGCGAGGGTTGCACCGTGCATATCTATCTCCCGGTATCCGATCATGTGGAGACTGAGGTATCCCTCCCCGAAGTTAAAGAATATCCCTTCATTCCTGCCCGTCTGATGATGGTGGATGATGAGCCTTCACTGGCAGAGCTATTTACTGAAGCCCTGCAAGCCAACGGTTACGAAGTTCAGGCTTTCAGTGATAGCGGTGAAGCATTGCGCGTTTTCTCCGCCACTCCCGAAGCTTTCGATATGATTATTGCCGATATCACCATGCCTGTGCTGGACGGTATACAGCTAGCCTCCAAGATAAAGCTCATTCGCGACATTCCCATTATTCTCTACACCGGTTTTTGCGACAAACAAATTCAATCCCGCGCAGAGGAAGTTCCTGTAAACAAACTGCTAAACAAGCCCATTCTCCCCGAAGAGCTTGTGCGTGAAGCAAAAGAAGTTATCTTTACTACCCGCCAAACCTAAGCCTATTCTTTTCCAACAAGCAAATTCATTCAATCCGCCAAGCTTGCTTTCGAGCTTACTCCTGTTCATTCGTCCCTGCTATCATTACCTGATCATTACCTAATCATTACGTACTAAACATGCAATGATCAGGTAATGATCATGCAATGACTCCAAGCGAACAAGTGCGTTCAACTTGGTAAAGGCAACTCCCGTGCAGCAAAGCATGTATTGTGCGGCTCTTGGGCAGCAGATACTTTGTGGGCAAGGCTTGGGTGGCTGAGGATATATTTCTACGGTTCAGTCAACGGGAACAAAAGCTATGCATGTGTTGGCACAAAGAACTTGACACAATATGCTTCCAAAGCTCGGAATGAATCTATAAATATTCATCATAACCGAGTGTGGAGAACGCTATGCGAAGAGTGCTTATTATGCTCATCCTAATCCTGATTTTCAGCGCTTGCTATGCAGAGTTGATAATCAACGACAGCCTGCAAACCGCTGCCGACAAAGGCGACCCCAAGGCAATGTATGAACTGGGAATGCTATATTACGATGCCGTGGATAACTATGAAATAACGGAGCATCTCTACCTCCCTTGGTTTCAAGCTGCCCACCTAAAAGGCTTTGCCCCTGCAACTCTGATGCTGGGTAAATGCTACATCATCGGGATGACGGTGGATGAAGATGTGGAGGAAGGCATCAGGCTGGTTCGCGAAGCGATTGCCGCAGGCTCTGCGGAAGCAGAAGTGTATTTGGCATATTGCCATGAATGGGAGATTGGGCTTAGTGCAAATGATGCAGAGGTTTTCCGTCTCTACAGCAGCGCTATGAACAAGGGCTATCTGCCTGCCAAGGTGGAAGTAGGCAAGTGTTATCGCTATGCCAAGGGCGTAGAAGAGGATTTGGACAAGGCAAAGCAACTCTTCACCGAAGCTGTGGTAGCTGGTGAGGGTGGAGGTGGTTACGAGCTTGGTTCAATGCATTACAACGGAAATGGATTCCCTGTGGACTATGAGGAAGCATACTTCTGGACGCGCATAGGCATGGAACTTGGCTGTGGCGAAGCTTCCGGCTTGTTCGGGTTCTTAGAGCTCCTCCTTAGTAATGCGGAAATGGATGCCGCCAATCGGCGTGCCATGCAATGGCTTGAGCAGCATCGAAAGAACTAAGCCACTGCAGGTATCTTCAGCGTAACATAGCACTTTCCAGCACTATGGCGATATCCTCCCAAGGGATGATGTCTTTCAGCTTCAAGTTGATGCAGCCTTTACCCATCTTTATCTTGGGATGTTTTTGCTTAAACTCGTTCAGGCTGGGAATAATACCAGTATAAACGGATACCCCTTGCTTCCAATAACCCAAAAAGACCCAGCCTTTGCCTAGTTGATAGTGCGGTATGCCATAAGAAATCTTGGTCTCGGTGGCGGGATATGTATCTAATATCATGTCCTGCAGCTTTATAATCAGGTCTCTGCGTGCATCTTCCGCTTTGGCGATGTATTCATCTATCTCGTTGTTCTTCATTGTCTCTCCATCGTAATTAGGTGATAAGTAAATAGTAGCCCAAGCGGATGAGACAGGCAAGCTCTCATTCACCAGCACAAACAACTTGACAGTATGGCTGCTTGCCCGATAATACTCTCTAACTAATGATTTATTGCCGGTAGTATAGATTCCATACTATTTACTTGTTGCGAAACAAGCCGATACAAAACAGCTTGGGATTTAACCCGATGAAATACTGTGTTATTCTCACTATGTTTTTGAGATGTTACCGGGCATCAATCAAGTAAGTGATTTATTTAATAGTGAGGTAACCAATGCGTCAGTCCAAGTCCGGGGAAAGAACATCCCTGCTTAAACCGTTTCTATTCCTAATGCTCTTTATCCTGTTATCCATTTCGGTCGCAGCTCAGACTTACTTTATGGGGTTTGAAGCCGGGAACAGCACTTCCCACACCTGGACATCGGATACTCCCAACGACCAATGGAATGTCTCTGCATACGAGCCATATGCAGGAAGCTATTGCCTCATTTCCGGGGGAATGGCGCACAACAGCACTTCAAACATCAACCTCAATGTAAACATCATCTCTTCGGGATCCATCAGCTTTGCCATGCGCACGGACACAGAATATGGCGGTGGGCAATTTGGCGACTTCCTGAGGTTCTACATCGATGGAGTTCTGCAAGCCCAATGGGCAGGGATAAATCCTTGGTTAGTACAGAGCTTTTCCATCTCTGCCGGTGTGCACAACCTCTCATGGTCTTTCCATCGTGATGCTTTTGATATGGACGAAGGTGTGCATGAGATGGATAGAGTGTTTATAGACAGCATCAGTTTACCTTCCTGCTTCTTTTACCCCGGTGCAGGGTTCGGCTCTGCCGCTGACCCATACCAAATAACCAATGCAGCACAGCTTAACAGCCTAAGGAACTATCTTGGCAGCAGCTATGCGAATGTCCACTTCAAGCAGATGAACGACATCTCTTTAGCTTCCTATCTTCTCCCCGGAGGCGACGGTTATATTGCCTGGGGCGGAAGCGGATGGCTTCCCCTTGGCTCTGCCACTTCACAATACTATGGACACTTCAACGGCAACTACAAGAGCATCACCGGCTTAAAGATTGCCCGATCTTCGCTGGAGGATTGTGGGTTATGGAGCAACACTGCTACGGGCAGCCTGATAGAAAACCTTAATGTTTTCACCGAGGAAAGCGCTACGGTGCAGGGTGCCAACAGCACGGGTATGCTGGTGGGCAAAAACAGCGGGACAATCACCAATTGCTCTGCGACTGGTAATGTGAGCGGTGCTACTTGGGTTGGCGGAATAGTCGGCTGGAACTATGGCAATTTGTATCGCTGTCACACTCATGGAAGCGTCTTAGGCGTTGGCAACACGGTCGGCGGGGTTATTGGGCAGAACAACGGCTTTATCTACGATTCCTATTCTTCGGCATCAGCCCGAGGAGTGAACTATGTGGGTGGAGTAGTTGGATACCAGGGCACAGGTGGTTCCGCAGGGATAACTAACTGCTATGCCACAGGATATATCAGCAACACCGGTAGCCAAATATACAAGGGAGGAGTGCTTGGCTTTCTAAACAGCGGCTCTGCCTCCAATTCTTATTGGGATGTGCAGACCACGGGGATAAGCACTTCATACGGTTTAAGTAACAGCTATGGCAAAACAACGGCAGCCATGAAAACCCAAGCTACCTTTGCCGGCTGGGACTTCGCAGGCGAAACAACCAATGGCAGTAACGACTATTGGTATCTAAACCCAAGCTACAAC
>CALDSN010000070.1 GCA_937924555.1 uncultured bacterium | reverse complement strand
CGGGGTTACGCTATCGCTGCACCCCGGGCTAATATCTGTCGCCCACAGGGGGCTTTTTCACATCGTGGGTGCCGTTACGAGGGTCTGAGCATTGCTACGCAATGCTCCGAACCCGTCGCTATGGGATATCACCCTCCGGGCTTAATGGGTGGATATTGTTCGTGTTATGTGCATTCATTGGGCAGACACATAGGGAAAGCCCCTACATTGCATTATTGACCTATTAACCTTCTCCTCCTCTGCTTTTCTCTGCCCTCGCTCTGCTCTTCTCTGTGTTAAATATAGAACTCCATGTTACCTTCCATGTACATTACATCCCTGCATCTCCGCGATGTGCGGAGCTCGCTTGACGTTTAACATCTAACGCTTAACCATCCCTTTCCCCCTCTGTTTTCCTCTTTTTTAATCCCATCCTGCGTAAATCGAACACTCATGCAAGAAATGCCTCATCATTCTTAGGTGATTCCCTCGTGACTCCCGGGTGGGATGAGGGAATCACCTCGGAAATACGAGGTGCTGAAGTGGCATCGGAACAGGGTGGATACCCGTAAGGAAAGAAGCCCGGGACATCAACCAACAAAGTGATATCCCGGGAGAATAGGATGAAAAGAGACTATTTAACCGCAATCACCTTATAGAACAGCTTGGCATCCATGGGGTTGATGTTGATATCAACGCTGTTTCCCGTGATATTCTGTTGCAGGGTGCTCCAGGTTTCTGCATCGGGAGAAGAGGCTGCCAGCAGCTTGTAAGCCGTTGCTTCATATACGGGAGACCAGGAAATTCTTATCTGCTGATTGGGCAGAAGGGATATCTGAACATCCTGTGGGGCATCCAGGCTGATGTAGTATAGCTGTTCACAGGCATCATCCAGCCAAGGCTCGAAGGATATTTTGCCTTTACCCTCTTCGTTATCATACAATAGTACATCAATCGCAACTGCGGAGGTGTCACCCCAGTAAACATAAGGAGCAGAGAGGGTACTTTGGGTGTTGTTGTAGATGTTCAAGCCATTGGCGGTAAACTTGTTCCACCCGCCAATGCTATTTCCGAAGCTCAGGCTACCGCAATAATAGACAATTCCATTGCCGCTACATCCGCTGATGTGGTTGTTTATCAGGTTCAAAGTGCCATTGGCATGGATAATGCCGTTACTGCCGCCTGAAAGGGCACAACCCGTTAGAGTGTAAGTGCCGTTACCATCCAGCTTCAGTAGGTTGTGATTCCCCTGTTGGATTGTGCAGTTGTTCAGGTTCACCGTGCCACCGCTGATGTACATCGCACAGAAATCTTGGGGAGGCGCATATTGCTCGTCCAAGCCGGCATTCTGCAGCGTGGTGTAGTTAAGAGTGCATACTCCTTCCGGATTGATGATGCGTAGCCCAATCCAAGTGCTGGAGAGGGTAGGGTTCAAGCCTCGCAGCAGCACCGGAGCATCTGCGGTGCCGTTACAGACGAGGCGACCATTAATATTTAGAGCGGAGTTCATATAATACTGCGTATAATCGGGGAAGACCAGCTCCACTCCTGCTGCCAAACTGAGGCAAACCCAATCCTGCACAGTGAACTCGGAACTCATGAGGTAGGGCAGCCCAAAGTCCTGCCAGGTGATGCTACGGCTGAGATATGAACTGCTTACATGGATGTAGGGATTGCTGCAGCTTCCTATATCCAGTCCGCTATAACAGTCGAGCAAATCGGCAGAGCTGGAAAGCGGATAACCGCTTATGTCTATGAAGCTGAGGTTGCTGACACTGAAATCATGGTAGGGCACAGGACATACCATTGCATTGCCGTTGATATCCTGCAGGATGCAGTTGCTGAGGGCAAAGACGTCTGAGGAACTGCTGCTTTCTAGGCGTATGCCTTGGCGGTAGCTGTAGCGGATGAGGCAGTTCTCCAGGCTTACTGAGCTTGCACCGCCGTTATAGAAAGCATAGCCGTTGTTGTAGGCATCGGGCATTCCGGCATAGAGGATTTGGCAGTGGGAAAGCAGGACAGAGCCGGATGAGTTATAGACTCTTATCCCCATCCAATAGTCCGAAGAAAGGGGGATATGGGTGAAGATGATGGGTGCTTCGCTGTTGCCTTGCGCAATGAGATTGCCGGAGTATTCCTGCAACAAGCCTGAAGCTATTTGGAAGTTGCATCCTGCGGCAATGGTGACGGTTGAGCCGCTGCTGCCATAGATATTCACGGTTTGGCGATAGGGATACCCATAATTGGGGAAACTGCAATTGCCATAGAGGTAAGCCCCACCGCTAAGTCTGATGTATTGATTGGTATTGCCCACCAGACTGAGATTGGGGAAAGCAGAGGCATACTTGGGGGGAGTGTCGATGGGATAGCGTCCACAAGCTTGGATGCTGAGGTCGGTGAAGCTGAGGATGGGATCTGTATCGTTGATATACACTGCATCCGAGCCACAGCCGTTAATCTGCAGGTTATCCACCGTGAAGCTGTCATCCGTTCCGCTGTCGGTGATACTGATTGCCTGAGCCGCGGTGT
>CALDSN010000069.1 GCA_937924555.1 uncultured bacterium | reverse complement strand
GCCATATGGCTCATGTTGGGTGTGTGCTGTGGAAGTGGTTGGCAGAAGGGGCTTTGTAACCTCCTGCGGAACCATTATCAGTAACGGCATGGAGATAAATACCGATACCGAGGCAATACACAAAGCACGCAAAATGGCACTTGAACTGCTGGTGTCCGATCACTATGCGGATTGCGTTGCACCTTGCACCGTGGCATGCCCGGATCATGTGGATATCCAGACCTATGTGTCCCTGATAGCCAATGGGCAATATCATGAAGCGGTGAAAGTAATAAAAGAAACCCTGCCTCTGCCTCTCTCCATTGGGCGTGTATGCCCTGCCTTTTGTGAGAAAGAGTGCCGTCGGCAGATTGTGGAAGAGCCCATTGCCATCCGCCAGCTAAAACGCTATGCTGCGGATGAGGATTTGGGTGACGTGTGGAATTATATCCCCGAAAAAGAGCCAGCCAAGGGGAAGAAAGTAGCTATCATTGGGGCAGGTCCCAGTGGCTTGACTTGCGGATATTACCTATCGAACCAAGGATATGAAGTAAAAGTATTTGAAGCCTCTCCAGAAGCAGGAGGTTGGTTGCGATACGGCATCCCGGAATATCGCCTGCCAAAGGCTGTGTTGGATGCGGAGATTGCGCTGATGTGCAGCAATGGCATGAAGATAGAGTATAATATTGAGCTTGGCAGAGACTTGCAGCTAAGCGAACTCGCCAAGAACTACGATGCTGTGTATCTGGCTCTTGGTGCCCAGAAAGCAGTTCCCATGCCCGTTCCGGGTAGCGATTTGCAAGGCTGCTTGTTGGGGGTGGATTTCCTGAAAGCACATGCCATGGGCAATGCACCTGAGTTGGGCGAAAGAGTGGCGATTGTGGGGGGAGGAAACACAGCCATAGACTGTGCCCGAACTGCTGTCCGTAAAGGATGCAAAGTAAGCCTTATATATCGCCGCACCAAGGAAGAAATGCCCGCAGAACCTTTTGAGATAACAGCTTCCGAGCATGAAGGAGTGGAGTTTTACTATCTCAGCAACCCCGTGGAGTATATCGGTGAAAACGGGAAGCTGAAACGAGTGAAGATAGAAAAGATGCGCTTGGGAGAGCCGGACAGTAGTGGAAGACGCAGACCAGAACCTACGGGAGACTTCTTTGAGCTACCTTTCGATAGCATCATCGCTGCCATTTCGCAGGTTCCCGAAGTACAGTTGTTTGCCGATGAGCCAAACCATGTAGAAGGCAAGGTGTTACCCATATCTCGTTGGTCAACTGCCATTGTGGATGAAGCCACAATGTATTCCGGCATTAGTAATGTGTTTGCCGGAGGTGACTTCCGCCGTGGTGCAGCCACAGCCATCGAAGCCATAGATCGGAAGAGCACACGTCTGAACTCCAGTCACGATCAGATCT
>CALDSN010000068.1 GCA_937924555.1 uncultured bacterium | reverse complement strand
ACCACCGAGATCTACACTCTTTCCCTACACGACGCTCTTCCGATCTCCCCGAAAGCAGATGCACTGTCCTCA
Organism: uncultured bacterium; assembly: GCA_937924555.1. Classification (GTDB taxonomy): domain Bacteria; phylum Cloacimonadota; class Cloacimonadia; order Cloacimonadales; family Cloacimonadaceae; genus Cloacimonas. Next base: position 25,633 of record CALDSN010000068.1, on the reverse strand, counting down.
GGTTCAGGCTGTCCGAGGCTATCTTGTACACGGCTGTATGGATGGTCTTCATTGCCGTTGCGGGACTTAAGCCATCATTGGCATCATTACCCTCAGGAGACACATACAGATCGCTATCCACCTCCTGATGATAGGCGGAGTTGGCATCTATCAATATCCGGAAATCATTACCATAAGCCCGCAAGGGAGCAGCATAGTAAGTACTCGGATTGGCTACGCTAAACATCTCCAGGGGAATGCTTAGGTCATTATTGATGGAGTGTGCCACAATATCCTGCCCTGCCCCTGCCCGGTTGTTATAGATGGAACAGCGGTTAACCGGATCAAAGGTCACATTAACCGTTCCCATATAGCCATAGATATACATCCCACCACCCTGGTTGAGAGCGTAGTTATTATATATCTTTACTCCGCTTAACTGAGTAGAGCATTTAAACATGTTTATCCCAGCTCCAATATTAGACTTATTGTCATAGATGAAGCAACTTGTCACACTCGAAGTGCTGTCCTCACCCATGGATATCCCTGTTTTACTATTAGTTACAGATAATCCACGAACAGTTACATTATGGGTATTCTGAGAAATCCTAATACCTTGCGAACTTAAATCGCCATTAATGATTGTGTTGCTGATATAATCACTAATACCCGTTGTCGCCTCAAGGCTAATCAAGTATATATCGTTTGTTTGTATTATGATACTCTCGTAATACCTCCCTGGATACACAAGCACAGTATCCCCCTGGGCACAGGCATTAACAGCAGTTTGGATGCTGGTGTACTGCCCGGAACCGCTGATGTCGACCGTCCGGGTAACAGCCCACAGGTTGCACACTGCCACCAACAACAGAAAGGTAAATACATAGGTAAACAGCTTCAAGGCTACTCCTAAAGAAGGGGAGGGATGTTCCCTCCCCCAATCACGATACTATTTAAGCATCAGCATTTTTTGAACCATAGTTTTGCTTTTTGTGTTCAGCTTTCATTATCGCATAGATAGCGGTGAGTAAAATAGCTCCGGCGGAGCGTAAGATATTAGCCTGGGGGTGTAAACCCCAGGTATATGAGGAGCTTAGATGTTTGTTTTTGTTACCCCCACCCTCCATGGGCGGACATTGTCCGCCCATGGAGGGTGGGGGTATCTATTTTGTTAAGGGTGCTGCAATCCATACACGGGGTTACGCTATCGCTACACCCCGGGCTTATATCTGTCGCCCGCTGGGGGCTTTCTCACTTCGTGGGGTGCCGTTACGAGGGTCTGCGCATTGCTGCGCAATGCTCCGAACCCATCGCTACAATATGTCGCCCGCTGGGCTAAGAGTTGACATCTGCCAGTAACAGATTATGCACAAGATAAAAGCCATCCTGCCTCAACAAACCTGATATCCCGCAGGGTACTTTGCCGCGGGTTTTAACCCGTGGCTATGCCACCCCCACCTGTAGAAATGCCGATGGCATTTCTACAGGTGGGGGGAAGAGAATGAGGAGAGTGTCGTTCCAATTCCATGTACGTGGGTTAAAACCCACGCCTAGATTCCCATACGGGAAAAGGAGCTGTGCCGTTACTACCATGTGCATTCATTGGGCAGACACACAGGGAAAGCCCCCTACATTGCATTATTAACCTGCTAACCCGTTAACCCTTTCACCTGTGATTCCGTTGTCATGTCCCATCGGGATGGCATATTAATCATTAATTGGGGTAGTTTATGGTTGGGTGAATATGCCATCCCGATGGGACTCTCTTGGGGGGGGGGATATGTAGTTCATGCCCCTTTACTATCTAAAATGCCGTCCCGCTGGGACTCGTCCGGTGGAAATGAGCGCAGCTCGTTTAACGTCTAACGTTTACCGTTTACCCCACACCTCCCCCTCTCTTTTCCTCTTTTTTAATCCCATCCTGCGTATATCGAACTCTCACGCAAGAAATGCCAGGTCATTCTTAGGTGACTCCCTCGTGACTCCCGGGTGGGATGAGGGAATCACCTCGGAAAAACGAGGTGGTGAAGTGCCAATGCAATTAGGGAGTAACGTGGTAAAATGAGCAGATCAGCGCACAGCGGTGAGGTGCGTGAGGCGTTTCAGCAGAGAGCCTTTTATGCTGCCTTTGCTTAGGTAGAGATCGCTGACCACGGTTTTGTTTATCACATACACTTCGTTTTCGCCGTTATCTCCGGGTTTGCGGAAGCCCCAAGTGTCGTGCAGGGCATAGGCTTTGCCTCCGCTTTCGCCGAGATACAGCATGATGTGTCCATCCATGCGGAGCAGACTGATGCCGGGGATGCCCTTCTTGATAATGATGCTTTCGCGCAGGGCTTCGCTTTCCGAACCGCCAAAACCATATAGTTTCTTGGTGGCTTTCGCTTGCTGCAAACCGTTGCGAGGTAGGCTGATGCCGAAAGTTGCAAAGATACGCATGATGAGGCTGCTGCAGTCGTAGTCACCCGCGGTGTCCCCCCATCCATAGGGCATATTGAGCATGTTGAAGGCTTGTTTATACACATTGCGGGCAGTGTAAGGCAGATAGCCGATGCGGGCATCTTCTTTGGCGATGTAAGCCACGGTGATGCTATCTCTCACAGGGATGTTGATGCGGTAGTAACCCTCAGTTTCGCCCAGAAGCGGGAAGGCAGTGCCCATGCGGCAATAGATGAGATACTTCGTGGCAAGTGAATCCTGCCACACATCTGCCCTGGCTTTGAGACTGACCACTTTTTGGGCTGCGCTGAGATAGCTGACCCACTGTTCCTGGGGAACAATGCAGACCTCATCTTTCAGGTACCAGCCCATGGAGTTGGCGCAGGCACCAAACAGCCATTTACCATCTGCAGAACTGTGATAGAACATAGTGGGAGTGCCGATGTCATAGCCGCTATTCTGCATCTCGTCGAATTCCACATCCATGATTTCCTTGTTCAGGTTCACGGTGCCGGGGGCAAAGCGCTGACGGGCAACAGTAGTGGGAAAGCCATACATAATCTTGCCACGCAGGGGGATGGCGTTAATGTTTGCGTTCTTGCGCAGGGAATCCCGCAAGGCTTGGCTGGTTCTTGCGCCGTTGCTATCATATTTGCCGGTGCCGGAGATGGTGTTCAGCAGGCTTTTAATCTGAGATTTAACGGTGGAGCCGGAGAAGTTTTTGGCAAAGCTGCTGCGGGGCTTGATGTTGGCATAGGGATTGGTGTTTGCACTCAGCTTGGCTATTTGCTGGGGGCTTAGAATTAGGGCATCGGGACTGGGGTGACGGGAAATCCAATAGCCCGCGGTGTTCATTTCCGGGATAACCGAATCAAAACGGGCGGGAGCAGCGTAATAAGTGGGCTCCAGGGGATTGCGGGCAGAAAGTTGGGACAAGCAGACAAGCGCTAGCAACAGGCTCAGCTTCAGCTTCATATTCACTCCACGATTGTGTCCAGCACGGGTAGCATTTCGGCTAAGAAATCCTCATATCTATCTTCCAGAATAGCTTTGCGCGCCATCTGCATAAGCTCTTGGTAGAACCACAGGCTGTGGATGGTGGTTAGGCGCATGCCCAAAATCTCGTTCATGGTGATGAGGTGGCGGATGTAGGCACGGCTGAAATGGGTGCAGGTGTAGCATCCACAAAGGGGGTCGATTGGACGAAAGTCCTCTTTATAGCGGGCTGCCTTGATTATCATCTTGCCATAGCGGGTAAAGATGCTGCCTTTGCGGGCATTGCGGGTAGGCATCACGCAATCGAACATGTCCACACCGTTGGCGATGTTGTTCAGAAGGTCGCTGGGGGTGCCTACGCCCATGAGGTAACGGGGTTTGTGCTTCGGGAGAATGTCGTTCAGAAAGGCTGTTATGCGGAACATGTCATCCTTTTCTTCCCCCACTGCCAAACCACCGATGGAGTAACCGGGGAAATCCATGTCGATAAGCTCCAGAGCGGATTTCTGGCGCAAGTCCTCGTACACTCCGCCTTGCACAATTCCAAACAGGGCTTGGTGCTCGGTGTTGGTGAAGGCTTTCTTGCCGCGCTCTGCCCATTCCAGAGTGGTGGTTAGGGACTTCGCCACGTAGTCCTTGGTTGCGGGATAGGGTGGACATTCGTCGAAACTCATGATGATATCTGCGCCTAAGGCTTGCTGTATCTCCATCACATATTCGGGGGTGAAGTGGTGCAGAGAGCCGTCGATATGGCTGCGGAACTTAACGCCTTCCTTGCTAATCTTGCGTAGTGCGGCAAGACTCATCACCTGAAAGCCTCCGCTGTCGGTGAGCATGGGGCGGTTCCAATTGATGAACTTGTGCAATCCGCCTGCCCTTTGGATAAGCTCGTGCCCCGGACGCATATAGAGGTGATAGGTGTTGCCCAGAATAATCTGTGCCTGCACATCCTCCAGTTCGTGGGGACTCATTGCCTTAACCGTGCCGAGGGTGCCCACAGGCATGAAAACCGGGGTTACAATATCCCCATGATCGGTGTGTATCTTTCCCGCACGGGCTTTGCCGCAGGTGTGCTGTAAGGTGTAGCTGAACAAGGGCTCTCCTTTAGTGCCTAAGGGCGAATAAGCGCAGTAGCAGCTTGGTTATATCCGTGTAAAAAGCAAATACCATCAGGGTGAGTAGCAAAGCGAAGCCGATACGCTGGGCAATGGCTTGCACCTTGGGCGAAACGGGCTTGCGGATGAAACCCTCCACGAAGGCGAACATGATGTGTCCGCCATCCAACACGGGGATGGGAAGCAGGTTCATAATCATCAGTGCCAGGCTGATGCTGGCGAAGAAGATAAGCAGGTAGCTAAAGCCACGCTGCCCTGCTTGTTGGCTGATGGTGGCAATCATCACGGGTCCACCGAGGTTCTTTTGCAGTTCTTTGGGCTGTCCAACAAGCTTGTAGAGGCTTACATAGTTCATGATAATGAAGTTGCCGGTGCTGTTGAAGCCGTATTGAAGTGCCTGCAGGGGGTTGTATTGCACGGTGCTTTTCACCGGAAGATCTTGACTGATGCCGATCATACGCTGCTGTCCCACAGAGATATTCCTCTCCAGGGCTATCTTGCGGTATAGGATGCTGTTGCTGCGTTGCAGCTTGAGGGTTACGGCAGCGTGGGGGGAGGAGATGATGCGGTTGCGCATATCATACCAGTCTGCAACCACAACGCTGTCCACTGCCAGAACTTTGTCACCCTTCTTAAGCCCTGCTCGCCAGGCTGGAAGTCCGGTGAAGACCTCCCCAATCGTGTTGTCCGCTTTGGCGTTGACCGATTTGATGAGGGAATCCACATCTTGGGGGCTTATACTAAGGCTAATATCTGCTGCTCCGCGAGAGACTGTTATGCTGTTGTTATGCTCTTTGGAAAGCTCCAGCAGGAACTCCTGAAAGCCCTTGATACTCTTTCCATTCACAGCTTTGAGGCTGTCACTGGGCATAAAGACCTCAGTCCATTTACCTTCAGCATTACCTATCACAGGGCGGAGATCCTCTTGTTTCTGAGGAAGCATAAAGGCAATTACAAACAGCAGGAAGCCAAGAAGCAGGTTGGCAAAGGGTCCGCTGAAAGCAACAATCACCTTTTGCCACCAAGGTTTATGGGTGAAGCTGCTGCTGTCATCTTGGGTGGAGTCTGCTTCATCGGGGTTTTCGCCCCTCATCTTCAGATATCCCCCTAGGGGTATCCAGCCTATCCTGTATTCTATACCATTGTGTGTTTTATGCAGCAAGGCTTTACCAAAGCCGATGGAGAACTTCTCTATCCCCACTTTGCAGGCTCTGGCAGCAAGGAAGTGCCCCAATTCGTGGATGGCAATCATCAGCCCGAAGGCTATGAGCATCAAAATGAAGTTCAGCAACTACTTGCCTTGGTTCTTGGAAAGGGTTATGGCGATGAAGCTTGCCACATCGGTGGAGTATGAGCCGGTGCCAAAGCCCGCATCATAGCCAAGCTCAATGGCGAGCTCATGGGAGATGCGTGGTCCTCCGCAGATGAACAGCATCTTATCCCGCAAGCCTTCTGCTTCGGCAAGCTCTATCAGCTTTGTAAGGTTGTCGATGTGAATATTCTTCTGGGTAACCACCTGCGATACGAGGATTACATCTGCTTTCTCGGCTCTGGCACGGGCAAGCAGCTCCTCACTGGGTACCTGCGCACCCATGTTGATGGCATTGAAATAGCGATAACGTTCCAAGCCATAACGGTGGTTATAGCCTTTCATATTCATAATGGCATCGATACCAACGGTGTGCGCATCGCTCTCTATGCATGCACCAACCACTGTGATGCTACGCCCCAAATGCTCTTCTATATATTGGTCGGTGGCTTCCATATCCATCACGGGTGTATCCACCACCTTCACTTTTATCTTGCTGGTATCCACTCCGGTTGATGTTACTGCATAAGCGATAAAGTGCGTGAAGCCTTCCCGCAGGTCACGCATGCCGGTAATCTCGGCACTATCGAAGCCCATTTGCAGTAACAACACTCTGGCTGCTTCCTTACCAAAGGCATCCGCAGAAACGGGAAGCGAGAAGGAAAGCTGCATCTTGCCATCATTCAGGGTGTCCCCATAGGGACGGATTATCTTGTCGTTCATATCCCAAGCTCCTGTTTCATCTGTTGCATAAAGGGGTTGTAATAGTCCTGATCGCGCAGGAACACGCCATCCAAGCCCTTGCCTCCGTTCTCCGGTCGCTTAATCTCGGCAAAGTCACCTTTTGCCATGGCGGAGAACAAGCCTTCCTCGGCAACCTGCTCAAGGAAGCTTACCGCTTGCTCCAGCACCAGATTTGCCCGCTTGTTAATGAAGCTGTCCGGTGCCAGACAGAGGTTGCTGTTCAGGTCTTTAACCGCATTGAACAGATACGCGGCATTCTCAATTGCCAAAGAGCGGTCTGCAAGGTGGGGAGTATGGATTGCCTCGGTCATCATGCCCAGCAGTTGCACCCCTTGTCCTGTGAGCTGCCCCACAAAGTTAAACATGGCATCCATCAGGTGGGTTTTAAAGATATTCCCGCTGGCGAACTTGGTGGGCGGCATATACTTAACGGGTGCAGCAGGGAACAGCTCTTTGGTAAGCAGCGCATGCGCAAGCTCATACACAAAGCTGTTTTCCAGCTCAGGATCTATCTCATAAGCATGCCCCAGCCCCATCTTCTCCGGTTTAATCCCGCTGATGAGCGCAAAACTTTCGTTGATAAGCTGGCTGGCAGTTACGGTATATGCTTTATCCACCGCATCCGAGGTGGTGAGGTAGTTATCCTCACCGGTCTGAATCTCTATCCCCGCATAGGCGTTTATCATGCGGGCAAAGTATTGATCCAACAGGGTTCGCTTGGGGTTTATATCGCGGAACAGGATGCCGTACATGGCATCGTTCAGCATCAGGTCTAAGCGTTCAATGGCTCCCATACAGGCAATCTCCGGCATGCATAGTCCGCTGGCATAGTTGGTTAAGCTGATGTATCGCTTTTCTTCTGCGGACACTTCATCCAGTGCCTTACGCATGATGCGGAAGTTCTCTTGAGTTGCATAAGTTCCACCAAAGCCAACAGTTGTAGCTCCGTATGGCACATAGTCCAACAGGGATTGTGCCGTGCTGCGGATAACGGCGATGATGTCCGCACCTTCACGGGCTGCGGCTCTGGCTTGGGTTACATCCTCGTAGATATTCCCCGTGGCGACAATAACATATATGGCGGGTTTGCGTCTGGCACCATACTCGGCGAACATCGCTTCCCGTTTCTCTCTCTGTGAACGGATATGTCCCAACATCTTCTCTGTGAGGGGGGAGAGGACATTGAACAGCTCTTCGGCACTTGCCAGAGGGATTTCGCTGAGGTTTAGCTGACCGCTTCCCACCTGTTCTGCCACTTCTTGAGCACTTAAGCCCTTGGCGTGCATGGCATTGGCAACCCACACGGCTGCTCCTTTGCCCAAGGCATTGTTTGCCTTAAGGTGATCCACTACGATATTGGGCAGGGGTTCGCCACCTTCCAGGGCACCATCGATGCCCATGAAACGCAATACGGTACGCTCTATCGCTACGGAGCTGTATCCTTCGAACAACCAGTTAAATGCGCCGGTTATCTTCTGGGCTGCGATGCGGGAGCGTTTCACCAGATTTTGGTCTAAGTCCAGTTTAAGCATGATAACTCCAAGTTCTTGTATAAAGAAGTGTTGCCGAGCTTTTTAGAACTGGGGTTTGTGTCAATGCTTTTTCGGTTGGCATGCACCCCGCTCTTGGTATCATTACTATCCCGCGACAACCCCTTTGCGCACTTACGACAACCCCTTTGACAAATACATCGTGATTTCGCCCGCTTTTCCAAACCTGCTGACAAATTGTCAATCGCTTTGCTAATCGAGGATTAGTAGTTGTTTATTCCCTCTGGCAACTGCCCTCGCCAAGACTCTCGAATCGCACTTCAATACAACGTGTAACTCTTTATTTTGCACCGAGGTGTTCCTCGCCTCTCCACCGCTTGAATAGTGATTATTCACAACTTGCGGTGACACATAGCTAACACCACCCATCTTTATATTGCCCAAAGCCTTACGCACATTCTCCGCATCTCCGAAGTTTATCGCATCAAAGAAAGGCAAGCCAAACTTCCTAACCCGCTCTGCGGAAATGATATACTCTTCGTCAGAAATCGCTATCACATTGCTATCAGAAGTACTTGTCCCTTTTCCCCTGAACAATCCCGGAGAACCACCCTGTGCAAACTTCTGTGAAGCGATCATCCCCACCTGCACAGCTCCCAATGCTCCGATGGCAATAGCTGCCGGAACCGCATACCATGCTGGCTTCAGCGTCAGCGCATTCGTCACGCCTTCTGCTGTATTCATCATCGCTGAAGCAATCTGTACTTTCTGCTCAATCCGTCTCATAGCACGCACTTTCTTCTCATACTCAGCGTTGATTTTCTCTTTCTCTGCGCTGAGCCAGGCTTCAGACCTACGTTCAGCCTTGGCACGGTCTTCCAACTTTTTGATAGCGTTATTCCTGGATGATTCCAGGTTACTGTATAGCTGTCCCCAGATTGCCGATATCTGCCCTGCTATCTGCTGATATTGGCTTACAATCGCATCACGATCGCTTGGTTCAATTCCAATTGCTCCCAGCATCTTACCTCGGAAATCAATCTCTCCTCCACCGCTATTTCGCTCGGATTTCAGCTCGTTTATCCGTTGCTTCAGAATCACGGCTTTCTGCTCTTCGGACACCTGCATCACCCGCACATCCTCTTCAATTCTGCTTTTCTTCCATTCGTAATAGCCCGCATCCAGAAACTTAACCTGGTTATAATAGCTCGCCAAATCGCTTTCCCGGTTTACAGCCAATTGTGCCTTTTGTGCCCGACCCTTCAGCATTTCCAGCTTCTCAATCTCTGCTTGGCTAACATTCCCATCTACTTCAACTATTTTCTTCAGCGTTTCATAGTACTCCCAGGCTTTATCTGCAACCTCCTGATATGTAGCCAAGCCAAGCTCCCTAAGCTCTGCCAAATGGCTCATATCGGCTTCATATTGCCCTTCAAACTCAAGCACCACCTTATTATCAAAAGCTGCTTTCTCTTTGTCCAAATTCTGCACATTATCGGCCTCCCAAGCTCTCCGGATAGGCTCATCCTTGGGAAACATGATTTTAGCCTCCAGCTCGATCTGCTCCCGCTTCCATGCATAATAGTCCTTGTCATAAAACTTTACGCTCTCATAGTACTGCTTGGTAGCGTCCTCATCGGCTTTCTTATATTCTGCCTTCATGTTTAGCTTATCCTGCTCGAACTTCATGAACAATTCCGCTTCAGCCTCGCTGTTTCCCTTTACCAGCTTTAGGTTCGCAACATATTCTGCTTCCAGCTCCTTAAATGCCACTTCTCGCTCATTAAATCCCGCTTCTCTGGCTCGCTTAAAAGTCACAATATCCGCTAACAACCGCTGTTTATCGGATTCCAGGCTCTTGCTTCCTTCTGCTCCGGAATCTCCACCTCCGGAACCCTTAACCTCATCAAACGGAGGTAATGCGTATATCTTTTGTGCTATTTCAATACGTTGCTTAAGAACTCCATTAAGCTGTTCTTCACGCTTTTGAAGTTTGGATATATCCGCTTCTAATTGGACTTCTTGCATACCCCATTTACTTATCACCTGCGTAGATCCCGGCATATTAGCACCGGAACTCAGTGGGTTAGGTGCGGTTTGTGCCATTCTTACGGGGCTTTTCGTGCCCGCAGCGAACTCAGCTTTTAATGTATAAAGCTGGCTCTGTTTGTTTACAACCTGCTTACTCAGGTCAACTATCTGCTGTTCCATATCCTTGACGACAGCTTCTTGGATTTGTTTGTTAATGTAATTCTGAAGTTGCAAACCTGCACGGCTTAAAGCTGTAGCTATTTCCCCCCAGGCATCCTTCTCCAGGTTAATCCCTTTCAGATAGTTCGGATACTTGGTCATTAGATCGTTTATCGTCTTGGCATACAGCGTGTTCTGCTCTTTGGTGCGGTTCTGATTAAAGTGAAGCTCTTTATAGATCATCACCAATCTCTCAAACTCCACTCTCTGCCCGATTATTGCCTTCTTCTCGGCTTCAAATGCTCCGGAGACACCACCCACAGAACGTATCATACTGTTCAGCGCAAGGCTAACCTTAGTTAGTGCCGGCAACATTCCCGTCCCGATAATCTCCAGGCTATCGCCCCAGGTATTCTTCAGTTGTGCCCAGGAACCCGCGGAAGTTCTTGCTTTCTCCTCCGCAATACCAAAATATCCGGCTCCGATCTCCAACACCTGGTTGAACTTTTCTGCTTGGTTCAATGTGCCGTCCAACACAATCCCATATCGCCCAAGCATCGAAGTGTTACCCGCTCCGGCTTTACCCACCAAATCCATGGCGGTGGCAAGATCTATCTCGAAAGCTGCAGATAACCCGATTGCAGCTTTGGTGGCTTTTTCAATTGTTCCGGCATCAGTAAATCGCGCAATATTCTGCATCTGTGCCATGGAAGTCATAAGCAGTTCATCCCCGTAAACAGTGGATTTCTGCATCTCTGCAGCATACTTTTCCAGCCTGGCTGCATTCATGTCCACTTCCAAGCCGGTGGCTCTTAAACCTGCCCGAAGGGTTGCGCTTGCAGTCTCCTGCTCTTGGGCTGCGTTAATCGCTGCCCCAACTGTCTTGTTGTAAGCCTCCGCAGCTATCTGAGCATAACCGCTTAACCCATTGTAAACAAAGCCCCATTCAGATGTCGATTCCTTGAACTTCCCCAGCATCTGCTTCATCCGGGTGATGGGATGCTCAATGTTTTTCGTAATCGATGCGGAAACCGAACTCATATCGGCATCCGCTTTGATGTGATACTTCTTTAGCAGCTTGGCAACCAAGCTGTCAAGCTCTTCCTTGTTCTTAACATCAATGGAGATAACCAGTTTTTCCATTTACCCGCCCTGCACCATAAAGGGACATATCATTGTGCTCCGCTCTTCGTTCCAAAGCTCCATCAACGCAGGAGCTTCATCAATCTCACACTCTCCGGGGTTAACCCCCATCCGGCAAAGCCGATAACGCAGCTTCATAAAGATGTTTCCGGGTTCGGGCTGCTCGTCTCCGCTTCCGGATACTCGTCGAGCCCGGTCGTGATATTTACCAAAAAAGGGACAAGTATCCCCATCGCCTCCTCACGGCTTATTTCTCCCCAGGCTTTTCCCTGGTAATCTCCGCAATCGGCAATCACTTCGCATATCTCTGCCAGCTTCCCTGTTTTAAGCAGTTTACCGCACAGGTCGGCATACTTCAACTCAGCAATCTTTTCCAAATCTCCTGTCAAAACGCCTTCGATTCCTGCTTCTTCAAAAAGCGGATACAGCCTGCTGAGGGTGCTAATGTCTGTTCTGATCTTCATAGTTCTCTCCTTATGGCTTCATCTTCAAGCTTTCGTCACTGTTGGTAACCACTTTCTCGGCAACCCTGGCAGCAATATACGCCACCAAACTGTCGCTGATCACGTTGCCATCCATGCTTACGCTGTGATGCTTCGTATCAGTTGCCTTGGTATATCCGTTCAATGTGCGGCTTAGTATCCGCACATGGGCATATCCGTATTTTGCCAACGAAATGGGCAGGTCGTAGGTAAATACCGGCTCCGGAGATGTCAGCTTTATCAGCCCTGTTTCCGTTCCCAGGATATCCGTGCTTGCTTCATCATCAAACAGCAGTTCCATCATATAGCTAACTCCTGCCACATTCTGCACGGGTGTTTCTGCTGTGATGTATAGCCTGTTTTCCAGCAGGTTCAAGGCAAGGTTTGTTGCTTCAGCCGGATCATCACTGTTGATAACATCGCTAAAAGACGGCAAAGAGAGCAGCCGGTGCGCTGTTTCGCTTAACCCGGTAATGTTCTTCAGGTTGCGGTAACGGAACGCTACATGGAAGTATTTGCCTATCCAACCACTGTCCTTAATCACATTCACAATGTTCCCCACCGATCCGTCAAAGTTTACCGCTGCTCCGCTGGATGCCGTAACATTCCCGCCAACCACCGAAAGAGTCGTATTGCTAAAGGTATCTACGCACCAGTAGAACATATAGAATCCACCCCAAGGGGAGTTTATCTGAGTAGCTGCCAAACGTAAGTATGAAGCCTGCTCTCCTGCGATGCTCACCGCACCGGGACTACCGTTTCCCAGGCTTTGAAACCCTTCCTTCACCTGTCCGTAGTTAACTGCATCACTGTCCACAGTCCCGGCTGCCAAACCTTTTATCTGCATATTGTTGGCGTTCAGGTATCGCAACAGCTTCAGATAACCTCCGGAAGTTGTAAAGCTAACCTCGTTTTGCAACACGAAATCTCTTATCTGTTCCAGGCTTATATTCTGAGGTTCATAGCTCTCGCTAACGTTTATAATCAACAGCAAATCAGCCAATGAAGGGCTGTTTATTGGGCTTAAACCTTGAACTGTACTATCTTCCATATCTCTCTCCTTATCCGAAGTTTACGCTTTTACTGGGGTCTATCTCCTCAAACCCCGTTTCCCTGGTAATCAACCGGCTGCCATCAGCATTCAATAACAGGTAATATCCTTCTGAAAGCAGTAGGTAACCGGGACGGTTCACCACTTTGGGAAGTTCATCCATCAACTGCTTGGCTATGAACTTAAGATCAATCGTCTGTCCCGCATTCAGGTTGGTAAGCTCTTTATACCCAAAGTTATCCTTGGGCAACACCCACAAGTCCAGGTTAATCCCCGTACTATACCGCGGTTGCAGTAATATCGGTGCACCGCTTCGTTTACTGAAGTTTATCATGTTCATGAGGTTCAGATGCTTCTCCATATCCGCATCCTTGATGTTATAAAGCTTTATGTAGGCTACAGCTCTCCAGCCCTTGAATCTGCTGATCAGCTCTCCGGAGAGAGTTTCCACCCATTCTTCCACCGGCTCAAATTCCACTGTCCCTGCCGGGTTCTTGCTGCTGAAGGCAACACTCACATCACCCAGGCTAAAACGCGGTGCACCGTAACTAAGTATTGGATACATCTATTCCCCCGTCCTTACATAAACCTGAAATCTACCGTTTTGTTCCCACAAGTCCAGTCATACGCCAATGCCAGAGCCCAAAACTTATCTCCGTGATGCTCACTATCTTCCGTGTTATAGCTGAAGGTATTGGTCTTATTGGAGGTGCGTCTGATGCTGAGGATATGGCTAATCAAGCTCGGATCATTGGGGATGCGGATTTTCTTCTCTTCAAAAGCTATCTTCAGCTTCTTTGCCATCCGCTCCTTAACCGCCGGAGCAAAGCTCACTCCCCGAATTTTACTGGGGAACATGTAGGCAAGGTCTTCATGAAGGTTCATACCAATCCCGCCTTTATCTATAACCAGCAGTTCCGTGCAGCCGTTGCTTGCCAAACCAAGCAGCCTCTCTTTCTGAGTTCTAAACGGCATCTTCTGCCAGCTTTGGATTCCTCCGCACCAGGTGATTCCATCCACGCGGAATGTCTCTGCCACTGCGGTCTCATCCTTGCTTCTGCCAATGTCCACTCCATACACATAACTGCGTTTGCCCTTGCTTTCCGGTACAGTTAATGCCAGAGCTTCAAAGGCTTCGCTCTGCGGATCAAAGAGGCACGGTTCAATCAAGGTGTAGGGGATATAGCTTTCTGCTGTGTCCAGGGGAATGCACTCGTAAGCCTGGGCAAATTCTTCCGGATCGAACAACTCTCTCAAAGCTTCTATATCCACCGGAAAGCCGTCTCTGATCGCATCATGAATGGTTATTGTATGCTTACTCCAACGCTCGCTTTTCCCGTTGTATATCTGCCAAAACTTGTCTATCCGGCTTTTCGGAGTGCTGATAACGGTTACTCGCCCATTCACTGCGGTTATGCTGGGAACAATAGCCTGCCAGATTTCCTTATCGCGAATCGTGAAGGCAAACTCATCCAGGTAAACATCGCCATTGAACCCACGCGCAGTCCTCCAGTTGGTGCTGCAAACCATTATGTGCTTGCCGTTGCCCAACTCAATATAGCCTTCCTTGTCCACTGCTGCGAGCATATTCATTCCCTCCAAATGACCGCGGACATAGTTCATCACAATCTCGGCGTTTTTCTTGGATGCGGATACGATAAGCTGGTTTCGTTCGCGCACCAATGCTCCGGATATGGCATCCAAACCAACTGTAAAGCTAAAGCCTATTTGCCTGCTTTTATTGGATATCCGCCACCTGCTGTTATCTCCCAAGAACTTAAGCTGAAAGGGATACAGCGTCTTCTTGATGTAAGGTGCTAAAAGCTCAATATATTTGCTCACAGCCAACTCTTTTTATCAAAGCCTCATTATCACTTCGTTTCATCATCACTTCATCACCCCCGCAGTATATTCAATGCCGTTTCAGCCTCGCTCGGCAACACATCAAACGCCTTGAAACTAATGTCCGTGACCATGCCCAACCTCTCTGTAAAGAACTGGTCAAGCTGCCCACCCAGGATATTCTGCAATGGTTTTATCTGCGTAGTCAGGAATATCTTCAGTTCTCCGGCAGCTTCGCCACCACCCCCCAAGGAACCGGGAACCATAATTCCTGCAAGCCTTGGAGGTACGCCATGACAGCTTATTATCTCCATCATGGTCTTGTCTTGAAGCTCTAAAAACTTACCTTCTTTGGTGTCCTGAAGCTTCTCCAGTTGCACTTCCACTCCTTCAGGAACCGGTGCCACGCAGAACTTGGCGGCATTCTCTACTCCGCGGAATTTATCTCGGAAGAACTTACGTAAACCCGCGTCCGTGCTGGGACCCAAATCCCCGCCTTTGATGAACATAATCGCATCCGGAATAGCATTATTGGCAAAGAAGTTCTTGTTGTAAGTCTTTATTGTGCTTAGCAGTTCGATGGCTTCATCTTCGATTAACGGCAGATAATCCGGGCAACCCCAAACTGAGGAAAGCATGCTTGGCTCCCTAAAGTGCCACACCTGGTCTTCGCTAAAATCCACCTTCTTCCCGCCAAGCTCCTGAACCCAACCGCCATCCTTGCCTGCGTTAATTGTCCAACTCGGCATGTAGTATATCTCCGTGCTGCTACCCGTCTGCACAATCTCCCAAAACGCATCCCCAAAGATACGCAAGTCCAGGATAGTCTTTTGCAACAGGGTGAACACACTGTCCTTGCGTACACATTCGCGCAGCTTAGTAACTACCTCCGGGTTCTCTATTCCTTCACCCAGGATGCAGATTGTCTTCAGGTTGATGCACCTTTGGTGGTAAGAGTTGCGATAATAGCAATCAATCAACTCCTGCACATCATAAGGACGGCTTCCATCCTGTTTGTTGCTGCTCTCCTGCTTACTGCTTGCCGACTTGCCACTCTTTACCACCCAAAAGCTCATGCCCAATCCCTCCGGATTATCCCGATGGATTCCGCTGCATCGATAACAGTGCTTTCGTCATCTGCAAACAGTCCCATCTCTGCTTCTGAGGGAATGAAGGCAAAGGCATAATGCCCTTCCACAATGGCATTTCCCAGCTCCATCAAGGCGATTGTAGCATCCTCGGCATCCTTCAGCGTCATAAATTCGGAGCTTAAGCTATTCTTTCCGATAATGATGCACATAGAGTCAAAATACTCTGCATCAAAGCTGTAGGGGATGTTCTCCACCGCGTAGCGGAAGCTTGCGTTGAACAGCACCTTTCCAAATTCCCCACTCTTCTCATCGATGCGATAATCATCGCTATCCAGGTGTATCTTAATAATCTCCGCACCGTTGTTCATGTAAGCGGCTGTGTCGCACAAAGGAACCAGCCATATCATCTTCAGGTTCCATGGGTTCACCACTTTGCCCAGGATGCTAAATTGCAGGTTAAGCTTCTCGCTTCCTGTTTCGGTGCTGCCGTCGTCACAGTCAATTGTCTTATCCGGTTCCGGTTTAAAGCTCAGATCGCTGGTTTTACCAAGGTAATGAGGCTGGTTACTCAGCCCTTCTTCTCTGCTCTGAAAGCCCAGCACGATATAGTGTTTAACTGCCATTGTTTGCTCCTTTTAAGCCAAAGGGCGCATCCCTGCGCCCTCTGCAATCTTGCGGTTTCGCTTAGGTCAGCGTCACCATGGTTAATGCCGGGCTCATATCGCTGGCATATCGTTTCTTGCCGGAGAGCTTTATTATCGGCTCCTTGCCCCCGGATACATCGGGCGTGGGGTAAAGCTGTGCTCCAAATAATACCCAGCCCACAGTGTCACTACGGCTGTCATAAACCACCAAATCTACCGGGTTGTTCACAAATGCACTGCGGATGCTGCTTAGGTTCGCTCCGCTAAAGTTAATTAGCTGAAGCTCTGCACTCGCTACTTCACTGCCGATATTGTCGGTGCCGTCTCCCATGGCAGTGGTTACATCAGGCTCGGTCTTAAGGTTCAGTTCCTGGGTAACCTTACACGCTGTGGGCAACAGACTGAAGCTTCCGGCAAGCGTTGCCTTAGCTATCGTGCTGAAAGGTGTGCTGGCATTTCGCACATATACTTTATCGTAAAAACGTACGGACATACTATCTCCTTATTCAGGTTTCTTACGGGTTTGCGCTTTAAGAACTCCGCTCTTGTAAAGCTCCAGCCGGAACTCGTTAAAACGCGCATCAAATAGGTCTTTAACTTGCAAAAGGGTCACGGGATCGCATTCCTTACACTTGGCTACGTCAAGGCCGTCCACCTTTCGCTCCAGTTTCTTTATCTTGCCTTCCTGGGTGCCCCACAAGTAGGATACCAACCCGGCAATCAACCCGGCGACAAATATTACCACAGATACAGGAATGCTCACCATGACCACCTTCATCTATTTCAACAGCTTAACTACAGGTTTGATGAGCGGAAAAACAAACTTCACCGCATCCAGGGCAGTTCCGAACACCTTCTTCAATGTGCCCTGACCGCTGGCATTAAGAGTTGTTTCCACCTTTGTGGCGGCAATCACAGCCCGGTAATCGTCATAGTTTGCTACCGCTTCCGGTTTGCCGGTTACCATAGTTTCTTTCTCTGTACTGAAGCATGCAGATACTATTGCCGCAAGCACGGGGATAATCTTCTGCACTTCCACGTTGATCTTCAGGTATCTACCCAAAGCGAAACTGATGATGGCTGCCAGAAAGGCAACCCCATAACCTTGTAGATCGGCAGCACTTGCGCCTTCGTTGGTGCTTGCTGCCAATATTCCGGCTAACATCAGCATGATTACCAACATCGGCACCTTGATAGAATTGTTCTGTTTCATGGTTCCTCCATTAGGCACCGCCTCGGCACCTATATATCCACCCAGCCTATTTCGGCGGGTATCTCAGCTTTTAGCTGGTTGATTGTTAAGTTTCCCTGGTTTTCCCAGTGCTTAGAGAGCTTCACCATTTCGCTTACTTCGCTGGGGTGAATTTCTCCATCTCCCCAACTGCTGCTGCTGTGAATGCTCCCGCCTTCTCCGATCTCCCTGCTGCTTACTATCAGCTTGGCTATTGTTAAGGCACAAATCGCATAATTCAGGCGTTTATCTCCCGCGAGTGATGTGTAAACCTCACTGCCCAAGCTGCTCCGCACATTCGCCTCGCAAACTTCGGCAATCAGTTCAATCCGCTCATCAGAAATATCCTGGGATAAACTCTGCAAAGCTTTCACCTTTGGGGCCCAAACATAGGTTGGTTCAGCCATCTACGCCACCCTTCCGCTAATCCGCGCTAAAACACAGCGTGTCCCATGCACCAGATCATTACCGTATTCCACTCTTTCATTGCTGTAAAATCGCGGTATCTGAAGCAAGCTACCCACCATTTGGATCATGCTCTCACGACTTTCGGTAAATGTTGTCTTGAACGGATAAAGCACCCAAAGGCTGAATTCATGCTCACCTGTAAATGAGCTCCCACCTCCGTCTTCCTGAAGGCGGGAGCCATCTACTTCTATCACCACACAAGGAAAGTTTTGCGGTTTATCTATCACGTTATCCTGCACAAACACATCCGGGAACAAGCTCTTAACCTGTCCCTCCAAATGTGCTTGAGCTTCGCTATAAGTCATGCCTATGCTCCACCTTCGGGGGCTTCGGCTTCGGCAACCAGCATACGCATATTGATGTAGGGGTGCACCTGACAATCTACCCGGCAGGTTAGAACTGCTTTGGTTCCACGGGCTTCGGGGTAACGCTGGGTTTCCATAAACACTTCACGGCTGAGAGGAACCAGCATCCCGCTGATGTCTCCGAAGAGGATACAGTTCTGAGGCAATCCGGCAATTTCCACCAGTTCGTATTTGCTACGGAAATACAGCTTTCCATCACGCTCTTTGATGAGAATCTTAGAGGTTGATGCTTCATCCCACAGCAGGTTCATGTCAGTCGGGGAGATGAAGAGCTTGCTATCAGGGTTCGCAATGTAATCATCAGGGCATCCGTTAACCAGCTTGATGATCTTCTTGTTCACGGTGTTCTCGGTATCTCCATAGCTAACAGTATTACCGGCTTCGCTCATCTGCTTGATTAGCCCATCCAACACGATGAGGGTCTTCTCTTTGTCGGTCAAAGCTTCGGGATTAACAGGCTCTAAGTCCACATCTCCGTTTAGGAGAACCTGGCTCAAATCCTTGGCAAACGCCTTGGCGAACATCTCGGCAATCTTCTCCGGAGAGCTTTCCATATCCTCAGCATAGCTGTCCTGGATAAGCAGGGCAAGCACAAGTTCTTTAACGTTATAGCTCACGTCAGCAGCGTTCATATTCTCCAGAGTGGCAACCGTTTGGCGTCCTCCGCTGCTATTGTGGGCATTACTGAATCCACGGGTCTTGTATTGTGCCATACTTACCACGGGATAGGTTCCCGTAGGCAAATCCACTTTCGGACAGGTGCAAAGCCCCAAAATAGGAGCATTGGCAATCACCATGTCCAGAAACTTGTCCACGGTCTTAGGGCTTAGCAGCCCGATTGCTTTTCCGTCTTTTTTCACAGCCATGTTTCCTCCTCTTAGTCCAGGTTGGCAAAATTGAATTCTTGGAAAACGGGAGCATCCCCGTCTTTTGTGATTTTAACTAACTCACCGTCAATGGATAGCTGACGGCTCTTGGGCACACGGTCTACGCCCTTTTCGATCTTGTCCAGACGCTCGTTGATCTTCTCCAGCCCTTCCTGAACGCTCTTCAAAATCTTCTCGGTGCCATCAGCGGTTTTTCCTGGATCACTGGTAGGCTCCTCATCACTCTTCTCGCAATATGCCCCCATGGAAAGCCCTTTGATCTCGCCTTTCTGAACTTTCTTGAATTCATCACTGGCAGGATTCATTTGGATGCCCACTTGCCATGCTCCCTTCTCGTCAATGTGGCTCTCCACCACCTTGGCTCCGGAAAGTTGCTCATTGTGCTCGGTATCCACATTGGATAATGCACCCTTGGCTACAAAGTCGTGTGCAGCCTTTTTGATGGTCTCGGCATCTGCCCAATCTCCCTGGGAGTCCTTCTCGTTGGGAGCGTAAACAGTCCCGTAAACCATACCTTCCGCGGTGCTCTTGGTAATCTTCAGCTCTTTCTCGTCCGTAAATTTACCATCGGCACTCTTGTAAACGATGTCCTTTTTATTCGCCGGGTTCTTCACCAAGCTCAGGAATACCACACTCAGCCGTTTTAGCTTCGCCATCTTTTTCCTCCTTCAGGACTTATGTCCCTATCGATGGCTTCAGCTTTGTAAACACAGCCCCAACTGTCAAAATATACCGTGCAGATTTGCTATATATGCACTTTTGTGCCACAAACCCTTTACTGTTGCGGGCTAAATTTTTCGGACAGAAAAAGAAAAACCCCGGCAAAACCGGGGTAATAATAAGCAACACGCTCTTATCAGAGCCTAATAAAACTCAATAAAGTGTATCGAGGCTTTCCTTTTCCTATGACTTTCTCCAAAACAGTTATCTTTACAGGAGCTTCGAGATTATGGTTAATAATTGATGCTTCTGTTATTTGATCACCCACCTTGCCCCTTATCAATGTATTAGACGGCGATAGTTTGAATTCAAAGTTCCGAGCACCAGGTAGGGTACCTGTAAACTCTCCAGAATATTCAACTTCATCTTCGTGAATGTTATCGGGTAGAAACCGCTTAGATGTCCTCTCAACTTGCTCATAATCCTTAAAACAAAAGACTTCATCATCAATCTCTATAGCACAATATGCCTCATTGCTTGCCAGTGTTTTCAAAAATTCATGAATTTGGCTTAATGCTCGGTCATCAAGGCCATCTACTTCCTCAGCAAGCTCATCATCTGATTCGATCGAAGCTTTAATAATACGAAAAGTCTTGCTTAAAGAAGCTTCTACAATGCGTGTATCTTCTGGAATGCATTCTAATTGTTCTTGGTTTTCTTCCAGCTCAAATCCGAATGATCCTCTTGCTGTCCCTGTTATTAGCAATTGGCTATCTTTTAAGCTTGGGATAGCTCCTCTTTCGCCCAATCCTATTCCTATGATATTCGTAGCAATAGCTTTAACAACATCATTAAAATGGCTGACTGCCTTGATACCGAAGTCTGCAAATACACCAAAGCTCCCAACAACTGGCTTTCCCCTAAAATACACCACTGCTCTAGCGGGCTCTCTATAACCCTCTGGTACCGAACTAAGTTCTTCGTTTACTTCCTTTAATCTGCTTTCAAAACTCATTCGGTTTATATACTCATTTTCGGGTATCCGCGACAAAATACCCTTTAAGTGATTTTGCTCCGCACGGAGCTGATTAATTTCACGACTACGCATTTTCAACTCCTTTACTTAATCTCTCTAACCATTTTAATGCAAGATCATCCTGATCTGGTGATAAATCAAGTCTTATGTAACCTTTCCATAAGAGTGTGTCCCTTTGATGAGACCATAGATTGTTCCAGTAGTTTATCTGCTCAATCAAGCTCTCGAGGTTAACGTTCGATTGCTCTAAGACAAGATAATGTGAGTCTATATGTAATCCGTTTTTTATTGCTTCATTGTCAAACAAATATGGGTACTGATATGCAAACGATTGTTGTGATATCCCTGATCCAAGAATGAATATCGTCACAACATCAATATCATTGGGTGCTTCCTTTTTTATCTCTTCTTTATTGGTCACAAAGCTCCCATTTACCCACTGAAACCCACTGGTCAAGCCTGAACTATGCAGCATTTTTCGATATTCCATAAAATTCTTCAACAAAGTAATGCGCTTCAAAATGTCAAACTCTCGGCGCCCTGTCGTAAAAAAATCAACAAACTCCAATAAAGATACAAAGTAGGGTGAGCGATCAAAATCTGTAGCCTTGCCAACAAATGGAGGGATCAATCCCCTGTGATCAAAGTCTAACATATCTTCTCCTATAATTATATGATAATCGACTAAGGTGGCTATACAAGAAGTAACAAGAGAATATGCAAAATGCATTCCATGGTAATTATTCTTCGCGCCCTCCCCTCTCACTCCTCCGGGCTCTGTTCCCGGCCACAACACTTACACACAGATGCTCCCACTTCCATAAAACCTTTGCAAAACTGACATAGTGGCTTCCCGGGACGCATTACTGCCACAATGAGAAAGCCCTATATCGGCGATAATATCGCTGACAATAAGAATCCTGCTCCAAATGATCAACCCTTACTTTTTGCAAAATACCCGCACGCTAATGACGCTACTATCCAAACAATAAACCACATGGTTACCTCCTATGGTTTCGTATTTATTACTCCCTGTTAAAACTCCGTATCGCTATGTCCAACAGCCCTATCATCACCAAATCGCTATCCTCTTCCGTCCATGCCATTGGCGCAAATTCATGATTTATCGGCATCAACCAGGTTACCCGGTTCTTATCATCCAACATCAGCTTCTTCAGCGTTATCCCTTCCTGGGTACGAAATGCCATTATCTTACCCTGAAGCTCCACTCCTCGCCAATCCCTGGTGCAAACCACCAAATCCCCGTTCAGCACATGTGGCTCCATACTCCGTCCACTCACACGGAACACCAGATATGGCGGAGCAAATGCCAATAACGCCCGCGGGATATCCACATACCCCAATGGCTCATCAACATACACCTCACAGGGTATCCCCGCGGCAATCTCCGCGCTTATCGGCAACCGAATCGTGTCCTCCAATATCTTCGCATCCAGCGGGATCAACTCCTGGAACATTGGCCCTTTGCCTGTGATTAGCCAGTTGAGGTTTACATGATAGACTTCGCTTATGCGTTTCAGCGCATCAATTGATGGTCTGTAACCAGGTCGATTAAACCAGTCAGACACGTTCCCCTGGGACACGCCAAGCCCCTCAGCAAACTTTTTTTTACTTAATTTTAGCTCGCTAAGTAACTCGTTTAACAAGACTTTATAGTCCATAAGCCTTCCCATGATACGCTTGTGCGTTATATTTATCTTGACACCGATACGCAGAAGCGTTACCTTGTCCCTATACACATAGACTACAAAAAAAGGCGGTTATTATGAATGTCAAGCACAAAGTTCAAAATGAAGGGACGGGCTCTGCTCCTCCCACACCCCAAAGCCATACCACAAGGAGCAAATCATGACTTTAGAAAAACGTATCCAACGGTCCGCTGCCGAGCTTGGTAATCTACTTCGCCAGGCTGAAAAGAAACACCGTCGCTTCCTCAAACGCCGTGATGCCAAGTTTCTCCGCAATAATTATCTTCCTGGGCTTATTCTTCGTGGAGACCTCCCCAAGCCGGGTGATCTGTGGTTCTCTGATGGGGTACCAATTGGGTTCTCAATCTTTAATCCCTCAGATACCGATACTCATGCAATCATCAGTGCCTTTAATAATAAAGCAGCTTCGCAACACGAAATTCATCACCTATTCTCCTCGGATAATGGCAAGCCTTATAACCCTCTGACAAAGCTGCATGAAGAAAGACTTAAACTCCGCGCCGAGGCTATAGCAGATCAGCTTGGGGTTCCCGAAAAGTCATCTGAGCTTTATGCGCATCTCTGTGTGCTGCATTCTGATTTAAGCCTAACACATGCTGTTGCCAAAGCCGCAAGTGTTCACGGCAATCCAGTCGCAATTCCCCTGGATAACGGCAAACCTTTTAAGTCGATTGGTCTCCGCCGGGCAAAAGCCACACATAAGCTTAGCCATGAGCTCACTCGTCAGGTGTACAAAGCTCTCGAGCAGATAGACTCTAAATTAAATGCTGTCCTCGAAATCCACGGACCTGAAGCTATCTTTCAAAATCCTACAAGCAAGATCGTGTTTAATGTCGAAATCAGCAGGATAGGTAACAAGTTTTGTAATCAGGTTCATTACGTGATAAAGGCTGACTGATGCGAGCTTGCTTTGTTCAGAATCCATCCCTACCTTCAACCTCTCCGGGTCTAAATAAGCTTCCAATAGTTCCGGAGAAGAGGATTTAATTACATGCTCTGCGAGTTCTATTGCCTCTCTTTTCTGCAAAGTGCTATAGCTTTTCCAGGGGTTCTTTCGGGCTTCCTTCTTAAGCTTATCACTTGCTACGTCTTGAAGGAAGGCTTTTACCACCCTGCTTTGGTTAGTGGGATGATAGTAGAATATGAAGTGCTCTTTGTAATGAAACATTTCTTCCATTGTTCACGCTCCTTATGCGCTTATTTGTGTGTTATCCCAGCATGGGGAGCGTCCCCTTTTTTGTCAACCACATCATCACTTTATCACCTTGTAACTTTGTCACCTATAAGGAGTTTATATGAAATCTAAGTCCATCCTTAGCGCAGAAGAAATCCGGGCAGAGCTTGCCCGGCGCAAGATATCCAAGGCGCAGTTATCTCGCGATACAGGCATCTACTATCAATACCTGGTGGAAATCCTCCAAGGCTATCGTCCCGCTGTAGAAATGCGCCGCAAAATAACCTCTTATCTGCACGAAAAGGCATCGTAGGAGCATATCATGAAGCTCTATTCAAATGCCATTGTCAACATGCCGATCTCAGGCTGCAAGGATTGCCCAAACCGCACACATCAATCCGTTAAGGTTGCCGATCGCTTTCGCACAGAGTATTTCTGCAAGCTTATCTTCACCACCTGGGAAAACCCCATCAATTCGCTCCGTCACCGCACCTTTGCCAGCGTAGCAGAACCCATGCAAAACGGCGGTACCCTATCAGGGTGCCCACTACCTGACCTCATAACCACAAAACAAGGAGAATAACATGCCCGAAAAAACCAACACCTTACCTCGCGAAATAGACTCCTCTTGCGAAGCCCCGGAAGAGGAGGATGTTACCTCTCCTGGCTACAGGGCAAAGCTTGATGAAGAGATATCCCAGCACACCGAAGCCCTAAAGGCACTTCTAAACGAGTATAAAAATTCCCTGCGCCTTTGTTGGGAACAAAAGCTGTTTACTGCTGAACACAGCTTGAACATGCTGCTTGATCAAGATAGCTACGTTCTCAAGTCGCTATTCGAAGAGCGAACAGCAGAATATGTAACCAGACTATCAGCTATAATGAATAGCTTATATCATTCTTCGTCTTGGAGCTGATTCGATATGTCCTCGGTTATTGTGCCTATCAAATTTTTAGCAGCGGTTTGGATGCTCGCTTTGGGACGTTTTTCCCATCCTTGTTCCTTTTCGGATACGCTAACTGCTATGATTGCCAATAGCCGGTTAAGTACCTTCAGTTCTTGCAAAATCTCGTCATCCATGGGATACTCCTTTTTCCTTGGTTTTAGCTTACTCTCCAAGTTGGGAGTATCCCCCTTTTCTGTCAACCCTGCAGTATTAAAAGCAGCCCCCACACCCCGTCATTCCATCGTCCGGGGTCCCCGACAGACAAGCCCTTGGCTGTTGGGGTGGTTCGGCTGGAATCCAGTCCCAAATACCGTGGCTGCTTTTAATCTTGCAACACATACCTCCCTGGGAGTGGGCAGTTCCGGAATTCTGCCCACTCCAAATCTTTGGGAGCGGAGGTTCTGGTATGAGTGATCTCAAACTTCTTTCCGTCTCGGAATATGCTGCCCGTAAAGGCATAAGCCCCAGAGCGGTTCAAAAAGCTATTGCCAGTGGTAAGCTTCAGGCTGTCACGGTTCCGCACCCTTCTTTCAATGGCAGAACCGCCTACATGATTCCATGCGAACCATGCGAACCATGCGAACCATGCGAACCATGCGAACCATGCGAACCATGCGAAC
>CALDSN010000067.1 GCA_937924555.1 uncultured bacterium | reverse complement strand
CAAGGACATTATATTGGCAAAATATCCGCAACTGCAACCTGTGTACCAAAGAACAATCCATACTCATGGGATTTCGGAATCCAAGTTGGCGGGATTGTTCACTTGGAGCGATGTTCCCCAGGGAGTAAACTTGGCTTGGCTTCCGCAGACGGGAAGGGTAGATATGCGGTTTTATGGGGTGGATAAAGAGAAGGTGGATGCTACTGTAGCAAAGGCGACCAAGACACTTGCCCCGTATGTTTGGGGATATGACAACGAAAGCCCGGCTACCGCGCTATATAAACTGATGACAGCAAAGAAAGCCACACTTGCCACAGCCGAATCCTGCACCGGAGGTTGGCTGGGGAAGATGCTTACAGATATTGCCGGAGCATCAGAATTCTATTTGGGGGGAGTGAATTCCTATTCAAATGAGTTGAAGGTGAGTGCGCTGAAGGTGAGAGAAGATACATTGAAGCAATATGGGGCAGTCAGTGAAGAATGTGCTCGGGAGATGGTTTCCGGGGTGAAAGCCCTCACAGGAGCAAGCCATGCAATCTCCATTACAGGGATAGCCGGTCCCGGGGGTGGCACCAAGGACAAGGAAGTGGGCACGGTGTTCTTTGGATTCATGGCAGGTGACTGCACTTGGTACGCCAAGCAACTGTTTTTGGGTGATAGAGATTCCATCCGTCGCAAAGCAACGGAATTTGCCATATTGGAAATGCTCAGGTATTTACAGGGAAGGGTTGGTTGAAAGTATTAATCATTGGTTCCGGAGGGAGAGAACACGCATTAGCGAATTCCTTTGCTCGCAGTAAGCAGGTGACAGAATTAGTGGTGTCCCCCGGGAATGCAGGTATTGCCTTGCAGCATAGCTGCCTCAAACTTGGCACAAACGAAGATATTGTATCATATTGCATTAGTAGTGGCATTGATGTGGTGTTTATAGGACCGGAACAACCTATAGCCGAGGGGCTTTCAGACATGTTGACCGAAGCAGGAATCTTTGCCGTTTCACCCAGCCGTTTTGCTGCTCAATTGGAAAGTAGCAAGATATTTACCAAAGAACTAATGGCAAGATGCTCCATTCCCACAGCCGGGTTCAGAGCTTGCAAGACACTGGATGAAGCGATGAGGGCGATAACAGAATTCAGCTATCCTCTGGTGTTGAAGGCAGATGGGTTGGCTGCAGGTAAGGGTGTGGTGATTGCAAAAAACCTTGATGAAGCGCAGCAAACAATACAAGACATGTTTGGTGCTGCGCATGATGACAAAGAACCCAAAGAAGATGGAAAGGGGATTGTCGTAGAAGAATATTTGCTTGGATGGGAAGTATCTTTATTTGTCGTGAGTGATGGATGGAATTTTGTAAGCACCTTGTTTGCCCAGGATCATAAACAGATATTTGATCATGACTTGGGACCAAACACCGGAGGGATGGGAGCATATGCTCCGGTTCCCGAAGCTGAACCATATCGAAAACAAATCGAAGATGAGATTGTAGAGCCTACCCTGAAAGCCATGAGAGATATGGGTTATCCCTATCAGGGTATATTATATTGCGGGCTGATGATTACCAAGCAGGGACCCAAAGTGATTGAGTTTAATTGCAGATTTGGAGATCCCGAGGCTGAGGTGGTGTTGCCCCTGATAGAAAGCGATATTATGGACATCTGTTTGGCTATCAAGAACAGACAAGTATGTGATTTAGACATCAAATACAAACAAGCCAATGCTCTGGGAGTGGTGTTAGCCTCCCATGGTTATCCCGGGTCGTATCCTGTGGGAATTCCCATCAAGATAAACTATGATGATATTGAAGGGATTTGCTTTTCGGGAGTATCCAAAGATAAAGAGACGCTGGTTACAGCCGGGGGAAGAGTTATGTGCGTTGTGGGGATGGGAAGCACCTTGCAAGAAGCAAGGATGCAAGCCTATAACCGCGTGACAGAAATTGAGTTTTCCGGTAAATACCATCGAACCGATATTGGCTTACGTTCAAACAACCTCTGATTAATGGAGAAATAGATTTTATGCGGACATATGTTGTATGCCTTGTCCTGTTGCTGCCATTGCTGCTTTTTGCAGCTCCGTTTCAGGTGATATCTGAAAGCAAAGATGTTTTGGAGCTTAGCTTTATATTACCCAATTATACTTTGGAGAATGTGAAACAAGATGCGAACACTTGGCAGAAGATAGTGTGTGAAGAGGGTAGTATTACCAGCAAAGATGGTTATCCTGAATTGCTTGGTTTTTCTGTCCCTGTCGCTGTGCCAGTGGATGGCAATTATAGTATTGTGGTTGAATCTGCCAAAAGCATCACGCAAAGAGGAGTTTTTCTTCAACCCTCCTACACTATGGTGATGAACGGGGAAGATATAGACTATAAAAGAATATTAGACTTTGAAGCCTATAATAAAACGGGCTTGTATCCCGTGGAAAATGTGGTCAAGGGTGAAGAAGCCTTCATTGGAAATCGCAAATTCATCCCCCTTATTATTCAGCCCTTTCAATACGATGCAAAAAGCAGAGCTCTGCAGGTAACAACAGAGCTCAAACTGCGAATTGTGATTAACGGTACCAAGACAGCTAGCCGTAACTGGCAAACGCAAAGGAATCCTTTGGATGATAGCGGTTCTGCCTTCTTTATCAACGAAGTGACATCCAAAGAATGGCGCTTAGAGAAGACTCGCGATACTTCCTACCAAGCTCCGAAGAGCGGAAGTAGTGGAGTAAACGAAGTTCAGTTGATTGTGGATACGGAAGGTATTTACAAGGTAAGTTATTCTTATCTGATGAATGTGATCACGGGGATGGCAGATTCGCTGCAACTGATAATGGACTGGACACCTGCCTCGGTTGATCCGAGATATTTGGAACTGAGCGATGAATATGGTCAAGTACCAATACACTTTGTGGGTGAGAATGATGGGACATTTGATGTAAACGACTATTTTGAATTCTACGGTGATAGGCACAGTGGTGATCACGGATACATGGATGATTATACAGCCGAGAATGTGTATACGCTTAAACGGCTTGATAGATTAGGTGCAAGAATGGTGGTGGAAAATGGAGGTTTGGTTGTATCTGATGTACCGCAATCATCCAAACCAGATGCGTATCAGGAAACGGTTCATTTCGAACAACAGCTCGTAATGGATAAACTTGGTAATGGTTGGTCGCAGAACAATGATTTTAGCCGTGAGGATATTTGGTTCTGGAAGAAGATCAACGCACCTAATTTGGATATTATCCCTGTGGAACTTCAATATCCCAAAGATGATACCATCCTGCATGCTTCAGCGAAAGTATCATTAATGGGATTAACCTATTATTCTGGGTCTTTGGGCAGTAACCAATATGATCACGATGCTTCGGTTAGGCTTAATCAAGCGATGATCGACTCCCACTCCTGGAAATACCAAAATGAGCAGTTATTCGAGAATCAAAGCAGTATTCCCAATAACTTTTTGCGTCATGGGGTAAATAACTTCTACATAAGCCTCTCCGGTAACACAGTGATGGGGGAAAGAGAACAGGTTATGCTGGATTATGCTGAGGTTACCTACTGGAGAGAGTATAAAACCAACAGCGATATAATCAAGTTCACTAAACCGAGTAACGCCAACAACAGCCTGATGCAGTTTGCTTTGCAAGGGTTCAGTTCACCCAATGTATCGGTATATAAAATCGGTTCAAGCGTCTTTAATAACTTGCAGGTTGAGCCATTTACAGTTGATGGAGCTGCACCTTGGACGGTGACATTACAGGATAGTGTTTCGAGTACTTCTGTAAAGTATTATGCGGTTAGTGAAGCGCAGAAAAGAATACCAAAATATGCTCGCTTAAACATCCCGAGTGATCTAAGAAACCCCAATAATCACGGCAATGTTCTGGTTATTAGCACCCCAACGTTAGCTGCTTCTGCCGGGACGCAGCAATTGCTGGACAATTGGAGTAGTGAAGGACACAGTAGCACGATTGTTTATGTTCAGGATATTTATGACGAGTTCAATGCTGGTATTGTTAGTGCAGATGCGATAAAAGAGTTTATTAAGTATGCCTATAACAATTGGAGTGAACCCCAGATCAGCCATGTGGTTCTTTTGGGCGAAGGTGTGGACGATACCCGAGATAATAGTCTTGCCAGAATGTACAATGTAGTGCCGGTCAAAAAGATCTGGACATTCCAAGTTGGTGCCATTGCTAGTGATAATTGGTATGCTTGCATAGTGGGTAACGATCCTTTGCCGGATGTTGCTATTTCGCGAATTGGTGTTTGGACAGATCAGCAAATACAGGACTATGCAAATAAGGCTACTTCATATAGGGTAAACTTGCAGACATCCAAACTTTGGAATAGCCACGTGACACTAACAGCCGGGGGAAAGATAACCGACACCAATGATGTGTTTGCCCAGCAATCGGAATATATCAGAAGAAGAGCTGTACCCTCGGATTATAGGGTAACCAGAGTATATACTAATACTCAAACTGTTAGCACAGAGTATCTTGGAAGCGCAACACAGCTCAAGGAAGCTTTTAATACTGGTACGAAGTATCTGCAATTTATGGGACACGGCGGTGGTCGTGTTTGGGCGGACTACAACTTGTTTGGATTCAATGATGTGGCATCGTTGAACAATACAGTTTATCCAATTGTTGTGTCTTTGGCTTGTTATGCTTCAGCTTTTGATACCAATGGAACGGCATCCATTAGCGAAGCATTCGTTCTGCAGCCAAACCGTGGAGCGATTGGGACAGCCGGTTTCTCGGGCTTAGGGTATTTGGTTCAAGATGTGGACTGGGGGCTTGCTTATACCGATGCTTTATTCAACCGTAATTTCAACACTGTTGGGGAAGCATGGATTTATACTTTAGCTAAGTTCTATACCGTAACCGTTTCTAAGCAGGCTCAGTTTGCCATGACCAATGGAGCAGTGTATCTTGGTGATCCGCTTATCCGGATGCGAAAACCTGTTACAGGGATTCCCGTTGCTGCAACAAATCCTGTGTTGAATGCGGGAGAGACCTTGCATGTTACTGCTACCTTCCCCCAAGATGTGGAAATGGCTAAACTCTATATCACGAAAGAGAACGAGAAAACAATTAATATACCGGTTGATAGACCAGTGGTAAATGGACACTACACTGCAGATTGGACGAACTCCAATTCATCAGCCACAAATTATACGCGAAAAATATACGTGGCAGGTTACTCTCCAACTCAGGAGTATATTGGCAAGTCGATATTCAGTGTGGGCAAACCAAATGTTATGCATTTACAAACCAGTCCGGTGGAGCCCACTTGGAGAGATTCGGTATCTTTTAGTGCAAGGGTTTTCAGTCCAGAACCAGTTACGAGTTTAATTTGTAGGGTTCGACTTGATAGTACTTGGGTGAGTATCCCTATGCAGAAATCTGATGCAGATAGTACTCTATTCAACAGTGTCAGTAAATACCCTAACAAGAAGACAAATAAAGAGGTTTACTTCAAGTATATTCTCAATACCACCCACGGTTATGCAGAGTCATATCTTGGGAGTTATATCATCCGCGGTCCAGAGTTGACCCTTAGAGATATCAAATACGAGCAATCCGACAGTGCTTACTATATAAAAGTGCTGGGTGCTAATGTTGGGAATGCCAGCTCTGTTGCTACAGACATCAGCTTGTTCTATGGTCCCCCAGGAGCATCTTTCAGTTCAATGACATTCTTGAAAAAGCAAACATATTCCGCTTTGGCAAATGGACAAGAGAGATGGGAAAGCATCCCCATAACCGGTTTGCAAAACGGAAACTATAAAGTTCAAGCAAGAGTCGATAGTCTGAACATGAATCAAGAATGGAGTCCCTACGACAGCTTTGTGAACGATCCCAGTAATTACATCGACTTTCAAGTGTCTTTTAATAACTATCTTGTGGGTAATGGTGGTGGTGATATAGTAAGTTTGGATAACAATGTATCATGTAATATCCCTGCAGGATTGATTAGCAGCGGAACAGCGATCTTCGAGGTAGCTGCATTATCTCCAAGAGAGAACCTGAATCAACCAGATGTGAAGCCAGTACTTCTTAAATCGGTGGATACCTTAACATTAAACCAGAGTTCGGTACCTTATCAGCTATCCTGCACACCAAGTTCCCTACTTAATGCCACTGGGCAGTTTATTAATGACAAGGAACTGGAACTAACAATGTTTTATCATCCCACTGACACGGCAACACAAGCCCAGGAAGGCAACGACTCCTACAAGATTTACCGTTATAATGACGAGTATAAGAAGTGGATGTACGTAGGTGGTTTTATTAATACTACCTTGAATAGCGTGACGGTAGCCATAGATCGTCCCGGAGTGTATAGTCTCTTCCGAAATACCGATACCAAAGTGCCCACAATAGATGTGAATGTACAGGATCAGGAGTTCACAATCGGAGGCTACATTGCCGGGAATGGGGTTATTTCGATTCTGCTATCAGATGATAATGGGATAAATGTGATAGACGATACGGTAGTGTTGTCTATGAATGGCGTAGTAATACCTAAAGAAGACTATGTAATGTCGGTAAATATGGACAATATCAACCGAGTTCCCATCAAATATCAGCTAGCGGTAGGTAATGGTGAACATGAATTGAAAGTGGATTGCCGTGATTTGAATAACAAATACAATACGAGAGACATTAAGTTCATCGTAAATGATGATTTCAATATCACCAACGTTGCAAACTATCCAAATCCTGTTTTAGGTAAAGCTGTCGAGCCTAAGAACGACGGCAGGACACGCTTTACGTATGTTTTAACAGATGGAGCAGACGATATTACAATCAAAGTGTTTACAATAAGTGGAAGATTGGTTAAGACATTCAGAAACCTTCCCACGGGGGTTGGTTATCATGAGTACCCCCGCACTTTGTATGGATGGGATTGTAAGGACGAACAGGGATATCCCTTGGCGAATGGAACATACTTCTATCGAGTGATCGCCAAAAAGGGTGATAAAACCATTGAGAAAACCCAGAAAATGGCTATTTTAAAGTAGGGAATGATGAGAAAGATATTAGTAATTACAGTCCTGCTGCTTACAATACTGGTTCCCCTGGCTGCCGGTCGTTATGCCGGAGATTTCATGATGATAGGTGCGGGTGTACGTGCCTTGGGTATGGGTGGAGCATTTGTTGCACTTGCCAATGATGGCTCTGCAATCTATTGGAATCCTGCCGGGCTGAGTTTGTTGCGGGAGAGTGAGGTATCGGCAATGCATGCATTCCTCTATAAGGGGTTAGCTGCTTATGATAATATCACTTTTGTTCAACCTCTCCCAAACCAAGTATCCATTGGGTTTAACGTCACTCGTCTTTCTGTAAATGACATTCCCTTTTTTAGTGAGGAGTACCTGATAGGAACTAACGTTGATCAACGAATCAACAATAGCTACTACCACCTTCCGGGTGTTCCTGATGGGAAATTCACAAGCAGGGACGACCTCTACCAGTTTTCCTTTGCTAAAAACATCCATTATGATGCCAACATGGGCTGGCTTTTCTTCGAAGTACCCTTTGACTTTAGTTTTGGGGGCGATATAAAGCTGATTAAACGCTCAATAAAGGATAATATGGGTACCGGTACGGGTTTAGATTTTGGATTCAAAGCAAAAACGGATCTGGCAGTAATTTTCGATCAAGAGGATTTCGGAAATCTCCATTTTGGTCTGAACTTCCAGGATTTAGCAGGTACCGATATAACCTGGAATACCGATAGTGAGATCAAGGATGAGGTGCTTTTTAATACTAAAATGGGTGTTGCAATAGAACAGCCCATACCTCCTTTGAATTCCACAGTATGCGTTGCTTATGATTACGACTATGTTTATAATGGAACAAAGCACTATGGCATTGATTGGGAGTATGACAATAAAATGGGAGTCAGAGCAGGTTATTACGATAAAAACTTCAGTTGGGGAGCTTCAGTTAAACTCTATGGAGTAATAATTGATTATGCCATGGTAACGAATCCCATAGGACTCACAAACCGACTTGGATTAAGAGTCAAGTTCTAGGAGATAGTATGAGAACACTATTAGTACTTATTCTGGGCATCATTATTGCCTTCACCATATCTTGCTCGGGAGATGACCCTCTCGACCAGGATTCAGAGCCACCATTAGCTCCTACATTAAGACCTCACCTTGGAGATACCGGTGATCCACCTGTCACTTGGAATGGAAACCCCTATTTTGTAAACGACAATACCAATGGAATTGATACAGTACCGGAAGGAAACTTTATCCGTATAACATGGGAGCCCTTTGTTGATACTGATCTATCACATGTTGATGTCTATCGATTTCATCATGGCTTGGCTATTCCGGAGCTGATAGCAACCGGGGTTAGCCCAACAGCAATGTCTTACACTGACACAAATGATCTTGTCTTTAACACATGGTATTCGTACTACACCCAGCTTTTCGACGCAGCGGGAAACAGCAGCGTATCAGACACGGTATCATACGCGATAATCTCCAAATGTACACCTCTTGACCCTGTCAATGGC
Organism: uncultured bacterium; assembly: GCA_937924555.1. GTDB lineage: Bacteria > Cloacimonadota > Cloacimonadia > Cloacimonadales > Cloacimonadaceae > Cloacimonas. The sequence goes on along the minus strand of CALDSN010000067.1, from coordinate 5,005 downwards.
GCGATTGTATCTCCTGTTGGTATCAAACTTCATTGGGCAAATGACAGCACCGGAGCAGATTCTTTCAGAGTATTAATGTGGCGGAGTGATGGGACATTGCTTCACTCTGAAGATATTGATCTTGATGTACCTACTGATGTCTATGAATTCCAGGTTCCCAATGGGATCGTGTTTACCAGCGGAGAAACAATCAGCTGGCGTATTGATGGTTTCCTACACGATTTCGATCATGATATCCCCATGGGTTCGGAATCAGCAGAACAGTATTTTACCATAGAGTAAAACTCATGCGAATTATCAGCACAATAATGATATACACATTTGTACCCCAGCCGGCAAGCAGATTTAGCTTGACTATAACCGTTAACTACAGAATATAACATAAAATGAATAAGAGGATAATGTGAAGAGGATATTATTAGCACTCCTGTTAGTAGGGATTGCCATGTCTTTATTCAGCCAAGGGGCAACGTCCTTTACCCCTTCCTCAAACATCTCTGCCTATACTTACGATGGTATTCGCAGTGGAGTTGAAAAGCTGAAAATGAATACCTACATACTTGGGCAAGTTTATAAACCAGGGCTCTACGTTGTGCCCGATGATACCGATTTCCTTAGCCTGCTTGCTTTAGCCGGGGGTCCCAAGGAAGATGCAAAGCTTTCCAAGATCAGGATAGTCCGTCCTTCCGCTGAAGGCGAGAAAGTGATTTGGGTCAATTTCAAGAAATACTTGGAAACTGGTGATGGATCTCTGATACCCGAGCTAAAACCCGGTGACACAGTGGTTATATCCGGGACAATATTCTATGCATTCTCCAGGGTAGCTGATTTCTTGTCTAAAGTTGCAATTGCCCTCAGTGTTTATAATCTGGTTACCAACGTAAAGTAAGGGGGGCACAAATAGATGGAACATCAAAACATCACTGCACCGGTTCAAGATGAAATCAAACTCTCGGATTACCTCAGAATAGTACTTCAATATCGCTATCTTATCGTTTTGGTATTTTCCGTTGTAGTTGTCGCCACTGTCTTCTACACTGCTCGTCAGGATAAAATCTACTCTGCTTCAGCTCGTATCCTTCTGGAAGATCAGAAAGGAAACACCGATCTGATGTTTCTTGCAACTCCCGGGATTGGCAAGAACAGCTTGAATAACCAAATTGAGCTTATTCGTAGTAAGCCGATAATGACTCTTGCTTGGGACATCATGAAAAAGTATCCTGATTGGGATACCTTCCCGGCGAATGTTTCCGGCAATCCTGCAGCAAGTCTGATGCGACTCAAAGTAGAATCAAAACGTGAAACAGATATATTAACCATTAGCTACGAATCTACCAACCAAACTGAAGCTATGGCTGCGGTGAATTCAATTGCTGAAGCTATTCAACAACAGAACACGCAATATGCCAGATTGGAATTCACCACTATCCGCGAGTTTCTTGAGACTCAGTTAGATGCGATATCCCGGAGATTACAAAGCTCCGAGAATGATCTTCGTGAGTTCAAGAACCTTAACAAACTTACGGAGCTTTCGGAAGAGACTCAGCAGTTGATTATTCAATCATCAGATTTGGAAGCTCTTTATGAGGAATCACTTACAGACCAGGCTGTGAAGGCAAAATCCCTCGACATGCTTAATCGCCAGCTTCGAGAACAGGATTCATTGCTGGTGGATGTGGATAATATTCTTAAAGCACCGTACATTACGGAACTCCGTAAGCAGATTGTTGAGACCCAAGCATTGGTTACAAAGCTTGTTACAAAGAATGAGTATCCTCTCGATCATCCCCAGATTCTTCTGCTTAAACGAGAAATGGAAAATGCTAAAGCCACTCTTGACCTCGAGGTCCGCAAGCTTGTTTCTATTTCGGTTAACAATGATCCTCTAACCACTAGAAGTGAGTTGCTGGCGAAAATAATCCAAGCTAATCTCGAACTTGAGATGGCAAGAGCTAAAGTGGACGGTCTGGAGCAGACAAAAGAGATGTATGACCAACGGATAATCGCCATTCCTAATACTGAGTTGGAACTTGCACGTCTCACCAGAAACATGATGCTTGATGAGAAGATTCATGGCATTATGATGGAGAAGTATGAGGATGCCAAAGTTGCAGAGCAAGCTAAGGTAGGTAATGTCCGTATCATTGATTTCGCAGAACGCCCTACTATTCCTATCAAGCCTCGTGTATCAATGAATATCCTTGTCGGCATCATCTTGGGCTTGGGTCTGGGAATCGGTGTCGCTTTCATCGTGCATTCTCTTGATACTAAGCTCCGTACACTTGAAGACATGGAAACCTATGTTCGCCTTCCTATAGTTGGAACAATTCCTCTTATCCGCGAATCAGAATCCAAGCTTCAGGAATTCAACTATATGATAGAAGCGGCAGAAGGGGAGAACAGAGAGCAGCTTACAAAATCCATGCATTTTGTGTTGATGCAGCTTGTGTCACATTATGCTCCCAAATCCCCCATTGCTGAAGCATATAGAACACTTAGAACCAATATCCTCTCCCGCAAAGCAGAGGGTAGTACTACCTTGCTGATTACCTCATCCGGACCCAAGGAAGGTAAATCCACAACCATTGCTAACCTTTCTATCACATTAGCTCAAATGAATAGCAAGGTTGTACTGATAGACATGGATATGCGCCGCCCCACAATTCATTCCAAGTTTGCCTTGGAAAAAGAAAACGGGGTTAGTGACTACCTTATTGATCCTGAAGTGACTTTGGACCAAGTGGTGAAGGATTCCGGTATCCAAAACTTGGATATAATTACCAGTGGTTTTGTTCCTCCGAATCCTTCTGAGTTGATTGCCTCTCCTCGCACGGATGTGCTGATTGAAGAGCTTAGAAAGAAATATGACTATATCTTGTTTGATACTCCGCCCATTATTGCGGTAACTGATGCCCTTATCCTAACCAAGAAAGTGGACATGACCTTCATCGTTGTACGTTGTGGCTTCACGGAAAAAGGCATTATCAAGCGTACCAAAGAGCTGATGGAGAATATCGATGCCAAAATCGACGGCATTATAGTGAACAGCATCTACGTGCAGAAGTATTACAGTAAGCAGAATTACTATTATTACTACTACTATTATTACTACTACTATGGTGACGAGGTTCCCAAAAAGCAGAAGAAGAATGTTAATCGCTTCCTACGCAAAAATCAATCTGTTTCTTGAGGTTTGCGGCAAGCTACCAAATAACTATCATCAGGTCAATACTGTGTTCAGCAGTATTGACCTTTTTGATAGTCTAAGCTTCGAGCTTAGTTCTTCCCCCGGGATACATCTGAGCTGTAGCAATCCCGACCTTGCCTCGCCGCACAATCTTGTATATAAGATTGCCGAGTATTTACACAATACCTATCATCCAGAAATGGGAGTGCGCATCCATCTTGATAAACACATCCCTATTGCAGCGGGCTTGGGCGGGGGCAGCAGCAATGCTGCGGAGACTTTGAAATGCCTGAATAAACTGTGGGAACTTGGATTATCTTCCAATGAGCTTCACCAAATTGCCTCAGGCTTTGGTAGCGATATAAACTTCTTTCTGGAAGGCGGTTGTGCTCTCGGCACCAATAGGGGAGAGCAAATTACAGCTCTTGCTCCGATTAATATTTCTCATATCCTGTTGGTCAATCCCGGCATTGCCATTCCAAGCTCTCTGGCTTACAAACTTGTGCTGATACCCTCACCGGAGCAACAAAGGCAATTCGATTCCCATAATCTAAACGAATCATGTTTCAACCGCTTGGAAGCAGGCATACGGCAGTACTTTCCCGAAGTTGATGCGCTGCTACGTTCCATTTCCGGTTTTGGGGCAGAGGTATCCATGCTCAGCGGTAGTGGTTCCACCTGCTTTGGGATATTTCCCAATCCTGATGACCTTGAGCGATGTAAAAGCCATTTCAACAGCTTAGGCATCTGGACACATAAGACCTGTACGATTACTCCCCAACAAGCCATTTTGCCATTATAGCTTTTCATAGACATATTAAAACCACGAAGGGCGTGAAGCTCTCCGTGGTTTTTTTTACGTTTACTTAGTTTACCCGAGTTGTTTGTCCAACTCGCTGAGGAAGATATCCAGAAGGATACCAACCACCATTTCGAAGAAGACCTGCTCGTTCTGCTCGTTGATAAGCGGGATGTTCACCAGCTTGTTGATGCGGGTTGCCAGCTCTTTCACCAAAGGATTGTTTGCTTGCATGTTTCCTCCCTTACATCTCTGCGGTCAGGGCATCTGCACCGGCAACTTTCGGCAGATAACCGCTACCCACGGCATCGGCAACGCTGGCAATGTCCGCGCCAATGGTCTGCAAATCGGCATAGCTTACGCTTGCCAAGTCCACATGACCGCTATCCAGCTCGCTGAAGAGATACATCATCCGCACAAAGATGGCATAGGCATTGGGAGCAAGCTTTCTGGCAGGCACCAAAGCCTCATGCTTGCGGGCATAGGTCTTCAGATCTGCTTTATAGCCTGCGCTGCAAGATGCATATACAGTTGCCAGGTTCTTGGAGATTTCTGCTACGCTGGCATTCTGCGCAGTCTCAGCAGGGATTACATACTTGCGTCCTATGCACAGGCTACCATCGCGGTAGCTGCCATAGGTCATCTCATCGAGGGTTCCGGTGTAGGTTTTGATTCCATACTTGAATAGTACTTTCATTGTTTTGTCTCCTGTTTTATTATGATAGGCTTGCTTATTTTTCCGGAAAATCGCGCCTTCATAATGGTGCGGGTGACAGATTCTGGTTTTGGTGACAGATTTCACGATTTTCTTAAAAAACTTTCGAATAGGGAGAGGGAAGCAGGTTTTCTGAATAGCTGCTTAGCAGTTAGTATCGCAGTGTAAAGGGCTTTCCCTATGTGCCTGCCCAATGAATACTACTATGTACTTCGGCTGTTACCTGCTCCTAAACTTATAGTCCTTATCCTGCACACTTATCTTGACATATTATCACAAAGTGTAAACCATGCACTTTGGGGTT
>CALDSN010000066.1 GCA_937924555.1 uncultured bacterium | reverse complement strand
TATCTTGGGGCGCAATCCGCTGTCTCCATCCTTGCTGTCTCTTACTTCCACCATCTCGATAGAGACGTTTTGGCAAATCTCGGCACAGGTCCCGCAGCCGATGCACTTATCGATATCGTTCTGGTGAAACCCGCGGTAATGGGCTGCACCGGGTCGTGCTTCGCTGAGAGTGTTAATGGAGTATGGCTTTTCAAAAGCGCGTTTCCATACATATAGGGGGGATAATATATCTCGTAGATTCACTTGTATTACCTCTCAATTTCTGGGGGATAGGTGTGTAAGGAGACCATTAAACCGGCGATATCAGCGATGTTTACGCCCACGGCAAGGTCTTCCAACAATGCCATGGCATGGGTGTAAGAAGGTCCCCGTACCGTAACTTTGCGGGGGAATTCACTGCCATCTGATACCATGAAATAGCCATATTCTCCTCGCGTGGACTCGGCACGAACATAGGTTTGCCCGGCTGGAACCTTGAGGTGGAGGACATTGGGCAAAGTAGTATGTACTGCTCCGCTCTGCGGCATCTTGGCAAGGATCTGGCGGATGAGGCTTATCGATTGATGTATCTCTTTCCAGCGTACTACCGTACGCGCATAAGCATCCCCGGCACTTTCTGTTTCTATGTTAAAGTCTAACAGTGGGTAAACCAGGTAGGGCATATCCATACGGATATCGCGGGCTACTCCGCTGCCACGAGCATTAGGTCCAACGATGCCATATCTATCCATCATATCGGGTGTGATTGTGCCCAAGCCGACAGCACGCTGTTTAAAGATTGCATTGTTCAGCATTACATGACGGATTTCGTCTAACAGTTTACTGGCACCGTCCAATACCTTGTGGGCTCGGTTAACCCAACCCTCTGGCAAGGCACCGCGTACTCCCCCGGGAGTCATATACATATGATAGATGCGTGCTCCCGTCCATTCTTCAAACAGGTCGAGTACATAGTCACGGTAGGCGATTGTCCATTGTGCAACTGTCCCCATCCCGAAAGCCCCGCTTTGACCGCCAATCCACATCAGGAAGCTTGCCAAGCGTGATAGCTCCAGATTTAACGTGCGTAACCACAGAGCTCGCTCAGGTATTTCCATGCCCATGAGGTCTTCCATGGCAGTGGCAAACAGGTATTCGTTGGTGTCCGGTTCGGGGACGCAGATGCGGCATACAATGGGAAAGCAATTAATGTAACGCCTGCGTTCCATCAGTTTTTCGAAGCCGCGATGCAAATAGCCTACGTGAGTATCACATTTTATCACTTCATCACCGCAGATATCCAGTTCCAGGCTCATGTTTCCCGTTACGCCGGGGTGTTGAGGACCCTGCCACATCTTAAGATATTTCTGGCTTTCCAGGTCGTAAACAGCTTTGCCGTTAACAATGGGTGGATACAAACTTTCCATATCAATCCTCCGGATAAAGCTTGCGCTGCATGTGCTCTTCTGGTTCGCGGCTATCACGTTCTCGGTTGGAGTAATTGGCTTCGCAATATTCCTTGGTGTCAAAATCTCTGCGCATAGGAGGAGGACCCTGCCAACCTTCAAGTATCATGGGTTCATCTTGTCCCGGACTGCCAGGGAAGGATATGCCAAACATCTCGTGGAGTTCACGTTGAAACACTCTTCCTTGCTCCCAAAGGTGGTGGATGCTGTCCATCTCAGGCATATCTCTGTCAATAAGCACTTTTACAATAATGTCACTTTGATCATGGTGATTGTGGACGATATAGGTTAACTGAAATAGCTTGTCCTCTAGCCAGTCCACGCAAGTGACCATAACTAAGTGAGTATAACCGTGAATATCGCGGAGATTAGTGAGCAAACTGACCAGTTGCTCCCGTTTCGCAATGAATGAGGCTTGGGTACCGTGACGAAGCATGAAGTCATTCAGTTCGAACTGCAAAGAGAGATTGTTATATAGTTGTTCCATTAGCACCTACCAGTTGTAATCCGGCATATTCCAGTCTTTTATTACTTTCTTTTGGTTTTCTTTATACCAATCGAATTTCTCGGCATAGAGGTTTTGCCCTTCTGCTTTTCCGGCTTTGATAAGCTCTTTCAGCTTGGTGAATCCGGCAAGCACAGCTTCTGGACGGGGCATGCAACCTGTCACATATACATCAACAGGGATGTATTCATCTATCCTCTTAACGGTGTTATATGAATCCCAATACATACCGCCATTAATAGCACAGGAACATACTGCAACCACGAACTTGGGTCCCTGCATTTGCTCATAACTGCGGACAATGCGCTTTAGTGTCTTTATGGACACATAACCGCCAATCATGAATACATTTGCTTGGCGTGGGGTGGGGCGGGGCTGCATCCCCAGACGGCTGATGTCATAGCGCGAAGTTACCAAAGGACGAAGCTCGATGGCACCACAACCGGTACCAAAAGCCAATATCCATAGGCTGTTTGCCCTTGCCCAATTTAGGAAATCCTCAATAGGCTGCCAGCTTTTGCGCGCGGGCTGAGGTCGGGCATCGCAGAACCATTCTTGCTCCTCATCAGGCAAACCGGCATTGGTTAGAGTGTTATCGTCTTTACGCCAGTCAGGATATGCTGATGTTGTGGGGTTAGATGAGTTATCCCCTGCATTAGCTACAGGCTCAGAGTCGTAGTTTATCTCATTATCTATCATAAATACTTCCTTACAAACTGAAAAGCAGAACGGAGATTATTCCCAGAATTGTGGGGTACTTGAGGAAAAAGCGGATGGAGTTTTCGGTTCTGAAGCGGGGATAAGCCGCCCCGATAAACACACTGAACATATAAATACTGAATGTTTTAAGCATAAGGATCGGCAGATTGGTTGCTCCTCCAAAGAACAGGTTCATATACAACACCAGCTTAGCTCCCGCAAAGATTCCGCGGTTTGTGGCAAGCAAGCCCATAAACGAAGCCTGGTACTCTGTGGGCGGACCAATGGGAATCTCCTGCGGTGCAATAACCACTGAGAAGGGATTGTACATATTCATTCCGAGCATGGCAATCATGGCTGCTATCACAGCCAAGGGATTGGTGAATAGCGTCCAGTTTAGAAAACTTCCTTGCTGGGCTGCTACAATCTCAGTTATAGACAGGGTGCCATATTGCACCACTAAACTGATGATGGAAAGGGCAAAAGGCACTTCAAAAGCAGTCATTTGTGCCAAACCTCGGCTTACGGCTATGGCAGAATATGGGTGACCACCTTCCCCTGCGCCTAAAGCCATGCCAAGCTGTCCAAAGAAGATGAAATACATCACCAACAGGATATCTCCGCTCATGGAGAAGTTTGAGAAGTAAGCTGACCCAAACAGCACCGGTATGAACATATAAGTACCAATACCGCCGGCAATACGAAACACAGGACCGAGGTAGAACATTATTCCATGGGTGATTGCGGTTCGTATGGCATTGTTCTTCGCAATATCAATGAAGGGTTGCCAAACAGGAGGACCGAGTCTTCCTTGAACCCTGGCAAATATCTTATGCACTATGCCATTGAGGGTTAATCCCCAGACTGTTACCACCCCGAGAGAGATGAATGCCCAAACTATCTTCAATGCGATACTCACTATTACACCCCCAAAAGAGAATACATGAACAGCAGATACAGGAAAATGTGCAGTATATAAGTCTGACCATTACCCGTATAGATGCGAGATATGGTTGCGGCGATGGAATGAGTCCACTCTGCCACCCCATCATAAAAGGATGTTACCCTCGGTTTAACCAAGAACCCTAAAGCTTTATAATATGGAGCAAACATATTGTATGCATAGTGGGTTGTCCATGGCTTAAAGGGTCTTTCTGCAGCGAAAACAATGTTAAACTGCTTAACCTTCTGGGTCTTGGCGTTAACCAATAGTAGCCAGATAAGCGGAACGATAAACACTCCCATAGTCACATACATAATCAGGTTACCATTCCAGTTGGCATGCAGGATGGGTGAGTTTAGCACCACGTTGTAACCATCCCAGCTTAACCAATCAGGTTTTGCGATGAAGTTTGCTACTGCCATGGAAATTGGCTTGGTAATCAGGTTAGGGAACATGGAGATTGCCATGATAGCCATGATAAATACAGCTTGGGGGATGATTAGCCAGATGGGTGCCTCTTTAACCATATATTGGTTGGGCTTCGCCTGTCCCAAGAAAACGGTATGGATAAGCTTGTATAGGTATAAGAAAGCAATGGCACTTGAGAAGAATGCTAATCCGGCTTGAAGGTAACGCCCCTGTTCCAGCATGGATGTATAGATGAACCACTTAGAGCCAAAACCGCTTAGGGGAGGAACTCCCGAAACAGCAATAATGCCGATGAGCACGCTGATGAAGGCAATAGGCATTTTCTTGATCAAGCCACCCATCTCATACATGTTTCTGGTGCCGGTGCGCAGGAAGACTCCCGCCATAGCCATGAATATCAAGCCCTTGAAGAATAGATGGTTCACGGCAAGATATACTGCGGAAACCCACCCAAGATGGCTCATTAGTGACAATCCGACAATGATATACCCCATCTGACTCATACTGGAATATGCTAAGAGCTTCTTGGCATCCTCTTGGAAGGCAGCCATTAAAGCTCCAAAGAAAGCAGTTAACACCCCGATCCATCCCAGGAAGCCCATGCTCATGCTGTTGCCGTGCAGGGAATTGGAGAACATGATCAGCACTAACAACAAGCCATAAACACCAGCTTTGGACAGTACAGACGAGAGTAGGCTGCTGCTGTCATCATCCGCTTCTGCATAAGCCCCGGGTAACCAGTAATGCAGCCCCACAGCACCCATTTTAATTAAGAAGGCTGCAACGGCAAGTATACCCGCCAAACTGCCAAGAGTTATAAACTTAGCTTGTAGTATAAGGGGGTAGCCCATATAGGTGTTTGGCATCATGGAG
>CALDSN010000065.1 GCA_937924555.1 uncultured bacterium | reverse complement strand
GTTTAACGCTTGGAGAACTGGAATCTCTTCCTGGCTTTCGGGCGTCCGGATTTCTTACGTGCCACCATACGGGGGTCACGTGTTAAGAATCCGCGGGTCTTGAGTGCGGGTCTCAGTTTCTCGTCGTATTCAACTAAAGCGCGGGAAATACCGTGACGGATGGCACCGGCTTGACCGCTAAGTCCACCACCGCAAACATTGACATAGACGTCGAAGCTTTCGGACAAACCGGCGGTTTGTAGGGGCTGCTCCACGACCATCTCAAGGGTTTCGCGTTGAAGGTATTTCTTCATTTGCACTTTGTTGATGATGCGCTTGCCTGTTCCGGGGGTAAGCCTTACGCGGGCAACGGCATTCTTTCTTCTTCCAACGGCATCAAAATTCTGCATGCCTTATCCTCCTAAAGAGTAAGCTCAACCGGCTTTTGGGCACTGTGCGGGTGCTCGGTTCCGGTGTAAACTTTCAGTTTTTTGAACATTGCGCGTCCCAGCGTGTTCTTCGGCATCATGCCTCTAATGGCATGCTCGATGATGCGCTCAGGATGCTCTTCCATAATCTTTGCATACGGGATCTCTTTTAAGCCACTGGGGTATCCACTAAAAGTCTTGTAAACCTTTTGCAAAGCCTTTTGACCTGTCACACGGACTTTATCCGCGTTGATGATGATTACATAATCACCGGTGTCAAGGTTCGTTGCAAAATAAGGTTTGTTCTTTCCACGTAATATGGAAGCAACTTTCGTGGACAAGCGACCAAGAGGTAAACCCGTTGCGTCTAAGATATACCATGCTTGCTGGATATCTGAAGGACTTGGGGTAAGGGTCTTCATCGATTCTCCTTTACGGTTTTTTATACAGAATGCCACAATTTTCCGCATAGCTATAGTGTCAAGCAAAAGCTTCTCGCTTTCGCTTCATTTTTCTTTAAGCGATAATAGCTTAGCCCGTTCTGTTAGCCCAGATAAACAGGGAGACAGACTACTTCATGAGTGTGATACGTTTTGTTTTCACCCCTCCGGGATATTCAAAACGCAGCAGGTACACACCAGAAGCCAAGCCACGGTTTTGGCTATCGACACCCGCAAACACCACACTGTGTTGCCCGGAGCCAAGCTCTCGGTTCACCGGCTCAGCAACCTTCTGTCCTCTCAGGTTATAAACGGAAAGCTTCACCTTTCCCCCCACCGGCATGGAGAAAATGATATTAGCCGTGGGGTTGAAGGGGTTGGGGCTGCAATTGAGGCTTACAGGGACTTGGCAAAGCTGTTCATCACATTGCCCTGAACCGCTGATTAGCTCGGGAAGCAGTTCCTGCAGAAAACCCTGCACTCCCTCTGCCTGCATATAGTACAGCGGGAAACCGAGCAGCACCAAAGTGCCGGTGGAGGTATAGCGCATTGCCGCACACTGGTTTGCTCCGCTGCTACTTGCGCTCATGTTAGCGGTATAAAGGCTGTTCGCAACTCCATTAAAAGTGTATATTTGGGGCAGCATCCCATTCCACGAAGCAGAAGTTTTATTGGGATCTACAGACAATTCGGGGTATTGTGAAGAGCTTAGACTTATCAAGCCGGCAGCATTATCATAGTTCATACTTACTCCACCCGCAAAACGCTCTATAAACGCTTCATTAAACACTGAGGGAGTCTTCCACCCGGAAAGCACCAGTTTACCTCCACCGAGTAAATATCCGCTGAGGAGGTTCATATTACCCAATAGCAGGTTCTGAGAGAAATCATCCGCATACCACAGCACAACCTTATACATCCCCAGGGTACTCAACAAAGGCATACCTTGAGAACTGCAATCCCAGAAATCACAAGTAAGCGGTGCAACAGCCGAGAAATAGAAGTTATCCACCTGTCCATCATTGGGGCTTATTCCTGTTCCCGTACCATCCCTGGTTTCGTCCACCAACAACAAATTATTTTCAAAGCTAAGCTGCATAGGCGTGGCAAGCATAGTATTGGACAGCTGCGAAACAAAGCCGCTTGCATCCACAACCGCAATTGCATACTCATAAGCAATGTTGTTCAAAGCAGTATTGTCCACATAGGAAAGCCCGGTCACGGGGGTTTCCGTCAGCAATTCCCATGCTTGGACTGCCCCCATCCTGCGATATACCAAGTATCCAGCATCCAAGCCGGGACTAAAAACATCCCAAGATACCAGCACCGCACTAACAGAGGGAATGCACTCCACCAACACCGGCTTCTTTTCCGTTATCTGCTTCAGTAAAGTCCAGTGGTTATAGTTCGGGGTTATTGTTGTTTCCCGAATATCATGCTCATACAGGTATTCATTTGCATGTCCGTCGGGTGTGGCAGATACCAGCAGGGAATCCACCTCAGTGCCGTTACTAAACCTGAACGGAAGTTCCAGATGAAACTGCGTCGTAGATGGCGAAGTACTCTTGGCAACAATCTTCACGCGGGATGTGTCTTCCGCCTGCCAAACGCTATACTCCACCGATGGCGTTCCCGAGCCATATATCCATTGGTTAAAGAACTGGTCTAAATCCTGTCCGCTAACCTGCTCTGCCAATGCCTGAAACTCTGCCGTTACCGCATTGCCATGCTTGTATGTATTGAAGTATAACCTCAATAGATCAAAGAAGTTCTCATTTCCTATTTTCAAGCGCAACATATGTAACACAGAGGCTGCCTTTTCATAGGAAGGGGGAGAAAAGTATTCCATAAAAGCGGGATCATATATGGTCTGTGGTCCCACGTTATTTTCCCAACTGATATAATACTGATGGTAACTGGAACCCACATAGTCCGCAGCCGATTGCCAACCGAAGCGCTTATCCGTCCAAAGATGCTCACTATAGGTGGCAAAACCCTCGGACAGCCACACATCCTTGAAGGTGAGGAAGCTTACCGCATCCCCAAACCATTGATGCGCAAGCTCGTGGGCAATAGTGGGCTCATAGGACTGATTGCCTGTAATGATATAATTCCCCAAGGTGGTCATGGTCTGGTGCTCCATCGCACCATAAGTGCTCATATTCACCGTGGCATTGCCATATTTCTCAAAAGGATAATCTCCGAATAGCTCCGAAAAGTAGCTTATCATCAGAGGCAGGTTTTGCAGGTCAACAAGCGCATTATTATACTGCCCCTGGGTTACGAAGTTCTGCACAGGCAGGTTATCAGATCGG
>CALDSN010000064.1 GCA_937924555.1 uncultured bacterium | reverse complement strand
GTTAGTGCTGTTGGGCACGCGATGGTCTACAGTGATGCAGTGTCTGCCATATAGAACTTAGAAACCTGGGTTTCGGTGTATCAGGGAGCAATGAGCAGTGGAGTTTGGAACAGTTATCTGCTTCCCGTGGCGTCCGATTGGCGGGCTTTTTTCGAGTATATTCCTACTTTAACCGGAATTATCTATGTGAACGATATGGATGGGGTGAGCGCGAAAACCGTGTATTTTGATGCAATTGAGGATGTAAGCTCGGATTTGCCATGTAGCCCTCAAGTAAACATCAGTTATAGCAGTCCTGCCTATGCCAAGCAGGTTGGGTTTAACTTTAGCAGTGAAGTGGTGGATTCAGACAGTGAGGTGTTCAGTTATTTTTGGGAGTTTGGGGATGGCAATACCAGCGATATGCCTGCTCCCTTTCACATGTTTGAATGTGCAGATGCACACAGTTACCGGGTTTGCCTGCGGGTTACGGATGATACAGGCAGAATTGGCTATGCCACTACTACGGTTCAAGTAGATCCAGGACCCAGTACCATGCCTGTGAGCATGAATTTCGTGGGCGATATCATGTTGGCAAGAGATTATGAACAGGGGGGTGGAATCATCCCCACTTATGGTGTTAATGCCATCTTTGCCCCCACCAAACCCATCTATGGTGATGCTGCTGATATTAGTGTAGCAAATCTGGAAGTGGTGCTGGCAAATGTGGGCAGCCCTCATCCGACCAAGTCTGTGGTGTATCGAGGTAGCCCACAGAATATCTCAGGTTTGCTTTATGCAGGAATAGATTGCGTTAGCACTGCGAATAATCACGTGATGGATTATGGTGAATCTGCCTTGATACAGATGCAAAGTATGTTGGATAGCAGTGGTATATTACACAGCGGGGCAGGTAGTAACAGCTACGAAGCTTATCAACCCGCGTTCATGAACAAGCGTGGACTGAATATAGCCTTTCTACGCAGTAGTGACAGAACGGGGCAGTATAATAACGCTCAGCCTTTTTTGCAAGCAGGCTTCAATAAACCGGGTTTTGCCTACATGACTCCCTATTACCTTCAACAGCAGTTGGAAGCAGTGGATGGCTTGGCAGATCTGAAGATAGTAGAAATGCATGGTGGAAGTGAATACTCCATCACTCCAGGGGCTGGTTATGACAAGAGTAATCCATACTCTGAGGATAACAGAGACGAGGACTACGCAGAAAGAAGTGACATCCCTCACCAGTGGGATATTGATATTCGCCACAGCGCAGTGGATAGTGGGGCAGATTTGGTTATTGTGCACCATCCGCACATCATCCAAGGTCTGGAAGTATATAACAACAAGTTGATTGCTCATTCTTTAGGTAACTTTGCCTTTGATTTAGATTACCCCGAAACCATGCCCAGCATGATTCTCTATGCCGATGCCTACCCGGATGGATTCCGTAACTACCGCATCAAGCCGGTCTATATCGACGCTTACATCCCCAAGCCAGCCACAGGTGAATTAGGCTTGCACATTTTGGACTATCTGGCGATGCGCTCACGTGAGTTGGATACTCGTTTATGGGTGGATAGAAACGCCATGGAAGCAAGAGTGGTGATGCAAGATGAAGAGCCTGCAGTGTGCGACAGTGACAGCAGGATTACGGCAAGACTGGAAGTTCATAGCGGTGGCTATAACTCCTGCGCACCTATAAATCTGCCACGCATGGGATCTATAAGCGGAATTAACAGCATAGAACCCTATGGCAATTACCAAGTACGCCTTGGAAAAGAGTTTATCTGGTTCGGAAACTTTGAAATGGAGGGTTGTGGCATGTGGATTCCTCCCGCATATTCCGTAACTGATTCCTTTGCAGGTAACAGAAGTGCACAGATTAATGTATCAGGTACGCAGACAGTTACTTCCACCATTCCCAAGAAGACCAAGATATATGACAACAGCAAGATGTTCAGTTTGCATGGATGGGTCAAAACCGAGAACTCCAACGGGGCAAACATCAGTTTGAGGTTATACAACACCCGCAATGGCGGAGTTATTGCCACCGAAAACATATGCACAGGCATAACGGGTAACAATGATTGGGCTTTTTATTTCAAGGATATCAGTTTGCCTTCCAACGCCTATTACTACGATATCCGTTTGAGCAATACCGGTTCTGGCGGGACATCTACCGCTATGTTTGACAATGTTGGTTTGAGCGAGTGGACAGAATGGACTCCAGAAAGTGAGTTGCAGAATATTCCCTGGCCCAATGACTACTATTGGATGCAAGTACAAAGCTTGG
>CALDSN010000063.1 GCA_937924555.1 uncultured bacterium | reverse complement strand
TTATAGCCCGGTTGTCCACTGTTGTAGGTGAAGTTCATCCCCAGCTTGAAGTCACTGCCCAACACCTGAAATCCCGTAGCTTGGGTCAGGTTCAAAGTCTCCACAATGGTCAGGCTGTGGTTGCGGTCATACTTAGGATAATAGTCCACTCCTTCGTGAGTTATGGGGTCAAGGTTATAGTCCTCCATCTTACGCTTGGTCTTGCTAAGGGTAAGCCCGATAAAGCCTTCCAAGCCCTTCCAGTCTGTACGCAGCATCATATCTGTGCCATAGGTGTAGCCTGTTCCCTTATGGAACACATCGGAGAGGGTTCCCGTCTCATTGTTCCAGCTATAATCCGTGGCGGCATTATATTCCAAAAGGTTCTTATAGGTCTTGTAATATGCCTCAATATCAAAGGCAAAGCTGGAGGTAAGCTGCCGCTTATAGCCCAAAGTGTAATGGAAGGATTCACCGGGATTCAAACTGCCATCCAATGGGAACCAAACATCGAAGGGAGTGCTCATCTCCATGGTCATCAGGGTTAAATACTGGTGATATATCCCGAAATTGGCATACACACTTTCACCAACATCCAAGTTACGCCTCAGTGATATTCTTGGTTCAACGTTCTGATAACTCGCCTCAGGGATATGCTTCAGGTTCTTCTTTACTGTTTGATAGGTGGCAAGGCGCAAACCAGGTTGCACGGTCCAAAGCGGATTAATATCCCACACATCCTGCACATAAGCCGATGCGGTCAAGCTGCTGAGGTCCACATCCGGCATGGCATTGGGGTCATACTGGTAAGAGGTGTTTGCCTTCAACCAGGTTTTATTCCACTTCAGTTCTCCGCCAAAGTCTATCTGATGCTTGTTATTGGGTTTATAGCTCATCATGGCTTTTCCTGTGAGGTCATTTATCCCATTCAAGCGTTCAAAGGCAAGCTCACCGCTATCCGCAACCTGCGAGAAGTTACTGGTAAACTCGCTGCCCGCAAAAACAAATTGAGAAAAGAGCTTAGGATTATAGATGTGCACCAACTGGGTGGTAAAAGTCCGATTACCCCAATCCAGATGCAAGGTTGCTCCGAAATCAAAATCCAAACGGTCTCTGCCAAAATAGGCTGAGGCAGACACCTTATCCTTGGGGCTGGCATCCCAGTTTACCTTAAAATGTCCATCGTAGAAGTAATAATCCGGCAAATCGTCCCAAATCTTCTGCACCAATTCCAGATAAGTTCTGCGGATAGAGCCCATATAGGAACCATTCTGGTTGGCAATGTGGATGGGTCCCTCCATGGTCAAAGAGCTGGATATTGCCGAAAGCCTTGCCATACCCTGATGGTGATTGCGGTTGCCTTGACGGTTCATCACATCCAGCACACTGGATAGCCTTCCGCCATACTTCGCCGGATAACCGCCTTTTATCAGCTCTATGCTCTCCACCGCATCACTGTTAAAGGTGCTGAAAACTCCACCAAAGTGATTGGGATTATATACATCAATATCGTCCAGCAATATCAAATTCTGGTCTGGCGAACCTCCGCGCACATACAGCCCGGACGAAAAATCCGAGATGGGGGCAACTCCGGGTAAAGTCAACACAGCGCGGAATACATCCGCTTCAATGGGGGCAACCACACTTTGAATCTCTTTCGTATTCCGGCGGATAAGACTGTTACGGATGGTGGGACCATCCTCCTCACTTGCTCCGGTAACGGTTACCGTCTGCATCTGGATGGCAGAACTAAGCATCTGCGCATCAAAGCTTACATTCTGGGATGCGTCACTGATAGTAAAAGCATGGCTAATAGTTTGATAGGATATCATGCTGAACTCCACAGTGTAGGAACCAGGTTCATTGATGTTCAACACATAATAACCTTTCTTGTTGGTTTGCATGCCAACTTTGGTTTCAGCTATTCTGACGTTTACATATTGCATCGGTTCGGCACTATCTACCCGAGTAACAAATCCACTGATAGTGGCGGCTGATAGGCATAGAACTGGAAGCTGCAACACACAGACTAATAGTATTGTCTTCACTTATACCTCATTTTGGATGAATTAGAGTCAGTTTTCCCTTATCTGCGTTTATGTCAAGCACTCTCGCTATTGTTGGCTGTTCTTAACAATGCCTAAGAGCATTTAATCATCTAGAAATGGCAAAGGGTGCATTGCTTTGCGCTTTGCACCCTTATCCATGTTCGGCTCAGGTTTAGGGAGTGGTCACCACAATCGGGTGAGTGAACTCGGTGTAACCCGTTACCTGCTTCAAGTAACCTGCAGTAACGCACTTTGAAACCGTCTCCACGGGGGAATCCAGAGTGATGATATCCGCCAGGCTAACCGTTTTGAGGTCAATATGCGTGGGGTCGCTGTGATACCAATCCCACATGCACTTGATGAACAGAGCTTTGGAGCTTGGCATTTTGTGCAGAAACTGCTTCACCCGCGGACGGTTCTGCACGCTGTTCTTTGCCGCATACGCCTTCAGGTCGGCAAGGTAGAGGGAATCTGCCGTTTGGTATAGCAGGTTCAGGTTTTGTGAGATTTCCTTCAGCTCTTCATGCACTCTTCCCAGGGTTGGGTACTTGTACTTGCGTGCATAACACAGCCTTCCATTAAACCATTGTTGATAAACTACTTCATCATACTTTCCACTGTATGATGCCACACCATTTTCGAAGCTAACCTTCATTTTGCTTCTCCTTTTTGCGAGGGTTTAGATTTTGAACTGCTGATCCCTGGTATGTCCTGGGAGCATATGCATCGACACCTAACGCGTATCAGTATCAACTTTGCCATGGGCATACCATTTTGGGATTTTGCATTTCATCCCTCTACAATGGTGCGGGTGACAAATCTGCAGTTTGGTGACAGAAATGGGAAGAAAGTTATAGGTTAGTCGGAGTGTCAGATGGAGTAATTATGCAAAGAGAAAAGAACTGGATTCCGGATCAAGTCCGGAATGACGGAATGGCTTGATGCGGGGGGGAGGGACATATAGGTTAGAAACTGAGGATGTGACGGAGCATGGGAATGCTCTGGCTACGTTTACAGGAATTACATGGAAGAGATATGCAAAAAATGTCAGGTCATTCTCTCGTGACTCCCTCGTGACTCCCGGGTGGGACGAGGGAATCATCTGAGAATTATCTGTGGGGGAAGATGCGTAACAGCAAGGGGGAGAGAGGGATATGGCGAGAGGTGGGGGAAGCTGCAAAAAGAGGGCAAAAACAGCAATCTGATAGCGGGTTTGGGGAATGGTTAGTATGTTGAAAGTGATTCGTTTGAGGTATGCAGGAAGCCTTTTGAGATGCAATGGATAAGAAACTTGTGGCAAGAAAGGGGAATGCAATTATATTGACCTTATGTTGCTAATACGAAAAGAGAGAAGGAGTATCCTATGAGAACAGCCCTTTATGCTATAATGTTTGTGGTTATCACTATTGCCTTGCTAAGCTCTTGTGCCGCCCCAAGGCAGAGTAATCCTGTCGCTCAGCCTGCACCTGCCACTCCGGCAGCCCAAACAGATAAACCCAGCACGGCAGCGATTGAAAAGACTTTTGACGAACTGGCGGAGATAAAAGTTGATAGGCGCAAGGTGGATGAAGAGCATGTGAAGAATGTAATCACCATGCGGCAGAATCAGCTTCATAACCTTTACAGCGTGGCATCGGTGAAGAGCCCTATGCAAGGGACTTTGGAGATTACGCTGTATATAAACGGAAACGGCACTTTGGATAACAGTTCAGTAAAAGTGAACAGCGGTGAGTTTAACCAAGAGTTCCTTACAGCGGTGCAGAATGAGATGGTAAACTGGCGTTTTCTGGTACGCGAACCTTTAACCTTTGCCTTTTTGATTAAGTTCCCCAAAGCCTAAAGATAAAATACTGCTTGACAAATATAGCATAAACAGAACAGAAGTAATTATATATAGCAAAGCTTAATCTTCATGATTTGAGCGGTGTGGCACAAAGTCCATCGGCTATTGGGTTTTTGTATCTTTTGGCATTGACAATTTATGCTTGTTAGCAGAGTTTGTATTCTCACTGTAGTGTGGTATTTTCCGGATTGTAAGAGTTAATTTCTATTCTCACGCTACTGTTGCCATCTAAAAGTATACTTATGTGGAGATTATGTGAGTAAAAACAAGCAAACTGCCATTGTGCCGATTAGAGAAGAGAACTACGCAGAGTGGTATCAGCAAGTGATAAAAGCTGCCGACATGGCAGAGAACAGCGAAGTCCGCGGATGTATGGTGATAAAGCCTTGGGGCTATGCCATATGGGAAAACATTCAAAGAGCATTGGACACTATGTTCAGAGAAACGGGGCACCGCAACGCCTATTTCCCTATCTTCATCCCTAAAAGCTATTTTGAGAAGGAAGCGGAGCATGTGGAAGGCTTTGCCAAAGAATGCGCCATCGTTACCCACAGCAGGCTGGAGAATGACGGGCAAGGCGGGCTTAAGGTAGCCGGAGAGCTTACCGAACCCTATATTGTGCGTCCCACCAGCGAGACCATCATTGGCGCGTCCTTTGCCAAATGGGTGTCCTCCTATCGCGATTTACCCTTACTGATAAACCAATGGGCGAATATTGTCCGTTGGGAGATGCGTACCCGTTTGTTCCTGCGTACGGCGGAGTTCCTGTGGCAGGAGGGGCACACCGTGCATGAAACAGAAGCGGAAGCCATGGAAGAAACCCGCAAAATGCTGGATGTATATGCCACCTTTGCCAAAGAATACCTTGCCCTGCCGGTAATCCAGGGGGAAAAGACAGAATCCGAGAAGTTCCCCGGAGCGGTTACCACATATTGCATCGAAGCGATGATGCAGGATAAAAAGGCATTACAATCAGGAACCTCGCACTTCTTGGGGCAGAACTTTGCCAAGAGTTCGGGGATTAAATACCAAAGCCGAAATGGTGAGTTTGAGTATGCATGGACAACCTCTTGGGGCGTATCCACCCGCTTGATTGGTGCCTTGATTATGGCGCACAGTGACGATAACGGGCTGGTGTTGCCTCCTAAGATTGCACCTTCGCATGTGGCGATAATCCCCATCTATCGCAGCGAGGAAGAGCATGAAGCGGTGATGAGCTTTGCCAAAGAGCTGGAAGGTAAGCTTAAACAGCTAAGCTTTGAAGGTGTGAAAGTTTATATTGAGCTTGATGATAGAGACCTCACCTCCAGTGAGCGCAATTGGTATTGGATTAAGCGAGGCATACCATTAAGGATAGAGATTGGTCCCAGAGACATTGCCCAAAACACGGTGATGATTGCCAGGAGAGACAAAGAGCCACGGGATAAGGAAAGCATTGCCGTGGATATGCTTCCCAGCTACATCAGCGAGACTCTTTCCGCTATGCAAGAAGGATATTACCAGAGGGCCTTGGTATTTAGAGAAGAGAACACCAAGAATATTGACGATAAAGACGAGTTCTACCGCCACTACACTCCCAAGAACTCCAAACAACCGGAAATACATGGAGGTTTTGCCAATTCGCATTGGTGTGGTGATGCTGCTTGCGAAGAGCAGATAAAGAACGATTTGAAGGTTAGCATCCGTTGCATCCCCTTTGATGCCAAGGAAGAAAAGGGAAGCTGCATCTGTTGCGGAAAGGAATCCAACCGAAGAGTGATATTCGCCAAATCATATTGATATGAAAGCAGCCATCATCAGCATCGGTAACGAACTGCTATTGGGCAAAACCATCAACACCAATATGGCGTATCTTGGTGCAGAGTTGGCAAAACTGGGGATACCCGTGGAGCTTTGCCTTACTATCAAAGATGAGCCAAGTGAAATTAAAGAAGCCTTGGGGATTACCTGGGGAAAATATGACCTGGTTATCAGCACCGGCGGATTGGGTCCTACTGAAGACGACCTGAGCAAAGCGGCAATTGCCGAGTTCTTTGGGCAAGAGATGCGCTTTGATGATGAGGTGTGGGAACATGTGCAGAATATGTTCAGCCGCCGCAATATGCCAACTCCGGAGCTGAACCGTAACCAGGCACTTGTGCCGGAGGCATTTACCGCCCTAAAGAATGAACGGGGGACTGCTCCGGGATTGTGCTATGCGCATGAAGGGAAGCTGTTCTTTGCCTTTCAAGGGGTACCTTTGGAGATGAAGTATATCTTTGAGACGCATGCCAAGGACATTATATTGGCAAAATATCCGCAACTGCAACCTGTGTACCAAAGAACA
>CALDSN010000062.1 GCA_937924555.1 uncultured bacterium | reverse complement strand
CCGAGCTCTACACTCTTTCCCTCCACGACGCTCTTCCGATCTCACCGGGGAGGTCTTTACCCGCCTTCCAATCCAGATAGCAAATGCTGTTGGGGCAAAGAATGTAGCGATTGCCGTTAGCTTTGGCAAGACCTGCGCTGTGTTTGGCATCTCCCCGCCACAGCATGGCAATCACGGAGCTATCCACGGGGGAATCCAGCACCTCATCCCAGGCAATAGTTTGTTTACCCAAACCCTGTAAATGGCATACCAGTTGATTGGTGAACCATCCTTGCAGGGCTTCGTAACTTGGCAGATTCAGTTCCTGCTTTTTGGCACGGCAATGGGGGCACTGCTGCCAGCGGGTTTTGGGGGCTTCATCCCCACCGATGTGGAAGTATGCGCTTGGGAACAACTCTGCATATTCGCTTATCAGCTTTTTCAGGAAGCCGAGAGTGTTGTCCTTGCCCACACAGAGGATATCCTCAAATATCCCCCAGGTGTTGGCTGTTTGATAGCTGCCCTCTCTGCAAGAGAGCTCAGGATATGCCGCCAGAAGAGCAAGAGTATGCCCCGGGAAGTCGAACTCCGGGATCACCTCTATCCCGAGAGTTCCTGCAAAAGAGACAATACTACGAATGTCATCTTGGGTGTAAAAGCCGCCGTAAGGACTGCCATCAGGTTCTTTTCGCCATGCGGATATTTCTTGCAAACGGGGAAACAGTGTGCTCTCCACCCGCCATCCTTGGTCATCGCTAAGGTGCCAATGCAGCGTGTTCAGTTTTAGCTCTGCCATGTATTCCAGCAGGCTCATCACGGTCTGTTTACCAAAGAAGTGGCGGCTTTCATCCAAATGTAAGCCACGGTAGTCCTGCGACGGGTAGTCCACAATAATCCCACAGTTAATGTTGCCATTTTGCTTGGTGAGGGAGGTATAAACAAGCTGTTTCAGGGTGTTTAGGGCATAGCGGAAGCCGTTCCGGCTCTTGGCGGAGATGCATATCTCGCCAGGTTCGATGCTAATGAGATACATATCTTTGTGGCTTGCCGGGATGCGCTGCATGGGGTTTATCCTCAGAATCAAATCCCCTGGGGCTATGCAACGCTCTGCACAATACTCTGCATAGCTTGCCACAAAAAGGGCTACACTTTCGGCGGGGATTGCATCATCCTGAGGAGCTAGAAGGGAAATGCTCCTGGGCAGCAGAAAAGTGTCCTCCCGCAAGCGGATATCATGGGGAAGGGGGATCATCACCAAACTCCAGGCGGAGAGTAAGAATCTCGAATGGTTTTATACTTATCTGCTGCATGTTATATAGCTCCTGTTGCGGCTCTTCCAGTAGATTGCATTTGTGGATTGCCTTCACGGGAATGGAGGTGAGTAGCAGTTCCTGACAATGCCTGCCCACAGCTTCGTAGTAGCGCAGGATTATGGCATTACCGCGGTCGGCAGGTTTCACCCAGCCAAGCACCAGATTATCAAAGCCAAGCTGAATATCCATGGGGGACAAGGGGGAAATGCCTGTGCAATAGATGGGCTGTGCTTCAATTCCTTGTGCCAGTTCCGCAAGATGGGCATCCGCAAAAGCAACATTATCGCAGAAGAAGCCATAGCTGTAGCTTTGCGCACCTATATCGGCAAGGGGATCCACATCGGCAGGGCTGCGAAGCAGAGCAAGCTCCAGGCGGTTCTCAATGGCGGAAAAGCCGTATTTGGCGGCTGAGAGGATGGCACAGCAACGATTGGCTTCGCAAGCCGCTACATAGCCTTGGGCAGGGAAATCGAAACGGGCAGCATCCCAGGCATTCTTGGGACGGGAGCTACGGCTGATATTGCCCATCTGCACTCCGCACTCCACCTGTTGGGAGAAGATAGTGCTATTGAAGGCAACCCTAAGCATTTTGTGCCGTTCTTGCCAATCCACTTCGTGGTGCACCAGTACATGACAAGCTCCGGGCATCAGCTCTATGGTCTGTTTGATGCGGGAGTTACCGAGGGAGAAGGCTTGCACAATGCAGTGGTAATCACCGAGGCTGTATGCTTCCAGCAACTCTGCACTTTCACATTGTTGCGGGGTGGTCTCCCGGTAGAAGTGGTTGATGTCCCAAGCACCCCAGTTGTTTGGCTCATCCTCCCACAATTGAATGAGGTTGGATTCCCCGCTCAGGAATTCATGTCCATCTCGTATGATGCTGGTTATGCTGCCTCTGGCGCTTATGTTTACACAGAGGCGACTGCCGGAGAGCACATAGCATTCACCATCTCTACTAAGTTCCTGTATGTCATGCATAATAGGGCTTAGCTTGGCATCAAAGACCAGTTCGGATTTGCTGAAAGGCTTCAGATGCAGCAACAGCCGTATTTCCTGCTCGCTTTCCATGATGTAACTGACCTCAGCTCCGCTTAAGAAAGCGGCTCTCCCCCGGTGCTGCAGAGGGAAACCAAGCCAGGTGTACAGTTCCGCAGAGCAGGGATTAAAGATGCTATAGCTGTCTTCTTGGTTATCCGTGGTGAGTAGCCCGGCGGTAAACTCCCGCAGCTTGGCATGGTTACTGCTGCTTAGTTCGTGAGACTCTTTATACACGCGGGTGATGGACGAGCCGGGAAGGATGTCGTGGAACTGCAGAAGCAGTGTGTCCTTCCAAATAGGATGCAGTTCTGCAGGATACTGCTGCCTGCCATGGTGGAGGTTTGCCAGGGCGGAAATCCACTCTGCGGCAGCCAAGAGCTTTTCGCTTATGCAGTTATCATTCTTCATCACCGCTTGGGTAGTGTATGTACCGCGGTGGAACTCCAGATACAGCTCCGTATAGCATTTGGGGAGCTTCTCAGCAGGTATCTTGGCATATTCGGCAAAGAAATCCTCTGCCTTGGCAAAGAGAAACTTGCTGCTCCCCTCCAAATCCTGCTGCCGTAAGCCATACTCAATATGGTTCTTGGTGGGACCTCCCCCTCCATCGCCAATGCCATAGAGGTTTAAGTAGGCATCTGCCACTTCCGCCTGAGTGAATCTGGTCTCGGTGGCAAGGAAAGCAGAGGGATTGTTGGAAAAGTTATAGTCGTTTGTAGGTAGCTGATGAGCGCGCACCTCACTACCATCGATGCCTTGCCAGATAAAGAGATGTTTGTCGAAGGTGTTGCTCTCGTTCCAGGAGAGCTTTTGGGTAACAAAGTAATCCACTCCGCAGCCCTGCATTAACTGAGGCAGGTTACCGGAGAAACCAAAGCAATCCGGTAACCACAGACAATGCGGAGTTATGCCAAACTCCTCGGCAAAATAAGCTCTGCCATAGCGGAACTGGCGGATGATGGATTCCCCTCCCGTGAGGTTGGTGTCAAACTCCACCCAGGAGGCACCTTGCACCTCCCATCGTCCCCGCTTCACAGCTTCTTGAACCTGTGTATAAAGCTGAGGGTAATCATCCTTTATCCATTGGTAGAGTTGGGCTTGAGATGCACCGAAGACATAGCCGGGGTATTGCTCCAGCAGCCTCAGGGCATTGGCAAAGGTGCGTCCTCCCTTGCGTCTGCTTTCTCCGATGTGCCACAGCCATGCCAAATCCAGGTGCGCATGCCCCACGCTGTACGCCTTTAGTGCGCTTGCATTGGCAGGTTTCGCCAAAAGCTCCTTGGCAATCTCCTTCGCCCTCTCCGCTTGGGTGGCAAATACATTGCATATCTCATTTAGCCCATAGATTATCTTGGCTCTGCGCACAGTTTTTTCGGGCAGGGAAGTTGCCAAATCCAACAGCAGTTCCACATCAATGGCAAACCGGTATTGCTTGGCATCGAAGATGCACAGGGAGCAATGAGAAAGGTGGTATATGTCTTTCCCCGCACCAAACAGGTCATTCGCTGCAGCTTCGATGCATAGCTCAAAGCAGCCCTGTTCATCGGCAAATCCACTCAGGGGCACATAATGCTTGGCAGCGTTGTGATACCAATCCACCTTGGGGGTAAGCCCCTGATAGGGCGTTCCATCAATCATCACGCAGGCTTCTCCCTCACAGTCGAAGAACAAGCCTTGCTCATCCTTAGCATATGCATCGCTAAGCTTTCCCGAAACTTTGAACCACGCAGAACCCCACACCTTGTTCCATGCGTCACCCAAGGTGATGTCCTGCCAGACGGCAGAGCCTAAAGCAGAATAAGGAATGGGCTCATCCGCCTTTATATACTGCACCTTAAGCGGCTCAAGAATGGTATAAACCGCTTCCTTCTGCCTTGCTACAAAGCGTTTGATACGCTCCAGATGAATCTTTTCATTATGCATCTATTTCTCCATGGGAACCACAATTCCCTTGATAATGATATTCTGAAAGAAGATGAAGATGAGCAGCGTGGGTATTGCTGCTATCACTAAAGCCGCATAGCCCACGGAACTGCTTGCCCGCTGCATCAGTTCGTAGATGTGCACCATCAGCGTCCACATGGATTGATCCTGACAAACCAAGAAGGCAAAGAGGAAGTTGCGGTAGGCTGCATTGAAGGCACTGAGCGCAATCACCGCCATAATTGGTTTGCTGAGATATAGGGTGAACTGCCAAAACAAGCGAAACTCACCCGCTCCATCCAATCTTGCACTCTCGTATATCTCTTTGGGGAGGCTGTCGAAAAAACCTTTCAACAGGAAGATGAAGTACCCGTCTGCCGCAGCTGGCAACACCAATGCCCAAAAGGTGTTTAGCATATTCAAGCGTTTAAGCATCAGGAAGTTTGGGATTCCCATAACCATTGCCGGAAAAGCCATGGTGAGCATAAAGAGCATGATTACCTGATAGCTGAAGGATGGCTTGAACCTGCTGAGCGCATACGCAGCTAAGGGATTAACCGTTAAAGCAAAGAAGATGCTTAGCAGCAGGTATATTGCCGTGTTTCGCAGAGAGCGTGCATCAGCCAGCATCTGATCCAAAGCCATGGCATAGTTGCGCTTCACAAACTCCCAGCGGATATCCTGCTTGCGTTTAACGAAGCTATCGTAATCCAACTGCTCTGCAGAGAAAGCAATATCATCAAAAGCCGCATAACTACTCCCCCAGTCTTTATTCAATCTGGCTATGCTTCCATAATTCCTGCTACAATAATCCCTGAAATCCTGCGCCATATTAACAATCTTAATCTGATTGGGCTTAGCCATGCTTTGCAGAAACAAGCTCATGTCATCCATAACTGCACCCCCAAGTTCTTGAGGCGGAACAAGCTCATCAAATTGCGAAAAGGAGGTATTCCATGCCTGATTGAGCATGCCGATATTGTCATATTTCAAGCGCAACATAGCCCTGAAATCCTGTATTGCGCTTGCATCCAACTGCAAATGATTGATGTTCAATACTTCCCGCGCATAGTGCAGCCAATACTTTGCCAGAGGGCTATCATCTCCGGGATAGCTGACGGGGAGGTGAATATCTGTCCAGCTTCGGTAGCTGCTCCCCCAAGCCATGTTTAGTGAATCAAGATTAGCTCCATACGCCGGGATAAGCTCTGCGGTTACAAAGGTGCCTTCGGGGTTCACATAATAGCGCATCCACATCGGGCTTTGCTTTTTAAACTGCCTAAACCGCCCCAAATAACCTTCTCCTGAGCTTACGAAGTTACGCCGCAGTATCTCCTTCTCCTCCACCATTATCTCTTCCCAAAACCGTGCTCCTGTTTGATATCGGCGGTTGAACTCCAGCAGGTCACCCCCCGTTTCCTCTCTCAGTTGCTTGCGATATATCCTTTGCGCCAAGGGATAAACGCCCCTGCCATAATGCTCTGCCAGATAGTAATGCTCCACCCCGTATTTACCATGGTTTTGTGCCAAGAAACTCTGCCAGGTTTGGCTTACACGTGGCAGAAATACCCGAGGCACCCTTACCTCTTTGAAGGACATCCATCTGCCCGGATAATTGTCCATCAATCGGCTACTTTCTTCGTTATACCTGCTCTCCAGATATTTTTGATAAAGAGCATCATCATTATACAGATACCGGGGTATGATGTTCATTTGCGAACTATCCACCCCGCTCTTTATGGATGAGGAAAGCATCAGCAAAAAGGGATACACCATTGTTATGGCGCCCAGAATGAGCACCAGATGAATCAAGGCATCCAGCAGGCGATATCTTCCCCGCTTGCGTCCAACCTTGGCTATGATGCCCATTAGCCGTCCTCCTTCACACTGCGAAATTCCATGCGGGAGATGTACTTAATCTGCATCACCGTGAAGCCCATCAGCAAGAGGCTTAGCATCCATGCCATCGTGGTAGCAAGCCCAAAATTCAGGTAAAGATATGCTTTCTCGAAAATCATCAAGTCCGCTACCCGCGTGGCTTCGTTGGGTCCTCCAAAGGTCATGATCAAGATGAAGTCGCTGGATTGGGCTGCTACGATGAAAGCGGCAATCAATTGCACAATAATCAGTGACTTCAAACTGGGAAATACTATGTGCCTAATCTTATTTACAAAACCTGCTCCATCTATCTCTGCCGCTTCATATAACTCATTGGGGATGCATTTCAATGCAGCAAGGTAGATTAAACTCCCGGGACCCATTCCCGCCCACACAGCGGGTAACACCACACAGAGCATGGCAAGACGCTGATCCTGTATCCATAAGCTTTTAGGCAAGCCAAAGAAGCTCAATATCTGGTTAAATGCCCCCATATCCCCCGGATTATACAGCAGTTTCCACAGGTAGATAACTATCACTCCGCTGATTACGGCAGGTAGATAGAACAGCACCCGATACAGCATTTTTGCCCGTGACACTTCTTGCAGTAATATTGCCAGGATGATGGGACTGAAAAACCCCAGGCTAAGGCTTAATGCCATGTAGTATAGTGTGCGTGCCACAGATGCCCACCATGAGCCATCAAACAGCATCTCCGCAAAGTTTGCCAATCCGATGAATGGACTGCTACCCACCAGGTGATAATCCTGCACCGCCATGATGCTTCCGCTGATTAGGGGCACATATTTCCACACAAAGATGCTTATCACCGCAGGTGCCAAGAGCAGGATGGTCCATGTCTTGGCAGAGGCACTAAGCCGTTTGGGAACTATAAGCTGCGGCTTCAGGATGCGGAATACCTTCCAAATACTAAAGGCGAACACAAAGACAATCAAAGCCGCGACTACAGCCGCCAAACGCTCTCTTTTCAGCTTTTCCCCTGCCCCGACAGTGCCGATCATCTCTTTATTTGTGCGCTCCTGAGCCGAGAGTAACACCCTCATTATCTCTCTGCTTCGCTTGGCAGGGTCATGCGGCAATTTACCCGCCAGCTCCATTCCCACCAGCATTTCCAAAGGGAAGGTCATATATTCATACACCTTCTGGCAGTTTTCGCCATATGGCTCCGGCTTTCCTTCGCTCATCGCCTTTTCAAAGGTCTCAAGCCAGCCCTGAGGCGCATAACGGAGATAATCCTCATATCCATATCGCTTGAGGTAAACGGGATTCTGTAAGCGTCCATACCCACTTTCGATCATCACCTTAAGCCGAATTTGCCGTGCTTCTTCACTGTCGTAAAAACGGATATACTGCCAAGCAGCTTTGCGGACTGCTTCCGGATCTCTATCTCCCAATCCTCCGTTATTATATACTCCCGCTCCGGAAAAGATACCCATCATACGGCAATTTATCTCGCTGCCACCAACTCCCGAAGGTCCCGCAGGAGCGGGGGCAAAGCCGTAGAGATTGGGGTCATAGCGTCCGCCCATGTTCTGTTGGGATAGATAGTCCATCCGCATACCGATCTTGCCATCGCTCCACATTTGTCCCCATTCTC
Source organism: uncultured bacterium (assembly GCA_937924555.1). GTDB lineage: Bacteria > Cloacimonadota > Cloacimonadia > Cloacimonadales > Cloacimonadaceae > Cloacimonas. The sequence continues at coordinate 12,110 of CALDSN010000062.1, read as the reverse complement.
CATCCCGCATAGCATAGCCACGTTGGGGCTTTCCGGCAGTATCACGCCACTGCTCGGTAGCCAAACGAAGGTAATACTCCATCGCCTGCACTCCGGCTTGCGAGGCAAAGCTTGCCACCCATTTTCCGGTATTAGCATTGTAGCTCACTGCATCTCCACCCGCTGCCCACAACAGAGGAAGCCAATCGTATGCAGATTGGGAGCCGATGGCAAACATAGTGCCAAATGTACCCTCTGCAGGATTGCTAAGCTTTTGGGCATAACGTAGGAATTCATCCCAGTTCCTGGGTGCCCTTTCGGGATCCAAGCCAGCCTTGCGGAACATATCTTTGCGATACATCAGCACCCGAACCAAGGATTCGTATGGCAAAGCCCAAACATGCTCTGCCTCATCTCCGCTTTTTCGCCTTTTAATCACTTGCCACACCGGCTTCTCTACCCTTAGTTCCATTAGTTGCGGATCTTCTTTGGAAATAAACTCATCGAGGGGATATAGCAAGTTCTTGCGAATGTAGGTGTCGCTTTGACGGAAGTTTACGTATATCACATCCGGTGCTACCCCTCCGGCAATTGCCAATAGCGGACCGGAATCCATCTCCATTCCTTCTATGTGTATCCCGGAAAATGCGCGTAGCTCGATGTGTGGATATTTCTTTTGGAATGCCTGCACCACTGCAAGATTTGCCTTGGAATGGGCATCCGTATGTCGCGGATCGGGAAGCTCGAATACTTTTAAAATCACCGAAGGATTGGTAGCCCCTGCTAACCCACAGGCAAGCAAAAAGATGAAGATTAGCAAACACCGTAAATCACGCATGAAACACACAAGCATCATGTTATGCAACGCGTCAAGAGAATAATGTTGAGGTTGACGAGGTGACACGAAATATACAAGACACTTGACCTAAGCGTTTATTTGCCTAGCTTATAGTTGATGCCCTGCAGTTTTTCACCCGTATGCTTCACTTTGCAGCGCATAATTTAAGAATTAGGATGTTACGATATATGATATACAGCAATACCCTCAGAGATATGAGTGTCCCTCCCAGATTTAGAACCAGGGTTTGGATGCTTATGTTATTGTCTCTCCTATCGCTGCCTATGTTTGCTCAGGAAGCCACAACCAATATCAGTGGCTTTCCCGTTATAGCTTACTCCAACGAAACCAGCCTTATGGGCGGTGGCTTCATTGTGTGGAACAAGGAGTTTCTTCAGGAACAGAGAAAAGCTTCCAACACCTTGATAGGCAATGTACTGCTTACCGCAAAAAGCCAATATCTTGCCTTTATCCTCCCCCAGTTCACCAGAGATGATGGTGACCTGCAGTATGGGGCAGATCTCATTGCCCGCAGATGGTCCGATAACTTCTGGGGCATTGGCAACAACACCCTGGAGCAAGATAAAGAAGCCTTCGGGTGGGAGGAATACCGCCTTGGTTTGAGCGGTAAATATCTAATCTGGAAGAACCTGTATCCAGGTATTGAGCTGGACTTCCGTTTTGGCGACTTGTTTAAAGAAACAGCGGGTGGGGCATTGGCTTCCGGCACCATATTGGGCAGTAAGCCGGCATTTTATCTGGGTAGAGGTGCATCCCTTAGCTGGGACAACACCAATGCCAAATACTACCCCCATAAGGGTATCAAATACGAGCTGCGCTTCACAGACTATGCCACTTTAAACAATCAGGACGATGATCTGGGAGAACTGAAGGAGTATCTCCACTCCGACTTCAGTAAGTTATCGCTAAATCTGAACCATTACATCAACCCCGTTTCGGGCATAGTGTTGGCGGCACAAACCTCGGCAATTATTGCAGATGGGCAGGTACCCTTCAATTTCCTCCCCGAACTTGGCAGCAGCCTTCGGGCATACGACAGCAAACGCTATATAGACAAAACCATGCTGGCACAAAGGTTGGAACCGAGAATAATCCCTTCCGAACTTCCCTTCCTGCAGGAGAGAGGCATCTTGCAGTCAAAATTCTGGCGTAGAACCGGCTTGGTGTTTTTTACCGAATTCGGGCAGATAGCCCCGGACATCAGCCAGGCAAAATGGGAGCGTAATCACTGGTCAAATGGCTGGGGACTTCGTTACACCATCCTTCCGCAAGATAAGCTTAATCTCCGCATGGACTTCGGTTGGGGGCAAGATACATTTAACTTCATCTTTCAGGCACGAGAAGTGTTCTAAAGGAAATATTCAAGAGTATTCTAGCCCCATTCTCCCCCTGGTGATATGTCTTATGATTCCTAGGCGATTCTTAGGTGACTCTCTCGTCCGACCCGGGAATCACGAGGGAATCACGTGGGGGTGATGAAAAGAGACACCAAGCTGGGTAAAAATAATGTAGAATGCTGATATATAAACCAATAAGAGAGGTTACGTGGTATCCGGAGCTTGACAAAATGGCTTGTTTGATAAGCTGGGCAACAGAATAAGAAATATGAGGATGCTATGTTACATGCACTTGAGGTAAGCGCTTATATCAAACCAGAGCGGGTAATCTCTCTAGAAACAAGCAACAAGAAGCAGGTAATCAATTTGTTGGCGGATTTGCTTGCCGCGGATCCGGTGGTGCAGGATGCTGAGCAGATGAAACAAGCCATCTGGAATAGAGAGAAGCAGATAAGTACCGGTATCGGAGAGGGAATAGCCATACCTCATGCAAGAACAAAAGCCGTAACTGGTTTCGCCGTTGCCTTAGCACGAGTGAAGAACGGAGTGGATTTTGACGCAGTGGACAATAAACCTGTGCATCTTGTCTTCATGATAGTTGCCGGTGATAATCAAGATAAAACCTATATCAAGCTTCTCTCCCGCTTAATGTTACGCATGAAGAATACTGAACTTGTGCAACAACTCCTTGAAGCCAAGGAATCAGAAGATATATACCGTCTCTTGGTGGAAGCCAGATAGTGGAGCAAACTCACATTCTGGCATTTATCGGGCTGAGCCTGCTTTTCTCTCTGATCACCGGAAGGGGAGCGACCCAAGTAAAAGTTCCATTGATCATTGGCTACATCATCGCCGGAGCTATATTGGGACCGGCAATAATAGGGTTTGTCGGAAACAAACAGGTCAATTCTCTGGCATTTATCAATACTCTCACCCTGTCACTGATTGGCTTCAATGTGGGCAGTGAGTTACGCTTCAGAGAGCTTCGCAAAATGGGCAAGAAGATCATGGTTATCACTGTGTTTGAAGCTTCTGTTGCCTTTATTGTTACAGGTATTGCTACAGCTTTGGTGCTTCGGAGCATTCCCATGGGCATAATCTACGGGGCTCTAGCTTGTGCCACTGCACCGGCAGGGACAATTGATGTAATCAGGCAGTATCAGGCAAAGGGAGAGCTCACTTCCACCCTGTTTGCCGTGATGGGTCTGGATGATATTTATGCCTTGATACTTTATTCAATCGGGATTCCCTTAGCAGGAACTATGCTAGGTTCGCATGAAGTTAGCGTTTCAATAGCCCTTTTAGGCGCTGTAAGAGACATCGGGCTTGAGTTGGGCATAGGAGCTGCCATAGGCTATCTGATGGCATATTTAGGCAGATTCATCCACGAGCAATCACTTTTCCTTGTCTATTCCCTGGGGGCACTGTTTCTGATGTGCGCTCTGGCATCGGTGTACAATATTTCCCCCATCTTGTTAACAATGAGTGCTGCTATTGTGATGACGAACCGAAATGGGATTGTTACCCGTAAACTGGCACAGTCGCTTACTCAATGGTCAGCACCGGTGTACCTGATGTTTTTTGTCCTACTGGGTTCGAGATTAGATTTTGGGATAATTGCCTCTTATTCACTTCTGATTATTGCCTATATCATCTTTAGGACCATAGGTAAGTTTGGGGGAGCATTTTATGGCTCAAGGCTTGCAGGAGCATCCCCCAAAGTTCAGAACTATCTGGGCTTCACCTTGCTATCTCAAGCGGGAGTTGCAATCGGGCTTAGCCTCGGAGCAGCAAACATCCTAAGCTCATTAAAGATGGATATTCAAGCCAAACAAGTGATTAGTGTAATGACAGCCTCAACTTTCCTAATCATGTTGGTTGGTCCTGTCTTGGTAAAATACGGCCTCTCCAAAGCCGGAGAACTACACGTAAAAGAATGAAGGAGAAGATAATGATGTATATGGTGCTTCACCTCTATAGCGATAAGTATCTGGATGATATCCTGCTGGCATTGTCTGAGGCAGGGATTGGTGACACCCTTGTAATGAATGGTGAAACCCTTGGGAAAAAGATGATTTACGATATCCCTCTCTTTGCCTCATTCAAAGACTCTCCTGGACTGGTGCAAAGCTATGGCAGTGTGATCATGGGAGTGGCAGATAAAGAGAGTATTGAATTTGCCTTGGAGGAACTGAAAAACTCGGGCTTGGATATGCAGAAAAAGGGTCTTATCAAGGTGTATTTACTCCCCATTGGCGAGGTAATAGAATAATTAGCCACGTATAAACTCGCACCCTTTCTTCCCTCCCTGTTAAGCTGTCATACCCTCCACCTACAATCAGTGAACTCCGCTGAGCCCCCCCCAGAAGACATTAATTTCTCCCCCCGGCTATAGAAATCTCACCCCAATCCCATAATTGAGAAAAAAAGTGCAGGGATTCTATTTTGCCGGGGTATTACTCATTATAACGAACCGGAAATTCCGTACTTTTACGTATCCATGGAGGATATATGAGAAAAATGATCTTGGCGTTAGTGTTATTGTGCAGTGTGTTTGGGGGATTATCTGCGCAAGAGTTTTACGACATCAATACCGTTAACGAAATCCGCTTGTATTTCACCCAGTCGAACTGGGATGCGCTGTTAGACCAACTCTATGCCGTCGGGGAAGACAGACTGTTGGGCACAGCGATAATCAATGGTGTAACCTACGACAGCGTTGGAGTCCGTTATAAGGGTAATAGCTCATACTCAGCCAACAGAGCCAAAAACCCCTTTAACATCAAGCTGGACTACATCAAAGAAGACCAATTGATAGGACCCTATGGCACAATCAAGCTTGCTAATGGCTTTTCTGATCCCTCCTTTGTGCGGGAAACCCTTGCCTATGAGATTGCTCGCAAGTATATGCCCGCCAGCAAAGCCAACTACGCCAATGTGTATGTAAACGATGTGTTAATCGGTGCTTACACCTCGGTGCAGGATGTGGATACATACTTCATGAACAGCTTTTTCCATTGTTCCGGTAAGCCCAGATTCAAGTGCGATACAAATACAATGAGTGCCACCACTGTGTGGGGCTATCTGGGGGCTGATTCCACAGCATACCAAAATCTCTATGGCATCGAGTCCGATTACGGTTGGGCAGATCTGATAAACTTCACCTACACTCTGAACAACAACAGCACCAACCTGCCCAATGTGATGAATGTTGACCAAAATTTGTGGATGTGCGCATTTGATAACTTGCTGGTAAGTTTGGACTCTCCCATAAACATCTTTCACAACTTCTATCTGTTTGGAGATGCCAGTGGGAGGATAAATCCATTACTATGGGATTTAAACATGAGCTTTGGTGGTTTCGGCGGTGGAGGCGGAGGTGGATCCAGTTCCAGCTTGAACCCATTACAGAACAGCACCAGCACCACATTTCCGCTACTAAGCAAAGTGCTGAACAATGCGCGTTACAAAAAGATGTACATTGCCCACATGCGCACCATGATAAACGAGAATTTCAGCAATGGCTGGTACGCCACCAGAGCAGCAGAATTGCAGGCAATATGTGCGCCATCCGTGCAGGCAGACCCGAACTACTTCTATACCTATGCCAATTTCCAAGCCAATCTGAACTCCTCGGTTTCGGGGGGAAGCGGTGGACCCGGTGGGGGACAAAGCGTCCCGGGAATCACAGCTTTGATGAACGCACGTTCCACATATCTTTTAAGTCACTCCGCTTTTTCGGGTACTGTGCCAGTCTTCAGTGCGCAGGCTTATAGTCCCCAATTGATAGAGCAAGGCTCTCAAGTAACCTTTACTGCAACCGCTACCAATGCCACCTATATGCAGCTTGGGATTAGGCAGAGCCACCCTTTGAAGTTTGAATACTATCAGATGTACGACGATGGTGCACATGGTGACGGTGCATCCGGGGATGGAGTGTATGGTGTTAGCGTCACAGTTGGTGCCGGTGATATCGAATACTTCTTCTGGGCTGAAAACAGCTCCCAAGGGATGTTCTATCCCGCCAGAGCCGAATTTGAGTTCTTCAGTGCCCCCGTAGCAAGCACCACCGGTGAACTGGTGTTCAATGAGATAATGGCGAAGAATGTATCCTTCCCGGATGCCAATGAAGAATTGGACGACTGGGTGGAGCTATACAATCCCAATGATTATTCCGTTAATATCGGGGGGATGTATATGGTGGATAGCCATTACAGCGTAGGTATCTCTGCCTGGACGCAGATTCCCGCCGATGCACCGGAGCAAACTACCATTCCCGCCCATGGATATCTGGTAGTATGGTACGATGAAGACTTGGATCAAGGTCCCTTGCACGTTAACGATAAACTCGGTGGAGCTGCCGATGGTGTGTTCCTGATTGCTTCAGACGGAACCACCGTGATAGATAGCTATTCCTGGACTGATGCCACAGGCTTGGATGCGGATGATGTATCCATAGGCAGATCACCAGATGGTGGGGAAACTTGGGTGCTTTTCGGAGCAGGACAGACAAATCCCAGCACACCGGGAGCTGCCAATGTAGCCGGAGTGAATGTTCCTCCTACAATTACCAACATTGCCTATAGTCCCACAGTCACAACAGCCCAGAGTGTAATTACGGTAAGTGCCGTGGTTACCGATACCGATGGCAGTTTGGGCAGTGTGCAGCTTCAGTACGGTTTGGATGAGCAGAATCTTGCCACGATGAATATGACCGCCAACGGAACTAGCTACAGTGCCCAAATCGGACCCTATGCTCTCGGCTTGGTGCTGAAATACCGTATTGTGGCAGTGGACAACAGCTCCGCACAAACGCAATCTGCCCTGTATAGCATCGTGATTGGCTACACTGCCCCCGTGCTCTACATCAATGAACTGATGCCATCCAACTTGACAGTTGTAACCGATGAGAATAATGAGTTTGATGATTGGGCAGAGATTTACAATCCCGGAGATACCGCTGTTGAGCTTGCCGGTTATTATGTAACGGACAGCCACTATCCCGAAATTGGTGTGTCACTCACTCAAATCCCCTCGGGAAGCGATAGCAGCATAATCCCTGCACATGGCTACAAACTAATCTGGTTTGATGAACAGCCAGAACAGGGTGCCTTGCACATGAACACTAAGCTTGGAACATCTGCTGATGCCGTGTATCTTATAGCTCCTGATATGCTTACGGTGATTGATAATGTATCTTGGACTGCCGAGACTGCTCTGGGTGGGGATATCTCCTATGGCAGAAGCCAGAATGGCGGTTCAACCTGGGCTCTTTTCACCGGTGCAGAAGCCATTACCCCAGGCAGCAGCAATACTGGATCTGATAATGACGATCAAGTTTCACCCGTGATTGCACCTTCCTTAAAAGCTTATCCCAATCCAGCCCGAGGAACACTTAGCTTGGAGATTAAAGGCAATGCTCCCACTGCCAAAGTGCAGATTTTCAACCTGAAAGGACAGCTTGTGCGAGAAATGAACCTCTCCACCTCCATCAAACAGGCTTGGGATGGTAAGGATGAATCAGGGCGGATTGCTGCCAGCGGAATATACTTCATCAATGCCTCAGTTGACGGCAAGAAGCTTACCAACAAGATATGCCTTGTTAAATAGGAGTATCCATGAAGATTAAGCTTGCCATCTTGTTCCTGATCATTAGCGGTTTGCTTAATGCAGTGGTGGTAACTTCCTGGGATTTTGAATCTCAAAGCACCAGCCCCACCACAGGCAGCGGATCACTCTCTTTGCTAGGCGGAGTTACCAGCGACAACTTTAACACAGGGTATGGCGATACCGGATACGCATGGAGCACAACCAGCTATCCCGCACAAGGGACAAACAACCGCTCTGCCGGAATGTTTATCGAAGTATCTAGTGTGGGTTACAGCAACATCTCGCTCAACTGGGCTATCAGACACAGTAACACCTCAGCAAACCGGGAAGTGCTATATTATACACTGGATAGGACTGAAGCCAACCCGGTTTGGGTGGAAGCTGCAACATTCAATGCTACCAACGGTGATCAATGGGTTCTAGGGAGCTTCGATGGCACTGCCATCCCCGGGATGAACAGCAACCCAAATCTTGCTTTCAAGATAGTATCCTCCTTTGCTAATACCGCCAACACAGCCTATATGCCATCAAAAACCACCAGCAGCTATGCAGCATCTTGCAAATGGCGTTATGACAACATCAGCCTAATCGGCACTCCGGCAATTCCAAGCTTACAGGTGACAGCAGATTTGCAACCCTTCTATGCGGCTCCAGACGATATCTCTGTGGTGCAGAGCTATCAATTGACTGCCGTGAATCTCACTGGAAATGTACTTATCAATGCTCCCCAGTATTTTGCCATTAGAGTACTTGGAGATGAACTGTTCTCCGCTCAGCTTACGCTTACTCCCCGTAGCGGGATTTTGGACAGAACAATACAAGTGTTGTTTCAGCCCGTGGCAAGTGGAGAATATGGTGGATTTCTTGTGCATAGTGGGGGTGGAGTTAGCGAACAAAGCATAGCTGTTTACGGCTCAACCGTTCTACCGGAACCAAGCGCATACCCTTCATCCTTCAGTGTTAGTGGAGTAACATACTATCAAGCATACCTTAACTGGGTAGATGCCTCCGGTACAACCCTACCTGATGGATATCTGATAAAGGGTAGCAAAGTGAGCATGGAAGACATCATCCCTCCTGTGGATGGAATTCCCGAGATTGACAAGAAGCTCACCAAGAATGTTGCCTATGGGCAGCAAAATCAGCTTATATTCGAGCTGAACGAAAGCCACCCATATTACTTCAAAATCTATCCATATACAAATGCAGACACTGCGATTGACTATAAGATTGATAGCTCTGTTCCGGAACTTACCTTCAGTACAGGAGCAGGACCTATTGGAGCTACTCTGGACGTGGGTGATATTGCCTTCGTGGAGTATGCCTGTGATTCTCCGGATAGGTTTGCCTTTGTGCTGCTTAGAGATATCCCGGAGAATACCAAGATAAACTTTACCGACAAGGCTTGGACAGGTACCGCATTTGCTGAAACGGAAGAGGTGTACGAGTGGCGTGGAGTTGCCAGACCCTACTTGAAAGGTGAAGTTATCCATATTGTGGAAGGCACTCTGCAGAATGACGAAGGAATCAGCAATCCGGATTTCGAAGGTTTCTCAAATGATGGTGATCAGATCATCGCTTTTCAGGGTTACATAACTGAACCATACTTCTTGGCGGCTTTCTCCACCACAAACTGGTTAAGCAGCGTTATCCCCACAAACAACAGTTCCTTCCTACCAACAACACTTACCCAGGGTGACACTGCTCTGGGCTTTACTTCAGAGGTGGACAACGGATATTATAATGGCACACAAACCGGCTCTGTGGCAGCAATCCTAGCTATGATAAACAATCCTGCCAACTGGACAAGAGCTAACAGCCTTAGCGGGCTCAGCTATCCCAATTGGAGTTTTGCCTTATCTTTGTTAGCCATTCCTCAGGTGTCAATCTGCCAAGTGGATGCGAACGGTCTTCGTTTAACATGGCAAGAGGTTTCAGGTGCGGATACTTACTCTGTTTATAGTTCCAACGAACCTGATGCAGTATTCCCCGATGACTGGACATTGGTGTTGGACAGCACTTCCAGCCTGTTCTATGACATCAATCCGCCTAGCTCTTCCAAATGCTTCTACAGAGTTGTGGCAGCAAACTGATTTAACTAAATCCCCAAATTCAAATAGCAACTGCGGTAGCCATCAAGCCATGACTGCCGCAGTTCTGCATTCAGGTGAAACTTTATCACTCGCACACCAAGCTTCAGAAACACTTGGTTATCATCGCTGCTTGCCAGATACACCCCATCCTCATCCCCCATCACATCATCCGGAATGGCAATGCTGTGCATACTCTGCCAGCTTCTTATCCCCGCTTCCGCACCAAGTTTCTTATGTTGCCAGGCAATGCTGTTTTCCCAGTGAAAACTGTTATTGTCGCTGCTCAGCTTATCCTCATAGTGGTAACGGAAATTGAACTTTAACTTCACAGCTTCCGACAGGGCATGATTCACCTTGATACTACAGCGGTAATGCACCGGCAATGTGCTTTGATAGCTGCTGTCGGCATAGGCTATCAACTCCTTGTCATAGCGGCTTAACTGCACAGAGGTTCCGGTATCTTTCGCACGATAGCTCAGATACAGGATATTGCGGGAAAGCCAATCGGGATTCCCCACTCCTTCTATTCTACCTGATATGCAGTTCCGCAAAGAGCAATCCACATTCTCTGCCAAGGGGAAATCTATATCCCACCCAATCTCCTGGCGGTTGCCAAGGTTACTAAGCACCCCGCTTCGTGCGGAGTATGCAGGAAGCTGATCGTAGGCAATCATAGTGTAGCTTAGTTTCTGCCTGAGCGGGCTTACCAAGAAGCTAACTTCCGCCTTCACCGCCGGTTCACCCTCCACAAAAGCATATTCTGCCGCTGCCCGGAAGTTCTTGAAATCATACTTTGCTGCCATGCTTATGGCGCTGAGGTCCCGCTTATACCGCGCATCGCTAAAGCCGTGCTCATAGGCTTGGGTGTATGCCATCACTCCCGCACCAAAGGCAGCCAGCTTTGCTTCCACTCCCAAGCCGGCTAATTGTTCTCGTGTATCAGCACGGTTCGGGTTCTTTGCCCGATACAGAGTGCTTATTTTTCCGTTAATCAGATTTGCGGGACGCTGTTGCTGTGCGGCAAAGAGTATTGCATTCATCCTGCCCGCACCCAAGCTTAATCCTGCTCCCAAAGGGCAAACATTATCCGGATTTCCGGCATTCCCAAAGCCAAAGATAGCCGTCCTATCACGATTCTTCTTCAGTATGGCACCCAATCCCCAGCTTGGGTTAAAGCTCCCAATACATAGCTCTCTCAATTCTGCATTATCTCTGCCATGCCGAAGCTGGAAGTTGAAGTGTGATGCGTGGTGACTTCGGTTGCTGAGATTCAGGTTCAGGCGCAAATCCTTGCTTTGTCCCTGCATGGCATACCAAGCATAGTTATCATCCTTCTGCAAGCGAAAGCGGTTATTGAAACTAAAGCCCACTTCACTGCTCTGCAACTCTTCATACACCTTCCGCACCCAGTTATCCTGTATCTCTTCCGGGTTCAGCTCCGGCAGTTCTTCCACCTGTGCCCAAACCAAGCCGGACACCATCAACAGCATAACGATAATAATTCCGTATCTTACCACAATATCCCCAAATCCAAACTATGAGTTAAATCCAATTCCGCATGAGTGCGCACGGCATACATCAGTTCCACCCCATTCACCCTGAACTTAAGCCCTGCTCCAAAACGGGCAGGTTCGCTTTGCCATGATGATTGCAACAACAGCGGGGAAGCGATGCGCACCGAACTGGCAACGCTGTAGCTATCCTTATTCAGTTTCCGCCAAGTGTAGGCAGAGCATACTTCTGCTGCACTGCTAAGCTTGTGGGTTGCCGATAGCGTCCAGGCTGCATCGCTGCTTCCCACTGCCTGATAGCGGATTTCGCTACCGTAATCATCACCTTTGTATCCCAGGGCAAAGTCATTCGTCCAATCATAATTGCTTTCCGCTCCAATCTTGTCGTAAAGTAAGTGCTGGCTTGCTCCCAAGGCAAAGCCGTAGTGATAAACACTCAAGCTGAGATACTCGTCCTGTAAACGGTAATCAGGATGTTGCATATAGTTCAAACCGCTGGCGATGATGCATTTCCCGCTGCGAAAAGCCGTGTGAAAGCCATAGATGCTAAGCTCTGTTTGACTGAATGGCTTCTGCCATGTGCTGCATAGACCTGTGTAGCCGATAATGGGGGAAGATGCATAGTCTGCCACGCTTTCCGAGAGTGCAGTTATCCCGGATAGTGCATTGGAAGAAGCCGATACCTCAGCCATTGTTGCATGCAACACACCCACGCATAAGC
>CALDSN010000061.1 GCA_937924555.1 uncultured bacterium | reverse complement strand
GATGCACGGTCATCAGTTCAGGGGATTTTCGAGCCTCTTCGGTAATCACTGTGCTCTGATACTTCAAGGGGTCAACGCCGGGGATTTGCTCTTTGGAATTCATCGGAATAATCTCATAGATAGCGGTAACAGAGTGCCCGGCACCCATCTCTCCGGCATCCTTTTTGTCATCCTTAAAGTCCTCTTTGTTCAGCAGGCGGTTCTCATAGCCCACCAAGCGGTATGCCTTCACATGTGCGGGGTTGAATTCCACTTGCAGCTTAACATCTTTGGCAATGGTGTAAAGCGTGGAAACCATCTCGTTCACCAGCACTTTCTTGGCTTCATTGATGGTGTCGATATAGGCATAGTTGCCATTACCCTTATCTGCAAGCAGTTCCATGCGGTTATCTTTGTAATTGCCCATCCCAAAGCCCAACAGGGTGAGGTATATGCCTTTATCGCGGTTCTTTTCCACCAGTTCGGTCATTGCCGCATCGGAGGATGCCCCAACGTTAAAATCACCATCGGTGCAAAGGATAATGCGGTTGTTGCCATCCGGAATAAGGTTTTCCCCGGCAATCTTGTAAGCAAGCTGGATGCCTGCTCCGCCCGCGGTGGAACCACCAGCTTTAAGATTATCCAGAGCCTGATTGATAGCCATTTTGTTGCTTCCGGGCGTGGAGGGCAACACCTCTCCGGCAGCTCCGGCATACACCACGATGGCAACTCTGTCCTTGCTGCGCAGGTTATCGATAAGCATCTTCATGGATTCTTTAACCAGGGGCAGCTTGCGGGGATCGTCCATGGAGCCGGATACATCCAGCAGGAACACCAGATTGCTGGCGGGAGCTTTGTCCAAAGCAAGCTTTTTGCCCTGTAAACCGATGTGCACATAGCTGCGTTTCTGATCCCAGGGCACCACGCCCACTTCGCTATACACGGCAAAGGGATGCTCATCCTTGGGTGCGGGATAGTTATAGCTGAAATAGTTAAGCAGTTCTTCCAAACGCACGCTGTTGGCGGGGGGGAGCTGACCTTCGTTCAGCATACGGCGGATATTGCTGTAATTGGCAGTATCCACATCGATGGAGAAGGTGGAAAGCGGTTCATCCAGAGGGCTGTGGAAGATGTTTGGGGTAATAGCGTTATAGTCCTCGGTGTTCATGGGTGGAGGCGGTGGCGGTAGGTAAATATTGGGCATGGCATAGGATGCTGTGCCCGCAGCAGAGCCTATCCTGTCCTTTTCAATCCGCATTTCCTGATAATCGATTACTGCATTTTGGGTCATTGCTCCGGGCTTGGGAGCTTCTGGTCTATTGGTTTTCTGCAGCTTAATATTAAGGATTATTGTCTTTTTGGCTCTGATAGTCACTTTAGCAGAATAGTCCTTGTATGCAGGCTCCAGAACTTTGATGTAATACTTGCCGATGGGCAGCTTGTCCATACGGTAAGCTCCATTGGCATCGGTGTAAACGAAGGAATACAAGGTGTTGCCTTGGAAGCTTTGCACTTGAATATTGGCGAGGACAGCCTTGCTTTTGCCGTCAGTTACTTTACCTTTGATGCTGCCAAACGCCTCTTGCTTGGCGGCTCCAATACACAGCAGGAGCAACAGCAGCACGATGATGACACTAAGCTTTGTTTTCATAATACCTCCAGAACTTATGTCCATTTTACATGTTTGATGCAAAGGGAGATATGGTCAAGCTTTTTGTTGCTTGCCAATGCCTTGCCTAGGGGTTACGGTTGAGATGCGGTTGCGATTCCCAGTACTTTGCTGGGAGGCGCAACCGCATCTCAACCGTAACCCCATAGGCAAGGGGAAGGAGGGAAGTAAGAGAAAAAAACACGCTTGACAATAGAAACGATGTATTAAACGTGAGTATTGAAAGAAAACGGAGTTCAATTATGATTAGATTATTGCCAATTCTTCTTATGATTCTGGTTGTGGCACATCTGGGTGCAGAGCTTGTGATAAACGAAGCTTGGAGCTATACGGATAACCCTAACGGAACTAACCCGGGTGAAAGCTCGGCTAATAGCACTTTATCACTTCCCGGTGGAGATATTCTCACCGTGGGATACACCAGTTCAACTTATAATGACACGTATGTGGAGTACCCCACCGTTGTGCGTCACAGCCCCAATGGGAGCATAGTTTGGGGCAACACCTATCATTTATCGGAATTTATTAATGGCAGAACCAGAGCTATCTATGCAGGCTTAAGGTCTGATGGCAGTGTTTTTATTGGCAGCACAACTCAGGGCACAGGAATTGGGGGACACTTCATGGTGATAAACCCCAACAACGGTGATGTAAGTGTCCATTCGGCATTTTATTACACCCCGCTTGGCTTCAAGGTGCTACCCACCGCAGAGGTGTTTTTTGTTTATGACAACAAAGGCTCAGGCTCCGGTGCTTTTGCGGAGATAAGGTTATACGATTTCACTTCCACTCAAGTGGGGGCAAGCATAGAAGTGTCCGCTGTGGGGCTTGCCACTCAAGTTAAATCCTTGGAAATCTGTGCAGATGGTGGATACTTGATGGCTGGTTCACGCGGGAATGATGGGCTGCTGGTGCGTTTTAACAGCTCAATGGGAGTTATTTGGGAACAAACCTACACCGGTGCCGGAACAGGAACCCAAGTGTTAAACTACGCATACCAAACCCCCGACGGCTCAATTCTGGCAGCGGGGAAAAACGATGGTGACGGATTTGCTTTTAGAGCGACTTACACGGGAACTTTGTTATGGCAACAACTGCCGGGGGGAATTGAATTTAACCATATTCTGGAACTGGAAGACGGGAACTGCCTGGTAAGCGGTGCCTATGGAGTGCCCTTTAACGGACGCAACTATATCGTGATATATTCCGAAACGGGTGAGTATGTGTACAGCCATCTGCATACAGATCATTATGGTTGGTACCGTCAGGCTGCCCGTGTGGGAACAGATGATTTTGTGGTGGTGGGTTGGCGCAACGATCATGGCGGAACAAGCCAATCCGACTTTACCATAAACTACTTTCACAGCTATGTGGATAATCCTATTGTGGTTACAGAAGTATTACCCTTTGAGCCTACCCCCATGAATAACAGCGTGTCGGTGATGGCTTCCACCTCGCAAGCTTTTTCCATTACAGCCTATGACCCGGATAATAACCCTTTGAATTACTCATGGATACTGGGTAGCGAGCTTGTGTCCACTCAAAGCACATACACCTTCGCAAGTGAATTGGCTCAAGCAGGAGAGAGCTATCTGCTCTTCCTGAGTGTGAACGACAACAGCCGTAGCAGCATTATGTATCAATGGACAATCAATGTAACGCCATATATCAATCCACCTTATGCACCATATCCCAACTATCCCTATGACAATGCCACCTATGTCCCTGTGGACTACAGCCCCAGCCTGTCTTGGAGCTATGCTTGGGATGAATCGCACTCGCAGGATAGCAGCATTTTGTACCTAAGTACAGATTACCAGCAGGTTGCAACGCTAAACAATGCTGCCAAGGCTCAGGATGACGGGACCTTGCATTATGACTACAGCTTTGATATGGTTCCGGGGCAAACCTACTATTGGCGGGTAATAGCTCTTAACGGTGCTCAGCAGACAATTGGAGACATCTGGACCTTCAGCACCGAAAGCGTGATAACAGACTTCCCTTATGTGCAGGATTTTGAGGGAGGATTTCTTCCGCCCGCAGGATGGGCAAATAAGGTTAGTTCTGCTCTCACCCAAGCACCGCAAAACGGAATGGGTGGTGGATGGAGCAACGCTTGGGACTCCCAGTATATCCATGCTGGAGATGGGGCATTGATGTGTACTCCCTATCAGATGCCGCAGTATTACTGGGTGCTTAGTCCTTTGATGCGGATAGATAGCTCCACTGTGCTGAACTTCTGGGTGAATTACCAGAGCAGTGCGGAAAACCCCACCGAGCTTTATGTGATGATAAATACTGTCCTCGGTTGGCAAGAGCTGTACAGCTTCAACAGCATTGCCGAGAGCAATGCATATGCTTCCCAGATGAGCCTTCCCCTGGGGGCATATTATGGACAAAACGCCCGCTTGGCTTTTGTTTACAAGGCTGATTCATCGGCGAACATCGTGGCAATAGATGATGTTAGCGTTACTGCCAATGCAGCTATCCCTACTGTGCAGAACCTGCAAATCCAAAAGATTGGCAGCACGGTGGAGTTAAGCTGGGACAGCGCAAGTGCGGAAGAGCTGTTTAGGGTGTATTCTGCCTCCGACCCGCAGGGTCCCTGGACTTTGGTATCGGGAGCTTCGGGATTTAGCAGGATTGGCACACGCAGCTATTGGAGTACAGCAATAGCTAGTTCCGCCTTTTATCAGGTGAGGAGATACATCCCCTAAATTAGAGATGCCATAACCCTTAGAAGGTGACTAATATTTGTTCCAAGTTAAGAGAAACTCCCGGTGGAGTTTCTCTTGCTTTGTAGGCAAATATGATTTGACAAAATAAACCTGCTTCGCAGCATGGATTTACTGGTATATATGACACAAAATAACATAGAACCATTAGGAGACAAAAATGGAAGCTAAGACCAATATCTACCTCTCTTTACTGTTGAAACTGACACTTGTTATCTTCTCAGCCGCCGTGCTTTTCGGCTGTATGCCCAAGGTTGTGCTGGATACATCCCTGCCCAATGTGGTGCTAAGTGTTCCTTCCTCCGCACCTGCAGCGGTGGTTCAAGCCCCCAGCGGAAACTCGGACGCACAGTATATTCAACCCACAGACTATTTCTACATGGAAGAGCCTTTTGGCGATACCGAATGGGAAAGAGTTACTCTGGGCAAACTGGTTACCCCTCCAAGCCCGGAAACCAAAGATCAGGCTCAGTTCATGAATGCCTACAGTGGTGTGAAAGAATGGGCGAAATGGTGGGCACTAACCCGTATTGCCAGCAGTGCGGAACTTAAGCTTGGGCAGGAAGTAATCTTCTTCGATACCTATGGAGACGATTCCACCCTGCGCGCTCCCGAAAGCACTCAGGATGCCCGCTCCGGTAACTGGGGAATCAGCCGTATCACAGATATGTCCGAGATGTTCAAAGGGTATGTGATGATTGGCGGTGGTTACAAAGTAAGCGTGAAGAACTTAAGAGTTATTGTAAGATAACCCGGTAGCCCGGATAGATAAGTAAATATTATACATAAAGAGGAAAGCTGATGCTATCTACCAAAGATGCAATACAGAAATTGCTGGATAAAGAAGCCAAAACCAAGCAAATGGGTGGCGAAAAAGCAATTGAAAAACAAAAACAAGGCTCAAAGCTTACTGCCCGTGAACGGCTGGATATGCTGTTTGATGAAGGAACCTTTCGTGAATTGGATATGTTTGTATCCCACAGATGCGACAACTTTGGCATGGAGAAGATAGAAATTCCCTCCGACGGCGTTGTTACAGGTCATGGAATGGTTAATGGACGCCCGGTCTTTGCCTTTTCGCAGGACTTCACAGCCCGTGGAGGCAGTCTGGGCGAAATGCACGCTGCCAAGATTTGCAAGGTGATGGATATGGCGCTCAAGAGCGGTGTGCCCATCGTTGGCATCAACGATTCCGGCGGAGCACGCATCCAAGAAGGTGTGGATGCCCTTAGGGGTTATGGAGACATATTCTTCCGCAATTCTCGCGCCAGTGGTGTTATTCCGCAGCTAACCGCCATTATGGGACCATGTGCCGGTGGGGCAGTGTATTCTCCCGCGATGACGGACTTTGTGTTCATGGTAAAGAATACCAGCTTTATGTTCATCACAGGACCGGATGTTATTCGTGCGGTAACCGGAGAGGATACCACGCAGGAAGAATTGGGCGGTGCCATGGCGCATAACAGCCGTAGTGGAAATGCGCACTTTGCCTGTGAAAGCGATGCCGATGCGATTGAACAGATAAAAATGCTGCTTTCCTACTTACCGGCAAACAATATGGAAGATGCTCCCCGTTTAGAGAGTGGAGACGACCCCTGGAGGCTTTGCCCGGAGCTGGATAGCATTATCCCGGATAGTCCCAAGATGAGCTATGATATGCGCGATGTTATTCACAGTGTGGTGGATGACGGCATATTCTTCGAGCCACATTATTATTATGCCCAGAATATCATTGTGGGCTTTGGCAGGCTGAACGGACGCACGGTTGGCATCATTGCCAATCAGCCAAAGGTGCTTGCCGGATGTTTGGACATCGATGCTTCCGATAAAGCTACCCGTTTTATCCGCTTCTGCGATGCCTTCAACATTCCCTTGGTCACCTTTGTGGACGTGCCCGGTTACCTACCGGGAACGCATCAGGAATGGAACGGGATTATCCGCCATGGAGCTAAACTTCTGTGGTGCTATTCCGAAGCAACAGTGCCCAAACTTACCGTGGTTACCCGCAAGGATTATGGCGGAAGTTATATCGCCATGAGCAGCAGACATCTGGGTGCAGACATGGTATTTGCCTGGCCCAGCAGCGAGATTGCCGTGATGGGTGCACAGGGTGCAGCCAATATCATCTTCCGCAAGGAAATTACCGGTGCCGAAGACCAGAATGCCAAGCGTGCCGAGATGATCCAGATTTACGAAGAGCAGTTCAATAATCCCTACGTGGCTGCTTCACGCGGATATGTGGATGCGGTTATATTGCCTTCCGAAACACGCAAACGCCTCATTGACGGCCTGGAGATTCTCTCCACCAAGAGCGAAAGCTTACCACCCAAAAAGCATGGTAACAT
Organism: uncultured bacterium; assembly: GCA_937924555.1. Lineage (GTDB taxonomy): Bacteria > Cloacimonadota > Cloacimonadia > Cloacimonadales > Cloacimonadaceae > Cloacimonas. The sequence goes on along the minus strand of CALDSN010000061.1, from coordinate 13,124 downwards.
CCCCGCATAGGTGAAAAGATGAAGGACAAGAATGAATTAGCCGCAATAAGCGCAGTTATTGCCCTCATCACCGGGGAAAATGATGCTCCGGGATATATTGCCCCCAAGCCAGGAAACCCAACCCATCCCTATGCAGCCAATGGCAGGCAACTTACCATGCAGTATAGGGATATATGCCAACGCCGAATAATTAAAAGAAGCAGATAGAGGAGAACAGAATGGACAAACATGGCGTTCTGGAGATGACAACAATGCGCTATGAGGCAGACCGCCCCAAAGCTGCTAATCCAATAAAGATACAAGACCTTACATTCCGCGATGGACACCAGTCCCTTTTTGCCACTCGTGGCAGAACTGAAGATATGCTGCATGTGGCAAAACAGATGGATGAAGTTGGGTTCTACTCTATGGAAGTGTGGGGTGGAGCAACCTTCGACACCATGCACCGCTATTTGGGGGAAGATCCCTGGGAACGCATCCGCATCCTGAAGGAACATATCAAACGGACTCCCTTCTCCATGCTGTTGAGAGGGCAAAACCTGGTTGGTTACCAGAACTATGCCGATGATGTGGTGGATGCTTTTGTGCAACGCTGCTGTGATAATGGTATAGATATCTTCCGCGTGTTCGATGCGCTTAACGACTTCCGCAACTTTGAAACCGCGGTTAAAGCAATAAAGAAGAATAAAAAACACTTCCAGGGCACGATATGCTACTCGCTTACTGAATTGCGGATGGGCGGTGAGATATACAATATCGACTACTATGTGCAAAAAGCGAAGCAACTGGAAGAGATGGGCGCAGATACCATTGCCATCAAGGACATGGCGGGCTTGGTTGCCCCGTATGATGCCTATAACCTTGTTAGAGCGCTAAAAGAGAATGTGAAGGTGCCCATTCACCTGCATACACATTTTACCTCCGGAATGGGTGATCTTGCCCTGTTCAAAGCCATTGAAGCGGGAGTGGATATCATCGACACCTGCATGGCACCTTATGCTTATCGCACCTCACACCCTGCGGTTGAGCCTCTGGTTAGCAGCTTGCTCGGTACGAACCGTGATACGGGCTTTGATCTTAAGCTGCTTAATGCAATTGGCAAGGAAATGGAGAAGGATATCCCCAAGTATCTGCATTTTGCCGATAACACCAAGTATTCCATCATCGACACGGATGTGATTATTCACCAAACACCGGGCGGAATGCTTTCCAACCTGGTGAATCAGCTTAGGCAGATGGAAGAGTTAGATAAACTTGATGATGTGTTCAAAGAAATCCCCAAGGTGCGCAAAGACCTAGGCATGATACCATTGGTTACCCCCACCAGTCAGATTGTGGGTATCCAAGCGGTGAACAATGCTTTGTTTGATACTAAACCAGGTGAGTATGCCCGCATCACCGAGCAGGTTAAAGACCTCTGTTACGGCTTGTATGGTAAAACAACCCTGCCCATAGACCCGGAAGTGCAGAAGAAAGCCTTGATTGGCTACCCGCGTGGAGAACAGCCTATCTTTTGCCGTCCCGGTGATGTGATCGAGCCGGCTATGGCAGATGTGCACACTCAATGCGAAGGACTTGCCAAGAGTATTGATGAAGAGCTTATTGTAGCCCTGTACAACCTGACGGGCAAGAAATTCCTGAAGATTAAGCACGGTATGGAGCCCATGCCGGAAGATATGAAAGCCAAAACCCTTGAAGATGTTAAAAAAGAAGAAGAGCTTTGTAAAAAAGCCAAAGCAGGTAACATGATAGACAAACCAGAAGCCCCCGCCAAGCCCGAAGATGTACGCCAATTTGATGTGTATGTGGACGGTAACTATTACCTTGTAGAAGTGTCCGAGAAAGGTGCTGCACCCAGAGTGGTGAGCAGCCGTCCTGCCCCCAAAGCCGGAAGTCCTGCACCTACGCCTCAGGCTGTTCCAGCTCCCACTCCGGTGTCGCAGGCAGCCCCTGCCACTCCTGCTCCGGTTGTTGCCGTTGAGGGTGGAACCCCCATCGCCAGCCCTATGCCCGGCATGTTTGTTAAGTATGAAAAGCAGATTGGTGATAAGGTGAAACACGGAGAAACCGTGTTGGTGCTGGAAGCCATGAAGATGTATAACAACATCCCTTCACCCGTTGCAGGCACCCTTGTGGCAGCTCCCTTTGCCTCCGGGGCAAACGTGGGTAAAGGTGATGTGCTGGCAGTAATCAAACCCGATTGATCCCCCGAAGGAGAGAATAATGCAGACCAAAAGCCAGATTATGGACAAGGCTCAGATGGAGCGCAGCCTGCAACGCATGGCGCATGAGATTATTGAGCAGAACCGTGGCTTGGAGAAGATACGCCTTGTAGGCATCCGTTCCCGCGGAGTGCCTATAGCCGAGAGACTTTCCGCCTATTTGAAGCTTATCTCCAATCAGGAAGTGCCCGTGGGCATCCTGGATATAACGCTTTATCGTGATGACCTTTCCACCATCTCGCATCAGCCTGTAATTAAAGGCTCTCAGCTAAACTTCGAGCTGGATGATGCCATCGTGGTGTTGGTGGATGATGTGCTTTATACAGGACGCACTGTTCGTGCAGCCATCGATGCCCTGATGGATTTTGGCAGACCGAAGCAAATACAGCTTGCCGTGTTGATCGACCGCGGACACCGTGAATTGCCCTTAAAGGCAGACTATGTGGGCAAGAACGTACCCACTTCCAAAGAGGAAATAATCAAGGTGTCTCTGGAAGACACAGATGGGGAAGATAGTGTCAAAATCGTTTTGGTCTAAGTGTAACGAGCGTTTTACTGCCACCAAGTCCCTGCTCTGTGTGGGGCTTGATTCTGAGTTCAGCCGCTTACCCGAATGTGTGCAGAAAGCAGAGAACCCCATTTGGGAGTTCAACCGCCGGATAATTGATGCCACCCACCCCTATGCCCTTGCCTACAAGCCCAATTTGGCTTTTTATCTTGCAGATGGGATGCGTGGACTGGATGCGTTGTATATGACCATGGAGCACATCCCGGAAGAAATACCTGTGATTCTGGATTGCAAAGTGGGCGATATCGGCAATACCATGCAGGCTTATGTGCATGCTTTCTTCGAGAATATGGTGGTGGATGCCATCACGCTTAACCCTCTTATGGGGGCTGATGTGATGGCTCCTGTGATGAAGCAGGAGAATGCCTTTGCCTTTGCATTGTGCCTAACCTCCAATCCTTCTGCTATGGATTTCCTCAAACCAAAGGATAGTGGGGACAGACGCACCTCCTATCCCTCGCATCTGGCAGCCAAAATTGCCTCTTGGATGCAAGCCTACCCCTGCGACAAGCTTGGTGCTGTGGTTGGTGCAACTCAAAGGGAAGAGCTCCGCAGCATGCGTGCTTTGCTTCCGGGAAGAATGATTTTAATACCCGGGGTAGGTGCACAAGGTGGAGACATGGATGCCGTTCTGAGCGATGCCATAGACAGCAAAGAGCAGCCCAATATACTGATAAACAGTTCACGCGGGATAATCTTTGCCGGGAGTGGCAACAACTTCGATACACTTGCCGGAGAAGAAGCCCGCAAACTAGCTGAGCATTGCCGAGCTGCCCTTTCATAATTTGTTAATAAGCAGCGTGGGTTTAGTTCCACGCTGCTTCTCACATTATCTGCTAAATGCAGGTGATATCCCGGATGTTTGGGGGAATATCTTTGTGGAAAGGAGAAGGGATGGATGAGTACTTGAAAGGTAGCACAGATGACGATTACAGTCCCAATTTGATCGACAACAGCATTGCCCCGGTGATGAGAGTGATAGATTGGGTTGTAGTATTAGTTTTAAGTGTTTTACCGGTGGTGAATATCGTCGTTATGTTCATCTGGGCTTTCGGCAATACAGATAACCCCAATCGTAGCAATTTTGCCAAAGCGTTTCTTATTATCATCGCGATTTATATGCTGATATGTGCGATATTTGTCGGGCAGTTCACTGCTTGGGTAATTAAAGCTGCCACCATTTTTGGTTAAACTAAGGAGATTATATGAAATATCTGGATCTCGCCATGAATGCCGCTGCCAGCCTCGGGGCTGAGTACGCAGACATCCGCATACAAAAGACCACAGACCAGGTGATATACCTGCAAAATCTTTCCCTGAAGCACACTAACACTGAAGTGCTTTATGGCTATGGCATCCGTGTGTTCAAGGACGGTGCTTGGGGCTTTGCCCATTCCAATGTATTCAGCGATGAAGCGGTGCTTGCCACGGTGCAAAAAGCTGTGGATATAGCTGCTCTTTCTGCATCGGTGAACAAGACCAAGAAGCTCCGTCTTGCCCCTGAGCGTAGCTATATTGCCACTTACAAAACCCCGGTTAAGATTGAATCGTTGGATGTACCGCTGCATGAAAAGGTGGATCTGATGATGGAAGTTAACCGTACCATGCTTGCCTATGAGGGCATCAAGCAAGCCGTGTTCTATCTGGTTATCCACAAGGACGAAAAGCTCTTTGCCAGCACTCTTGGCACCCGCTTGGATGTAACCACCCAGTTCATTGACCCTATGATTATCGCTACTGCAGTGCATAACGGCGACAGCCAAAGCCGCACTTTCGATGAAGGTGGCAGAGCGGTTGGTTGGGAATGGATTGAAAGCCTGAACCTGATCGACAAAGCAAAGCAGATTGCCGAGGAAGCGCTGATTAAAGTCAAGGCAGATGTGCTTGGTCCTGAACAAAGACGCAGCCTTATCCTAGACCCCAACCATTTGGGATTGACCATGCACGAAAGCGTGGGTCACCCCACAGAGCTTGACCGTGTACTGGGTTGGGAAGCTGACTATGCAGGCATCTCTTTTGCCACTCCGGAAAAGCTGAAGAACTACCGTTATGGCAGCGAGATTGTGAATTTTGTGGGCGATAACACCCTCAAAGAAGGCTTGGCAACACACGGTTTCGATGATGATGGAGTGCCCGGACAGAAATGGCACATCATCAAAGACGGCATACTGAACGAATATGGCAGCACCAGGGACACTGCCATGGAGATTGGCTTGGATTACTCCCGCGGGTGTAACCGGGCAACATATTACTTTGACCAACCTATTAACCGCATCCCCAACCTGTATCTGTTACCCGGAACCAAGCTCCTCACCCCCGGTGAACTGATAGCCGATACCGAGGATGGCGTGTATATCCAAGGCAGAGGCAGCTTTTCTATCGACCAGCACCGCGTAAACTTCCAGTTTGGTGGTGATTTCTTCTGGGAGGTCAAGAATGGCAAGCTATTCAGGCCACTAAAAAAGGTTATCTACAAATCATGCAATCCGGAGTTTTGGAACAGCTGCGATGCCATCTGCGACGAACGCTTTTGGCAACCCTTTGGCGTGGTGAACTGTGGTAAGGGACAACCCAGCCAAAGCGCACGCATGACCCATGGTTCTGCGCCTGCAAGATTCCGCAATATCCGTGTGGGAGGTTCCCAATGAACGCCGAGAAAATTGCCTTATATATCAAGAATCACTGCACAGCAGATGATTACAGCCTGCATCTCAATAAGAGTGACAGCCATCAAACCCGCTTTGCTCAAAACGGTATCACCCAGCACATTGCCGGGGAAAAGCTGGAAATTACGCTCAATGTATCATTTGGCACAAAGTCCGGAAGCTGTACGGTTAACCAAGACGACGATGCCACCCTCTCCTATCTGTTAAAAACCGCAGAGGACATGGCAAAGTTAGCTCCCGAAGATCCGGAGTTCATTGCCACGGCTGCTGCAGCAAAGCTTCCCGAAGTGGATAACTGTGATGCCGAAACCAAAGCCCTGCAACCAAAGCAGATGGTGGAGATTGTGCAACAAGCCATCAATAAAGCAAAAGCGATTGATGCTACGGTGTCCGGCATGACCGAAAAGCATTATGGAGAGAGCTTTATGTTCACCAAGAATGGCTTTGTGGGCAGTAATTGCAGCACAAACTTCGCTCACTCCATGACCTTGAAGAAAGGTAGCGTGGAAACCAAGGTGGATTATGATGCCAAGCGCTTCGCTCCCTTCAGCCTGGATAAGGACTTTGCCCGTTTAGCTGCTCAAGCGGAAGCACTGCAAGGGATGCAGAGTTTCGAGCCGGAGAAGATTGCTGTTATCTTGCGTCCCGGTGCTTTGCAAGAGCTTATCTGGTTCATGGGCTGGATGATGAGCCGACGTCAAAGCGATGAAGGTTTCACACCTTTCACCGACCAACTTGGTAAACCTTTCTTTGGTGACAAGTTCAGCTGGTACTCTACTCTGCAACGTCCAGAATTGAGCGCAGATCCCTATAACCACGAAGGCATCCCTGCGGAAGAGATTTGCTGGGTGAAAAACGGTGTGCTACAGAATATGCCCTGCAATCGTCATTGGGCGCAAAAAGTGAATGCCAAACCATGCAGCGGGTATAATGTTTACATTCCCGGCGCAGATGTCAGCGAGGAACAGATGATGCAGATGGTACCCAGAGGATTAATCATCAACCGCTTTTGGTATATCCGCACTGTGGATGGAAAGACGGGCGAACTTACGGGAATGACTCGTGACGGAGTACTATATTTCGAGAACGGCAAGGTGAAGCATGCAATAAATAATTTGCGTTTCAATGAGATACCGCACGATGCCACAAGACGCATCTTAGCTCTTGGTGCCACAGAACTTGCTTCATCAGAGATGTATGTGCCGACTATGCTGATTGATGCGTTTAATTTCGTAGATAAGACAAGTTTCTAAAATATGTATTGACAGAAACAGAGAGCCACAGTTATATGACACTATATGCGATTAAACATTCCCATGAGCCTATTCCTTATGTACCGGGAGAGCCTCACACCAGAATGTTCGATCCCGAAAAATAAGGAGATACCCATGGCCGACAAAACTTTAGTTTGCAAGGACTGCTCAAAAGAATTCGTATTCACCGAAGGCGAACAAGAATTCTACAAAGAAAAAGGTCTTCAGAACGAGCCGCAACGCTGCCCGGACTGCCGCAAAGCCAAGAAAGCCGAGTTCAATCGCAACAGATTTCAACGCCGCTACTAAGTTATAGATAGCAAAGTCTGTTAAAGCCACTGCCGCAGTGCAGTGGCTTTTTTTATGCTTAGCCCTTGGGTTTATTACGGTATCAACGCAGACTCATTACGGACTTTGTCCGCAGTAAGTCCGTAATGATACCGCGATGGAAACAGGGAGCTATGATGGGGGGTAGAGGGTAAGGGGCATGTTCCATCTGTGATTACTAAGCATTTCACTCATATAAGAATGAGTTGCCCACAATTATGTTGACAAATATACTGTATGCATCATTATGTTGTTTCGCTCATGGTAGTTATGCACTGTTTACCCACGGGTGACACTGTGCATGTTATTCGAGAGCTTTAGCAATATATAAAGGAGCCATATAGATGCTTAAAGATGATCTCAAACCGGAGAGCTCAGAAGTTGAAGCTCTAAGACAAGCTAATTCCGCTTTAACGCAGGAAGTGTTGCAACTACGCTCGTATCTGGAAATAGCAAATGGGATTATTTTGAACATCTTTGCAGATGGCAGTTTCATCTCTGTCTCTGCCAACTGGCTAAAATACTTGGGTTATGACATGGCCGACCGTGAACAGGTCTTTAATATCAAAGACTCTGTGCATCCGGATGACTACAAGATGGTTATAAGCTCCATAAACAACATCATCGGCACGGGTAAGAAGCACTTTGGGCTGGATTATCGAACCAAGCATAAAGATGGCTCATGGAGGTGGTTTACCGCCAATTGTGCCCCGTTAAGAGCCGCTGATGGTAAAGTAAATTCTGTGATTGCCATTGTGTGGGATGTAACCTCCGAAAAAGAGACTGCGCTGCAGCTATACAGCTCCAATTCCAAATTCCGCCTGCTGTTTGAGACCATGCGGGAAGGGGTGGTGATAGTCGATAACGACGATATAATCCAATTCATCAATACAAGCTGCTGCAATATCTTTGGTTACAAGCCAGAAGAGCTGATCGGCAAAGTGGGTAACCAATACTTGATCCACGAAGACGACCGGCACGAGATTGTGCTGAAGAATAGTCAGCGAATAGATGGAATATCAGATGAATACGAACTGCGGGGACGCAAGGTCAACGGAGATGTGATTTGGCTGAAAATAAATGGAGCACCCCTTCGTGATGAGGATGGCAAGGTAATCGGCTCTGTGGGAGTGATGACCGATATTACTGAGAGCAGATACCTTAAGGAGCAGTTACTTGCCAGCCAGAAGATGGAAGCAATAGGCAAACTTGCGGGGGGAATAGCTCACGATTTTAACAATCTTTTGAACATTATCTTGGGCTATAGCGAAGAATTGAAAGACGAGCTTCCGCAGGATAGCCCCCTCCTGATTGGGGTGAGCGAGATTATGAAGGCGGGTGAAAGGGCTTCCGGACTTACCAGGCAGCTTCTCACCTTCAGCAGGATGCAGATTGTGCGTCCGCGTGTGATGGATGTTAATGAGCTGTTGGTGAGCCTCAGCGCAACGCTTCAACGCCTGATTGGCGATAACATTATCATCAAGACCGAACTAAGTTCCATGCTTCCCACTATCAAGATAGACCCCGGGCAGATAGAGCTGATTATTGTAAATCTGGCAATTAACGCCAAAGATGCAATGCCCAAGGGTGGAGTATTCACCCTCGAGACTGCGGCCGTACATGTCGGCAGAGATTATCTGCTAAGTAGACCTGACATCAAAGAAGGGCACTATGTGCAGCTTAAATTGAGCGATAACGGGTGCGGCATGGATAAGGCAACTTTGAACCGTATCTTTGAGCCTTTCTTTACCACAAAAGGCATCGGAAGCGGAGTGGGATTGGGTCTCTCCACTGTGTATGGTATTGTACAACAGGCTGAAGGATATATCTTGGTAGAAAGCGAGCCGGATAAGGGAAGCTGCTTTACTCTGTTGTTCCCCTGCTCTGATGAAGAAGTGGAACGCACAACTCCTCAAGGGCAAGACCAGCACTACCTCGGGAAAGGAGAGCATATTCTGATTGTGGAAGATGAGAAAGCCCTACTTTCCTATTTTGCCAAGCTGATTAAGAATCTGGGATATAGGGTAAGTTCAAGTTCAGACAGTCAGGATGCGCTGGAGATGGTACGCAAAGGCTTGAAACCGGATTTGTTGATTACCGATGTGGTGATGCCCGGAATGAACGGGAAGCAGCTTTCTGATGAAGTATTGAAGCTTATTCCCGGGCAGAAACTGCTGTTCATGTCCGGCTTTACGGATGATGCCATTGTGCAATATGATGTATTTGAGCGAGGTATGCCTTTCATCCAAAAGCCGTTTAATTCCAAGGAAATAGCCGTCCAGATTCGCAAGGTATTGGATGCAGACAAACCGAAGAAGCTGGCCGCCAATATCTTTATGCTGGATGATGAAGATGGGATCCGCAGGCTTTTTGAGCGTTCATGCAAGAAGAGAGAGCATAACTTTGTAGGCGCAGCAACCTTGCAGGAAGCTCTGGAAATACTACCCAAGCAGCCTTGTGATATCCTGTTGGTGGATATGCACCTCTTGGGTATGGATGGAGTGTATGCCCTTACCAAAATCCGTGAAGCGGGGATAGAAACTCCTGCGATAATCTTCTCAGGTGCAGTCCGCTCGGGAGATCGTGAGCTTATGAGTCATTTAGGAGTGATTAAAACAGTAGAGAAGTCTTTTGACAACACTCCAGTGCTGTTGTTTATTGAAGATTACTTAACAGGCTCTAACAAACAAGAATAGCCTAAGCCCCCGGTGCTTCGTTAATAACCAGCCAATATAAACCCAAGCCGTTTACTGCATTCACAAATTGATTGAAATCCACTGGTTTGCGGATATAGCTGTTTGCTCCTAAGTCATAACTGGTGCCGATATCCATCTTTTCCCCCGATGAGGTGAGGATTACTACCGGGATGCGGCGTGTCAATTCGTTTGTCCTTATCCGTTTCAGCACTTCCAGCCCATCTACTTTAGGGAGCTTCAAGTCCAAAAGCACCAAGGTTGGTAATAATCCTCTTCCTACACTGCATTCGGTGAACAAGAAGTCCAATGCTTCCTGCCCATCCTCTTTAATCACCAGTTTATTTGCTATGTGACTTTTACTTAAAGCTCTCTTGGTAAGTTCAATGTCGCTGGGGTTATCCTCCACCAGCAAGATGATTTTGTTGTTCATGACTGCTCCTGTAAGGTAAAGAAGAATGTGGCACCTGCATCGGATTGCGATTCAGCCCAGATTCTTCCTCCATGTCGATTAATTATCCTTTGTACTGTAGCCAAACCCACACCGGTGCCGGGATACTCCGAAGCTTTATGCAGGCGTTGAAATGCGCCAAATAGCTTGCTTGCATGCTCCATATCGAATCCTGCTCCGTTGTCGCGTACATAATAGACGGTTTTTTCTTGGTTGGGAACCTTGCCGAACTCTATCTTGGGAAGCTCCCGCTTCATGCTGAATTTCAAGGCATTGCCAAAGAGGTTCGTAAGCGCTACCTCCAGCAAGTCCTTATCTCCCAATGCCCGAAGGTTGGGCTGTATCTCGAACTCCACCTGCGGGTGAGTAGCTTGCTCCAACAACCTATCCCTCACCTCTTCCGCTAAAGCCGATAAATCCACATCCAATGGGCTTAACTCAGCCCTGCTAATCTGAGCAAGCTTTAGAAGTCCCTCAATTAGCGAAGCCATACGTTGGGTTTCGCTGATTACTCTGTTCAAATATTCCTTTCCTTGTTCATCCAGGCATGCTTCATACTCGTCCAGCAAAGCTTGACTCCAGCCCGAAATCCCCCTGAGAGGTGAGCGCAGATCATGCGATACGGAGAAAGAAAATGCTTCCAACTCTTGATTGGCTAAAGCAAGCTGTGCGGTACGTTCTTCAACCCGCTGTTCCAGTTCCTCGTTCAGGCTGCTAAGTGCTATTTCTGCCTCCATTCTCTGGGTGGCATCGTCATATATCGCCACAATATAGCCTGTCTCCAGTTTCAACACGTAGTTATCATAATATGCGCTAAGTACCTTGTCATGATAGTAGTGCGTCTCATATTGGATGGGCAATCCTGTGGCATTAACCTTCTCCAGAACGCTTAACAAGCCCATCTCCTCAACCCCGGGAAACACTTCTCTGATACGATAACCGATAATCTCTTCACGTTTTCTTTTTGTTATTCGCTCTCCTGCACTGTTGATGCTGGTGATACGAAAATCTTTGCCATCATCAATCGGCTCATAAAAGGTTACCCCACTGCTCATGTGCTCAAATAGCTCGCGGAAGGTGTATTCACTTTCCCGCAGTGCTTCATCGGAAAGCTTGCGTGAGGTGATATCCCGCATGATGTGAACCGAGCCGATGAGCTCTTTGTTTTCATCAAGAATGGGATCAATGGTTATCATCAGCCATCTATCGCCATTTCTAACCTCAGATATGGCTCGTTGCTTGGTGTTAGCCATTCTCGCATAAGGGCAGTCCTTAAACGGTGCTTCGAGATTGTGGACCGCATTCCAGCAATGGTTGCCTATTATCTCTGTATCCGGATTGCTAAGGTAGCTATATGTCGCTTTATTAGCGCGGATGATCTTGTTATCTTTGTCCAGCAACCAAATGGCATCACTGATACTGTCGAAAGTGGATTGCCATTCTAAGGCAATTTTGCGCTGTTCTTCTTGAAGCAGGGCTTTTTCTTGCTCCAGCACCAATTGCTGTTTCAGCCAATCTGCATCTCTGCGCCTTTGCATCTCGCGGATAGCCATTGCCAAGAGAATGATCATTACAAGGCCAATAAACGATACAAGGTGTATCCTCCTTCTTAATGGGAGATACAACTCAGATTTGTCTATCTTTGCCACGATTTTCCAAGGTGTGCCATACACTCCGCAAATGGAAGACACAACCTTCACTCCGCGATAATCTATACCCTCCATTACTCCGCTTAATCCTTGCACTGCCCGCGCTGCCGGTAGTTGTGGATTGGATTCGATATTATAGCGTAGCTTCAGGGCGGTATCCTCTCTGTGGCGTAGTTCATTCAGGAATAGAACATCGTTGCCATCCCGTCTAACCAGCAGTGTTTCTGCCGTTTTACTGGAGCCTTGCCAAGAGTTTATAATGGGGTATAGAGTAATTGTGGGGTCAATCTGGAGCAGCCATACTCCCAGAGCTTTGCTTTGTGGGTTACTAGGATTAAGCACAGGCACCCAGAATGAATAGTATATGCCTTCTCCTGATACCTTAGCCGAGTTCTTATCCTTATGCAAGTCACTACAAATGATCTTCAGGGAGTCCATCGCAGCCTTAACGTAAACAAAATGGTCTTCCTTTGGAGCGCTGTTGCCAGAGGGGATGGACAGCACAGGCTGTCCTTGAGGGTTTAACAGGGCAATCCAAGAATAGTCATTTTGCTTGTAATAGAGATTCATCCACTGAGTTAACAGAACCTTACTATGTTCAGAATCACCATGTTGCAGATAAGCTGAAGCCATTTGTTGAAGCATTGGAGTTTCATAAAGCTGCTTGGCATCCTCATAGCGTTCGTTCTTCCAGTTAGCAATTTGAGTAGCCTTTAGATCTGCAATAGCGGTTAAATCATCAAGAATGGATATCTTCATCTGCCTTGTTTCATAGAGCAGGTACACTATTGCCAAAGCACTTAGCGTAACACTCAACATGAAAAACACATACAGAGAAGTACCAAACCTCTTCCTCAGCTCTATAAGCTGTCTGTTAATAGCTGTGGACTCCGCTGTTTTGTTGCTTGGCATAAACACTCCCAAACCTAGGTAAGCGTTCCTGGGGTTCAAACCTGCGCGTTACAATCCGGATGGTTCCTTCCCACTCTTGTTATGATAAGTTAATGCTTTGGTGCTATTTGAACAAATGATATTTTCTCCTCTCATCATGGGGGTATAAATAATACTGGACAGAATACGCTCTGATGCCTGCTTTGAGCAGAGAACAGCAGCATATTAAGGACAGGTACGAAGCAGAATAACATGAAAAGAAAAGCAGTTAGGCACAACAGCATCATCCGCAAGGGCTTTTATCTCTCCACCATGGAGGGTGTCTTTGCCCAAGTGAATGGTAATCTTGCCCAGATTAGATCGGAAGAGCACACGTCTGAACTCCAGTCACGATCAGATCTCGT
>CALDSN010000060.1 GCA_937924555.1 uncultured bacterium | reverse complement strand
GTTACAACATGTACACCCTCAGCACCCCCTTCCTGTGGAACGGCACGGACAACATTCTGGTGGATACTGCTTTTAGTGTGTTCACTCCAAATTATGCTTCTACCGGAACGGTGCAGTACACCACAGTAACCGATGGTTACCGCTATGCTCGCTTGGACACTGCCGACCAGACAGCAGTCTTCACCGGCGGCTCTACTGCCACCACCCGTCCCAATGTGAAATTCATGTTTGCTCCCGTAACCACCAGTCCTCAAATCAATGTAAGTCAGAGCAGCATAGCCTTTGGCAGTGTGGCAGTTGGTGCGAGCAGTACCCAGACATTCATGGTTACTAATACCGGTCAACAGACCTTAACCGGTACGATTACAACTCCCACCGGATTCTCTGTGGCAACCCGCAGTGCTGATACCCGCGACGTAGTAAGCATCAACCTCGCCGGTGGCGCTTCTCAGAACTTTAATCTTAGCTTCAGCCCCACTGCTGCGAATACCTATAGCGGGAACGTGGTGTTTGCTACCAATAGCGGTACCATGGCTACATACAATATGGCTGTGAGCGGAACCGGTTACACTCCTCCCACCATTGCTGTGGATGCAGATATGATTGCAGCAGGTTTATTGGTTGGTGAAGAAGGAACCGATAGCTTCAACATCACAAACACCGGCTCTCAAACTCTTAACTACACCATTGGCGTAACAGAAGTACGCAGCAGAGGAATATCTCTAACAGATCGCCAAGCTAGTGTTACTGAGAATAGAAGCATCGAAGGTGCAACCCTCACTCTTGATATTAGCGAATACAGCCCCGGAACTACTGAGGACTGGGTGTTCACCGTAACCAATCCCAGCACGGATACAGAATGGATAAAGGATGTATTCATTACCTTCCCTGCCGGTGTGATTGTGAACAGTGCAACAAACTTCGTGGGCGGAGATGGCGGTGAGATGACTCCAGATCAGAGCTCCGGAACAGGCATCACCATCAACTGGCATGGTGAAACTTCCAGCGGATATGGTTTGATCCAAGGTGCTAATGACAGCGCAACAGCTACAGTTAATGTAAGTGTTCCTGCCAATTTCTCAACCCCCATGAACATTGCATATATTTTGAATGGCGATGTTTGGGGTGCTGATCCACATGTGGTTGAAAGCAACATCACACTTCCTGCGGGCACTCCTCCTATCACTTGGTTCAGTGCAAGCCCCATTAGCGGAACCGTTGCCCCCGGAAGCACCCAAACCATCACCGGAAGCTTCTCCGCAATTGGGATGGAAGCAGGTTTGTATGAAGCCTTGCTTTCTATCAGTAGCAATGACCCTGTCCATCCTATGGAGACGGTGCAGGTACTTATGGAAGTCACAGCGGGCAATCGTCCCCCTGTTATCACCTTACCGGCAAGCTTCACTTTCGAGAAGAATGGCAGCTTAATCCAGAGCTTTGCCTCTTACATCAGTGACCCCGATAGCGATCCTATCACGCTTACGGTATCCGGTAACAGTAATGTTACGGTGGAAATAAGCGGTAGCACTGTCACTTTCGGTGCCACTCAAAACTGGTTCGGGACAGAGACCATTACCTTCAGTGTGTATGATGGTCAGTATTACGATCATGAGAACGTAGATATCATAGTTACTCCTGCAAATATGCCGGAATGGGAACCTGTGGTTTATCCCACCAATCCTGCTACCGTGTATGCTGTGGTGACTATCGATAATATCCCTGCTCAGTTGAATGATATGGTTGCTGCCTTTGTGGGTGATGAATGCAGAGCAACAGGGCAGATTGTGCTAATTGATCGTGCTGTGGCATATACCACCCTAGTGGTAAACCTTGCCTCAGAGGATGAAGTGGTAAGCTTCAAAATATATGCACATGCCACAGACACAATCTATCCCGTACCGGAAGAACTCCCTGTGGAAAGCGGAGCAGTATATGGCGAGACAGAACCTGTTCCCTTGAACGGTACTCTGGCGGTGGTTTTAGTTGCACCTCAGGCTGCGATACAATCCACCCCGAGCGGAGCGCAATTGGTTTGGAATGCCGTTACTCATGCCAACAACTATAAAATCTATAGCTGCAGCGAACCTTACGGTACATACACTTATGTTGGCTCCACTAGTTCGCTTAGCTGGGATATCATTACCAGTGCACCTCAGATGTTCTATAAGATAGTGGCAGAAAAAACCACTCCCACAAAGGGCAATAAATGAAGAAACTAATTATCCTATCTGTCCTGCTGCTTCTTGCTCTTGGCATCTACGCCAAGCAGTGGAACCAGTATTACTTCCAGTTCGAGCTGATGAATAAAGCAGAACTGCAGGATATAAGCAAGATTATCTCCATTGACAATGTTAAAGGCAATTGGGTGTATGCCTATGCCAATGACGATGAATGGAAAGCATTTCAGGAACTGGGTTACAAAACCCGGCTCCTGCCTGCTCCCTCCAGTCTGGTGGAACCCATCATGAGCCGCAGCGTTAGCCAGGCAAAGCTGTGGGACAGCTATCCCACCTACGAAACCTATGTGGCGACAATGAATTCCTTTGCCGCAGCTTATCCCAATCTTTGCCAGATTGTGGATACCGGCACCACTGCCGGTGGACGCAAAGTGCTTTTTGCCAAGATATCGGATAATGTAACCACAGACGAAGCTGAACCGGAAGTGATGTACACCGGAACCATCCATGGTGACGAAACAACAGGTTTCATCCTGCTGCAACGTTTAATCGATACTCTGCTCAGCAACTATGGCACGGATAGTCGCCTTACAAACATCGTGAACAATATGGAACTGTGGATATGCCCCAACACCAATCCCGACGGCACTTACTATGGCGGAAACTCCACTGTAAGCAGTGCCCGAAGGTATAATTACAACGGCTGGGATCTTAATCGCAATTTCCCTGACATAAACGGCAATCAATGTGCTGACGATTATGGTGTAACGCAAATACGCCAAGTGGAAACAACCAATATGATGAATTTCATAAATAACCATCATTTTGTGTTTGGTGCCAACTTCCATGGTGGTGCCGAAGTGGTAAACTACCCTTGGGATTACACCTACAGCTTGCATGCAGACGATACATGGTACAGCACCACCAGCTTTGTCTATGCCAATGCTGCTAAAGCTGTCGGACCCTCCAATTACTTCACCAGTGTTAACTCAAGTGGGGTTACCAACGGAGCTGTGTGGTATGTAATCGGTGGCGGCAGACAGGATTGGGTGAATTATGCAGCCCATGGCAGAGAAGTTACCATAGAGATATCCACCACCAAACTTCCCGCTGCCTCAACTCTGAACAACTATTGGACATACAACTACAATGCCATGCTTTCCTATCTGGAGCAAGCTCTGTACGGCATCCACGGCATCGTCCACGACCCCTATGGCAATCCCTTGCAGGCAACAATAACTGTTAACGGCTATGACACCACCTATTCCACCGTTAACACCGATCCTGCCAAAGGGGATTTCTACCGTTATCTCAGCCCCGGCACCTACAACTTAACGGTTTCTGCCAGCGGTTATCCCGATAAGGTTATCAGCGGTGTGGTTGTGAATGCCGATACCAAGACTCCTCTGGACATAACCATGGGTGAGTTACCCCACTACCAAAACATCAGTCTGCAACCCGGCTGGAACCTGCTGAGCTTCAATATTGATTTGGGAAGTAGTGATTATAACGATGTCTTTGGCGGCAACTTGTTGCAGATTAAGGATAACACCCAAACCTATGCCCCATCTATGGCTAGCCATTTCAACACCCTGGGCTCTTTGGAAACAGCCAAGGCATATTGGGTTAACAACAGCAGTTCCGGTGCTGTGGAAGTGCAGGGACAGCTCCTTAGCCCCACCTCGTATCCTCAAACGCTTAACACAGGCTGGAATATGGTGTCCTATCTTCCTGATACCACTATGTCAGTCAGTACAGCTTTAGCTTCCATCTCTTCCTATGTGCAGGAAGTGCGGGGTATAGCCGGAACTGTTACACAGATGTCTCCCGGAAAAGCCTATTGGGTTAAAGTGTCTGCGCCATGCAGTTTAGTTTACCCCTAATGCATAATTGCTGAATAAACAAAAAGGACGGACATAGCTCCGTCCTTTTTGTTTCATAGTATGCTTAGTTTATCTGCTAATCCGGCGGTAATCCCGATAACTGATGATGGCAGCCCACGCAAGGAAACCTGCGGCCACCACGAATACTGCTGTGATGTTAAATAGTTGCAGCAGTGTAAAACCTAGGATAGGGGCTATCAACCCGCGGATACCCGTCATGGTAACATGCACGCTTTGGTACATGCTGGCATCCTCCTTGCCCGCAAAGAAGATGGAACTCATATTCCAAGATACATTTATAGCAGTCATAGCAATCCCAAAGACGAAGTAAGCCACAAATACGATTACTACGGGGATTATGCTTACACCGCTCCACAGCGAGGAGACCACAAACATCAATGGGAACACCATTAGCAAAGCAAAGCTGTAGCTGATAAACTTGAATGGATGCACCCGATCGTGGATTTTGCCCAAAACAGGGGAAAGAAACAGAATGCCAATCTGGGAAATGATTCCCTTGGCAAGAAAGTTATTGGTATAACTTAGATTAAGCTTGTCCACTAGATAGATGGGAATAATCGGCTGCATCATGATGAATCCCATACCATAGATGGAAAAGCTCCGCTCAAAAGCAGCAAAGGGTTTATTTTCTTTAAGTAATGCCAAGGTGCGTTTAACTGGCTCCAGGATGTGGTCTTTCCATGGTGTTTTCTCGCAACTTGGGCTAGCTATTGGATCTTGTATGCGGATCATGGACAGCACAGCACAGCTAATAAAACCGCAGAATCCCGTAGCCACAAGAATCCAGCGAAAGCTTTGCTCGTGGATATCCAACAGCCTACCAGCGAGGAAGGTGACCGCTATCGAGATAACCATGCTGATGCTGATGGTATAGCCAAACACTTTGGCTCGCCTGCTGTTATCTATGTTCTTTTGGTATATGCTGTTCTGTGCGGGAATCAGCAAGGAGTTGGCGGAGAAAAGCAGAGCCAGCAGAAGCATATATTCGTTCATACTCACCAGCCAAATGGCATACACCATCGTGAGGCGTCCCACCACACCGGCTAGCAGGAAATAGCGTGACTTATGGCAGGATTTCTCGAATATCCTGCCCCACCATATAGAAAGGAAGTTCGAGATTGGCCAGATCATGGTCATTGCCATTAACTGCCAATCTTGGGCGTGCAGAGCTTTGCGGGCAATGATGTCCTGCGTTTGGTTCAAGCTTTGTACAACCCCATTAAAGATTGCCGCAAGCAACAACAGGTAGGTGCTATGCTTCTCACTGGGGCTAAGGTTCTTCAGTCGCACTCAAATCTCCTTTAGCTTGTCAAAATGGAGACAACACCATTTCCTGTCAATAGACAACCTCTATTTGATGAAAAATATAGACTTCATTCCCAAACTATCCCCCTCATTTTGCCCCTTTCTTTACCAATGGTTCAGTTCACTCCCCTTGGCGTCTGCCTCTGAGCATAGTTCTTCTGTTATGCATTCTTTCCCGTATTCTTTCCCTAAGCATCTCCCCATTCCTTGGCATACTATCTGGAAGCAGAGAATCGCAATACGCAGGTGGCGGACCCATGCGTTCTGAGCTCCATTCGCGCATAAGCCCCTTTTGATGGAACCTGTTACCGAAGAAGGCAGAGGCAGTAGAATCGGGCATAGCAGCGCGGACATTCAGCAGCCCGTTGCCCAAAGACCTTTCCATCGCATCGCGAGCACTAAGGAGATCTGCAAGGGCTTGGCTTGCTTCCTTTTTGTTAAAATCTTTACCGGCGAGTGTTCTCATAAACTTGTGTCGGGCAAGAATTGATTTCTCAATCAGGGGTTTACTTTTCTCTCTTTCTGCAAAAAGCAGTTTGCTTGCTTCCTGCCATTCTTGGGTATGCATAAAGGTGGAATCAGGAGGGTTGTTTGTTTGCAGAACTCTTGCCTGATGGTTGTGGTGCCAGTGCATACTGAGGGCGATTAACACTCCCAAGTTTAATACCACGGAAAGTAGAAGGGCAACGACTAACCAATTCTTCTTCATGCTAGCTCCCTCAATCCTTGTATAGCTCAAGAATACCGGAATCACTCACTTCATAGATTCCGCTGATGCTATCATAGTTCTCGGTTGTTTGGCTCACCGCCAGATTGGTGAAAGAAACACTGGAGTAAAAAACGATTATTGACCCCATACTAAGCATTGCCCACTGCAGGCGGGATAGAGGCTTGTGCACGATTCTGTTCTTTCTGTCCGCATGCTCTCTTATAGATGCCAATATACGCTGTTCAACATATGGGGGAAGTTCTTTGTAGGGCATAGAGTTAAGGGCTTCCTCCAACAGTATTGCTTTCGCGTTCTCGGTTTGTACATCCCTAGATTTCATCATAAGCTCCTTTTAGCGGGATTAACCCCTGCTCCGAAGTTCAAAACTGCCATGTTCGTTAATAGTTATGCTATCCCGCAGTTTTCTCCTGGCTCGATTAAGCAGGGAATCAACCGCCTTGCTGCTAAGCTTCAATTCGGACGCAATCTCTTTATAGCTAAGTTTGTCGTAATAGAATAGCTGCACCACCATCGCCAACTTCACCGGCAACAGCGCTATGGCTTGGTTGAGGGCGGTGTAATTCTCGGTAACGATCGGTTTATCGGGTATTCTTTCAAAATCCTCACTGGGCTTAAGCACATGCCTTTTGCTTGCTTTCTTCCAGTTAAGTGCCATATTGTGCGCCATTCTATACATATATGGCAGAGCTGTTTCATGCTTTATACTATCCAGTCTGTCATAAAAAGCAATGAATACATCCTGCAGAATATCTTGAGCATCCTCATCAATATCCACAAAGCGGAGGATATAATTGTATATCCTGTTCTTATTTGTGCTGATGAAGTGGTCAAATTGCTCAGGAGCCATAGCTTGCTATCAGTTGCCACCCTTACAGGCTTTGGGAAAGTGTTCCGGAAAACCAGTTTGGTTTGGGGCTAAAATCAAGCTGCTCAGCTCTGTGGCACTGATAATCTCAGAGCGTATTCTCATCATTACTCCTTAGAATCTGTTCTAAGTATTAATACAACTTACAAGGTGCTTTCCCCCATATAAATTGCACTTTCCGCATTCCATTAACGGAAATAGCAGAGGAGAGATGGAATACAATTATCCTCTCCCCTCTGCAGTATCGTATCTCTAGTCTTTTAGGTATTGTGCTGAAGCTTCTTGGTTCTTACGCAGCATATCGCAACAGTAATCAGGACATGCTTTGCAATCAGACATTCCGCGCTTAGTTGCACATGGACGTATTTCGCAGAGAGTCCCGCAATATATGCCGTGAGGTCCTTCATCCGTGCAACCTACGCAATTGATATCCTCTTTTTTAAAGGGATAGCTGAACAGTAAGCTCCATTTTTCTGCCACTGCTTGGCGAAGGGAATCGTCATCAGCCACGGTTGCCAAGTATGTATCGCATAGTGCGCAATCTATTCCACAAGGGGCATGTTTGGGTTGTAACATCTTATCTCCAATGTAAATATATCTTTGACGGCTGTCCCAAAGGGAAAGCCTATTATTACAAAGCACTTCCGCTCTGTAGCTATAACCAAATAGCTTGATGCGTCTGTTTTCGGAGAGTTAATAGATGTCCGGCATATCACCACACCCTGTTTTTTTTGTTCAAGTAAATCGGATAGACTATTTGTCAAGTCAAACCGGCAAATTTCCTATTTACCTGCATAATTAAACATGGGCGATTCCCTCGTGAATCACTCGTCCCACCCGGGAGTCACGAGGGAGTCACGAGGGAATGACGAGTCGAGCGAATTGGGGTGACCATAACAATAGAGGCATGCCAACTCAAACTTAACTTGACAGATTTTCAACAATGTAGAGGATGTAAAGAAATATGTTCCAAAGGAGTTCGCATGTTGATTCCGCCTATTGTTCCGCCAAATGGTGCCCAGAAGCCCAAGGCAACTCAGATAAATATTAAGCTGCCGAAGCTGAGTGTTGCACTGGCGAGTATTGCCACCATCCTTATTTTTGCCTATGTTTTGTATTTTGTGAGACCTGTATTATCACTCAGATTCCTGGGCTGGATCGTGCCTTTCATCATTGGCATTTCTCCCTTTCTGCTGTTCAGTAAAACAGCTAAGTATGCCCAATACCTCATCATCGCCTTGGCAGTGTGGTTGGTTTTAAGCCCCTTCTTTTCGTCCGGCATCTTCAATGCCCAAAAGTATCGCAACCTCATCGGCAAGGTGGAATCCACCAACTTCACGGAACTGGTTTCCCCTGTCAATCTGGAACAGGTTCCCATAATCGACCGTCCTTTTGCCGCTTCCCTTGCTGAAAAGAAATTGGGTGAGGATTTTGCCCTGGGCAGCCGGGTAACTCTTGGATATCCCACCATCCAGATGGTGGAGAATCGCCTGTTTTGGGTTATTCCCTTGCTGCATAGCGGATTCTTTAAGTGGCTGGCAAATATCGAGAATGGAACTCCCGGCTACATCAAGGTTTCTGCCACCAACCCGCAGGACATCACCTTTGTGCGTGAGCTGAACGGTAAACCCATCAATATCAGGTACCAAAAGAACAGTTGTTTCAATCAACAACTATTCCGCCATCTTTACCAGAACGGCTTTGCCGGAATGGGCTTGGCGGGTGACACCTTCGAGATTGACGACAAGGGTGAACCCTATTGGACGATAACCACATACACCCACAAGATTGGTGTTAAGGGCAGAGAAGCCACCGGTTTGGCTACAGTTCATGCCAGTACAGGTGAAATAAAATACTATCCCCTGGTCAAGACAGCCGAAGGCTTTGACGATAGCAACATCCCCGCTTGGGTGGACAGAGTCCAACCTTCATACTTCGTGATGCCACAGCTAAACTGGTGGGGCAAGTATGTGCGGGGATTCTGGAACACCCTGTTTGGCAAGCGCGATATGCTGATGCTTACCGAAGGCTATAACGTAATCTTTGGCAAGGATAACCGCAGCTATTTCTATACCGGATTATCCAGCGTGGGTGCTGATGAAGGAACCGTGGGCTTCACATTGATAGATACCCGCAATAAAAGCACACATCTGTACCGTGTATCCGGCGCAACAGAGCATGCCGCCATGCAATCCGCCGAGGGTAAAGTGCAGAATTTTAAGTACCGTGCCACCTTCCCTATTTTGGTTAACATGAACGGCAGTGCAACCTATTTCATGACCCTGAAGGATAGTGCAGGATTGGTTAAGATGTTCTGCTTCGTGTCCGTGAAGGACTTCTCTTTGGTGGGTGTGGGAGAAAGTCTGAAGTCAGCGCGGGATAACTTCCAAATGGCAATGGCGAGCAGCAGAGTGGGTAACTTGGCTGAGGGAAACACCGGAAAGGAGAGCAAGGAAGGGACTATCGCCCGCTTCGGCAGTGATATCAAAGACGGACGCACCTTCTACTACTTTAACCTGAAGGAATCTCCCGGCATCCTGTATATCGCCACCAGTAACCTTAGCAGCTATCTGCCCATCACAGGTAGCGGAGATAGAGTGAAAATAAGCTATATCAGCAGCACGGATAAGGAAATAAGCCTAACAGAACTGAAAAACCTTAGTTTGGGGGAATAAACTCTTAAGCTAAGCTGAAATATATCAGCAGGATAAGCCCTGCGAAGATGCAAGCGTCGGCAAGCCCGACGCTTTTTTTATACAGATAGCTACGTTTACCGCTGCTGCGAAAACCACGCAGTTCCAAAGCAATGGCGGAGCTTTGACTATTGGTAACAATTCCCGCCAAAGCAGATACGGCAAGGGTGCGGTACACCTGCAAACGCTTGCTCCATGGCAGTTTTGTCGGTTCGATTCCCCGTAGCCTGAGGCTGCGCATAAAGCCTTTCAGCATGGTGCCAAAGGCAGGGATAAGCTGCACACCATAGGAGAGCATGAAGGCAAATTCCTCCGGTAAACGGAGGAAGGCAAAGGCAGCCTGAAACTCCGGAAAGCTGCTGCGAGAGAGAGCTTTGGCGCAGAGGATAACAGTTAAAAAACGTAGTGAGATAAGCCCTGCCCAATACAGCGCACCCTCCGTTATGCCGAGGATGCTGTATGACCACAGGATATCACCTTCACGGCGAAAAATGAGCTGCAAAACAGCTACGGAAAGCACAAAGGGTAGGCTCTTCCACAGGGTGAGCAAGCTCTTCCTGATGCCGTAAGCCTTGCGGAGAGTGGAGTATAACAAGCTGATGCCAAGGATTAGGCACAGGATATACAGCTTGCCACAAGCAAACACCAAGCTGCTTAGTACCAGGCAGATAAGGATATGGCTGAGAGGATGCAACTTAGGCATAGCTGAGCACACCCGCCTTAAGGGTAAGCACCCTGGTGAAAGGAAGCATCTCATGCTTAAGTTCATGGGCAATCAGCAGCATCCCGGGGTTGGATAGCATCTTGCGCTCCAACAGCTTGCACAAGTCCGCCTGAGCATCGCTGTCCAGAGAAGCGAGGGGTTCATCAAGCAGCCAAAACTTATCCATGAGGTATGGTAAGATTCGTTGTGAGTGTTGCTTCTGCTGCCCGGTGGAAAGTTCTGTGAACAGAGTGTTCTCCTGAAGGGGCGGGAGATCCGGCATACATATACGCCAGATGTCCCAATCCTGCTCCGGGCTGATGCCAAGCAGGTTCTCTGCTGTGCTTTGGCTGTGGTAATATACATCTGTGAACATCTCTGCTTGCAAGCGGGAAATGGCTTTACCGTTTATATCTATGCTTCCTGCCTGAGGGATAAGGATGCCCATTATCAGTTTAAGCAGTGTGCTTTTACCGCAACCATTCTCTCCCATTAGCAGGATGTTCTCTCCCCTGGCGATATGCAGAGAGAAGTTACAGAACAAGGCTTCTCTGCCCGGGTAGGCAAATTGGAGCTTATCAAGCTTAATCATGGATGTGACCTAAGTCTATCACGCTATCCGCCAAGCTAATCACCGCCGGGTTATGCTCCGCAACCAGCACGATGCAGCCTTGTTGCTTAAGTGATGTCAGCCATTTGCAGAGTAGCTCTGTAGAAGAGGCAGAAAGCCCCGCAGCAGGTTCGTCCAGCAGGTAAAGACGCGGGGAAATTGCCATCCCTATGGCGCAGAGCAGTAGCTTCTTCTGCCCTCCGCTGAGGCTTAGGGGGGAATTCTGCAGTTCGTGCTCCAGCCCAAAGAAGGCTGCAGCCGTGTCCACCCGTTGCCGTATCTGAGCCGGAGGAATGCCCATATTCTCTAAAGCAAAGGCAAGTTCTGTTTCACAGGTGGGGAAAAAGAATTGGGAATCGGGATTGGCAAAGGCATGCCATAAATAGCGGTGCTTCTCCTTTAGGGGGATCACCGTTAGATCGGTGCCTTCGAGGGTAATTGAGCCCTGCACAACTCCGCTGATATGCTCCGGGATAACTCCGCTGATGGCACTAAGCAAGGTGCTCTTACCGCAACCGTTGGCACCCGTGATGGCGCACACCGTGCCCGGGGCTAGGCAAAGCCGGAAGCTTTCCAGCACCTGTTTGCCGGGATAGCTTAGCGAGAACTCACAGATATCCAGCATCAGTTAAGCTCGAAGTATATAGCTCCTTCGAACATTTGCGGCTCTGCCAAGGCGTCGGCAAAGCCTGCCTTAAGCGTTTCCTTCGCTTTGTGGATGCTGAAGCTAAGCTCTGTGCTTGGCTTCCAGGAAAGCAGTTTATGCAGGTTTATCAGGCTGTTAAGGCTGCCTTGATCAATTAGCGCTACGCCGTTACATTGCAGATAGATGATGTCTTTCATCCACATCCCTCCGGGAATCTGCGGGCTTTTCAGGTTATATGTCCCCTCGGAACTCTTCTCCAGCACAGCACCTTCCAGGTGATAGGGATAGTTCAGGTTTTGCTTTAAGCCATCACGGCTGTATAGCACCACCTGATACTGTTCCGACTGGCACATTTGGGGCAGGATATCCGCAAAGAACCAGCCATCGATATTCACGAAGGGCTTGGGTTCATGCTGCAAGGTGAGAGTGTTTAGAAAAGGCTTCATCAGCATGAACTTAGTCGGCATGGGCAGGGGCACAAAGTTCTCCAGCACTATGCGCTTTAGGTCTCGTATCCATTGCATCTCCCGCAGGGTGGGGAATATCAGGCGTAACGAATTCCCCTCGAAGGGAACTCCATCCTGAGCCAGCACTATCCAGCTCTCCACCTCGTTAAACTCTGCAAGGCTTAGGCTTACCATATACTTATCAGAAGATTCGAAGCGGATGTTGTTAAAGCTCCCATAGTTTTGCTGCTTAAGCCATACATCGAAGCGGAAGCCAAGCCAGTTGTTCAGCCTAACCACGCCGTCTTTTTCACGGCTGGTCTTAAGCTCTTGGGTTTCGCGTTTGTGCAGTTCGGCATTATCGAAGTTAATAGTTTTACCCTCGGGGGTGATAAGCTCCAGGGCATTGAGGCTTAAGAAACTTAAACCGAGTATCATAGTCAAAAAGTAGTATCTAATCATTTTACAATCCTTGCTTTGTGTAGTGCCATATAGCTGCCATAGGATAGATAGCCACCCATAATACCAGAGGCAGTGGCAAGAGCGAAGTTCACCCCCACCATCATCGCCGGCAGGTGAAAGAAGATTACGGCTGTGACCAAAGAACCCGTCACGTTGCTTGCCATCCCCAGCACAAGATGCGTAAACAGCTTCTGTCTGTGGCGCAGAAAGTGGAATAGCACATCCGCCATAATCCCGGGAAGAGGATAGCTTACCAGCGAGAAGGCTCCTTGTTTGCCGGACATCCCCACCAGCAGCACCAATACTGCCTGCAGGATGCCAAACACTGTGCCGGTATATTTCTTGTTCACGATGCACACCGCCAGCACCAGCCACATCATATAGAAGCCGCCTGCCAGAGAGCCACCTGGGATGCCCAAAGGGGTGGAGATGAACTTAGATATAGGACCCACAATAGGCTTGACCGCTATCCCCAATGCTGCAATCGCACTGATGATGATAAGGTCTGCCACACTGAAACGCTTCAATACTCCCATTACACTAACTTCCTCATGGTATTGCTTTTAATATCATACTGCACCAGTTCTACCCCCGCTTCACGAAAGAGCTGTTCACCCAACTCATCGGGATAAGCTTCGCTGATATAAACCGACTTGATTTCGGCATTGATGATAAGCCGCGCACAAATGCTGCATGGCTGATGTGTGCAATAAAGGCTTGCTCCACGGGTTGAACTACCGTTGATAGCCGCTTGGATAATGGCATTCTGCTCCGCATGCACTCCCCGGCACAGTTCGTGCTTCTGACCGGAAGGGACATTAAGCTGTTCGCGCAGACAGCCCACTTCCGCACAGTGCGGAACACCTTTGGGGCTTCCATTGTAACCCGTGGAAATAATCTGATTGTCTCGCACCATAACCGCACCCACAGCACGCCGGATACAGGTGCTACGCTCTGCTGCCAGATATGCCATTTGCATGAAATACTGCTGCCAAGAGGGACGCTTCTTCATTACAGCCTCTTTATCGTTGATTGGCACCAGCCTTTTAAAGTGGCTGCTTTCTGTCAAGAACGCTTATCTCAGATGCGCAATGTCAAAGCCCGGAATGTGCAGCTTATGCTCCAGCATATCGCTTAGCTTGCTCACCACCCAAATCAGCAACAGATAAACCACACCAATCAGGAAGTATATCTGCAGGTGAAAGAAGGTATCGCTGGCAAAGAACTTTGCCTGCGACAGCAGCTCAGGAACCTGTATCACATAAGCCACGGAGGTGTATTTCACCAGATAGATAATCTCATTGGACAAAGCCGGGATGGCAAAGCGAAATGCCTGAGGGAAGATAACTACCCGCACCGCTTGCCACTTGCTGAGCCCAATGGAGTATGCCGCCTCCATCTGCTCCGAACTGATTGCCATAAATCCACCCTTCAGATATTCCGCCTGATACGCAGCAGAGTTCAGGATGAAGCCTATCAGAGCAGCATTAAAGGGTTGGATGCGTATCCCCAAAGCCGGAATACCATAGTAGATGAAGAATAGCTGCACTAACAAAGGAGTTCCCCGCACCAGGGTGATGAACAGCCTTGCCAGCATCCGCGGTATCCCTTTGGTGTATAGCAGGGCAAGCACCAAGGGCACCGACAGCAGAAAGCCCAGTGCCGCAGCTATCAAAGTTAAAGCAATGGTTAGCCACAAGCCGTGGGCAAGATCAGGCAAATACTTTGGCAGCACGGCAAAGAAGCTCATTTGCTCTCTCCGTATAGCTCATTAATCTTATGCAGAAAGCTACGGGTTCGTTCATTTCGGGGGTTGTTAAACATCTCCGCAGGGGGTGATGCTTCCAATATGTGCCCGCCTTCCATGAAGATAATCTCGTTCGCCACGCTCTTGGCAAAGCCCATTTCGTGGGTCACGCACACCATCGTCATGCCTTCCAACGCCAGCTTCTGCATCACCATCAGCACCTCACCGATAAGCTCCGGATCCAGTGCGGAAGTAGGCTCGTCGAACAGCATCAGTAGCGGATCCATCGCTAGAGCACGGGCTATGCCCACTCGTTGCTGCTGCCCACCGGAAAGCTGTGCCGGATACTTATCTCCGTGATCTTGCATCCCCACCTTCTGCAGGTTTTGCTTGGCTTTTTCGTAGGCATCGCTGCGGTTCATCTTCTTCACCCGATGCAAGCCAAGGGCAACGTTATCCACCGCTCTGAGGTGCTTGAAGAGGGCAAAGTGCTGAAACACCATGCCAATCTTTTGGCGTATCTTAATCAAATCCGTATGTGGAGCAGTTATCTCTGTATCTTGCAGCCAAATCTTTCCGCTATCCGGCGGAGCAAGCATATTGATGCAGCGTAGCAGGGTGGATTTACCCGTTCCGGAAGGACCTATTATCACCTTAACCGCTCCCGGTTCGATATCGAAGGTGATGCCATCCAACACCCGATTCTTCCCGAAGCTTTTACTGATATTCTCGATTCTTACAAGTGGCACATAACCTCCCTATTCTCCGCTGATGATATAGCCGGGCACCTGATATCGGCTGGCAATGGCTTTGAACAAATAGTAAAACAACTGAAACAGCACAAAGTAGATTAAAGCAGCCGCCAAGTATATCTCAAAAGGACGGAAGCTGCTTACAATCAAATCCCTGCCATACTTCAATATCTCCGCAATCCCCACTGCATAAGCCAAAGGTGAATCCTTCAGCACAATGGTGAACTCGTTGGTAAATCCCGGCAGAGACAAGCGTACTGCCTGGGGAAGAATTACATAGAATAGCGTTCTGGTTTTGCTTAGTCCCAGGGATAAGCCTGCCTCCATCTGCTCGCTGCCGATGGAGAGGATTGCCCCACGGTATATCTGTGCCTGATAGGCGGAAGAGCACAATCCCAAGCCGATTACCACACACAGAAAGGGGCTTAGGTTTATCCCAATCCCCGGCAAACCAAAATATACGATGAACAACAGCACCAATTGGGGTATTCCGCGAAACACCCATTCATAGAAACTAACCAATCTGCGCATATTCTTGCTTCCATAGATGCGCAAAAACGCCACCGCAATGCCGATCACCATCCCCAGTAACACCGAAAGGACAGTGATCTGCACTGCCATCCACACTCCCTTCATCAGCAGCGGGATGTTGGTTAAAATGTAGATTACGGATTCCAGCACTTTTCCTGCCGGCTTTTGGCTTACTTGATATGGGTTTGAATGATGGACATCACTTCGCCGCTATCCATCAGTTCTTTCAGCGCTGCGTTTATCTTCTCGTTCAAAGCCCCATTCTTGGGCATAGCGATGCCATAGTTTTCGTTGGTCTCAATCTTCTGCACGATGTTTATCGGCTTCAGTTTGGAGTATCCCTGGGCAGCGCTGTCGTCGATAATCACAAAGTCCACATTCCCATTCAACATATCCGTAATTGCTTCGATGTTGGTGGGATACTTTTTCAGGTTATCCTTGGGCATCTGGTTTTTATCCACGTAATTCTCGCTGAGGTATATCTGCCCGGTGGTGCCGTTTTGCGCCCCAACCTTATACTTGCCGATATCTTCAATCTTACCAAGCACATTTTTGGAATCCTTGGGGGCAATGATTACCTGATTTGCCACATAGTATGGCTGGGAAAAATCCACCTGAGCCTTGCGTTCATCGGTGATGGTGATGGCGGAAAGAGCCAGATCAATCTTATTAGAGCCAAGAGAGGGAATGAGGGTATCAAAATCCATGTCGATTATCTCGAACTCCATGTCCAATTTGGCAGCTATTTGCCTTGCCAAATCCATATCCACTCCCACAAAGTTTTCACCTTCTTTGGATTCGAAGGGGGGATATTCGGCATTGGTGCCGATACGCAGCACGGTGGGTTGTTTCTTGCCACAAGCAGTGATGCCGATTAAGATCACGGCAACCAGCAATAAGAGTATACTCAGCTTAAACTTAGTGTTCATGTGTTCCTCCCGGAAGTATGTTATTCTATTATGCATGATGATAATGTAACCAACACTCGCCAATAGGGAAATACATTTTCATCACCTTTAGCATTCTCATCAATTTTGGCAGCATGACGCTGCTTACTCGCTAACTCCTATGTCTGGTCATTCCCTCGTGACTCCCTCGTGACTCCCGGGTCGGACGAGGGAGTCACCTCAGAATGATGAGGTGTTGAACAGCGATATCCCCAAAGAAAAAGCTTGACCCCTGTAGCCATTCAAACAAGTTTGTCACATAAACTAGTCTTTACAAAGGGAGTAATTATGAAAGACCCACTTCTTGAACAAGTACAGAATGATGTTGCTACCGAACAACAGTATCGGGATGGCATTCCCCGTATTGCTGCGGGATTTTTTCTGATCATTACGATGTTGCTGCAAATGAATGGGAACGGAAACACTTTTGTAATGTTTGTTCCCCTGATGCCGACGATAATTGAGAGTCTAAGGAAACGCTTCACTTACCCCAGAATAGGCTATGCTAAAGTTAGAGACCGTGGTTCCATGCGCAAGTATTCATTATGGGCAGTTGGTATCCTGTTACTTGTAGGCGCAGCAGTCTTTTTCATCAATCAGGTTTCTCCCGGAACTATCCCGCAGGAGAACCATCAACCCTTGCTATTAATGTGGGCTACTGCTATAATAGTAGTGCTTCTGGGTATCATGGTCTTTACCAGCCGCAGTAACATAATGGCAACCTTGAATGCGATGGGAGTTGTGGCAATCGCCAACCGCTTCTTTGTGCTTGGGCTGCACAGAGATGCCTTGTATGTAGTTATGATTGCTTTCGGTGCATTTCTTCTGCTATCTGGTTTATACAGCCTGCTGTCCTTCGTGAAAGAGTATCCAGTTCTAACAGATGAATAGTGAAGAAACCATAACCAAAGCGAGTGTAGAGGATATAGATCGCATTATCCACGAGCCTGCTCGCCTAAACATCATGCTATACCTGTATGTGGTGGAGAATGCAGATTTTGTTTACCTACTGCACAAAACCGGACTAAGCAAGGGAAACCTCTCTGTGCACCTGCAGAAATTGGAAGCAAACGGATATCTGGAGATAATGAAAGAGTTCTTAAACCGCAAACCACACACCATGGTGCGTTTGACACAAAGGGGAAGAGATGCCTTCACTGCGTATAGAGAGAGTTTGCTAAATATCCTTCAATAGGGAAGCCCATTATGGCTTACACAGCTTGCAGGGTTTGCAACCTACCTGTAGGGCTGCATTGCGAGTAGCGAACCAAACCCGGTTGGCTGCCTTTATCTTCTGTGCCTGCTTACAGCTTGGTTTGTGGAACACCTTGGAGTTCTGTGAAGCCAGATACTTTCCGCTGCTCAGCTTTGGAGTATCGGACTTTATATGCCGGAAATCCCAAGGGGGAACGGGGTTTCTATCAGCCCACAGACCAAGTTTCTCCTTTCTTGCCAAGTTCTCCAGCTTAGCATAAGCAACATCCCTGTTATATTGTTTGTAATGCCAAGCATAGCCGTTTCTCAGCAACAAGGCGTTTAGCTCTTTCCCTCCGGGGAGGATAACTT
Source organism: uncultured bacterium (assembly GCA_937924555.1). Taxonomy (GTDB): domain Bacteria; phylum Cloacimonadota; class Cloacimonadia; order Cloacimonadales; family Cloacimonadaceae; genus Cloacimonas. Next base: position 3,347 of record CALDSN010000060.1, on the reverse strand, counting down.
TGGCAAGATACCTGCCATATTTATCTTTGCTGCTAATCTTGGCGGTCACCTGCTTGCCAAAGCATCTATCCGAAGTAAATTTCTTAGCTACCGCACCAAAAGCTTGGCTCTTTTCCGGGCAGTCCACCCCATCCAGCCTGAGGCGATACAGCTTGTTGCTGCGCACAATCTCGATGGTATCCCCATCCATCACGGCAACCACTTTGCCATGTATGCTCAGTGCCGCTGCTCCCGCCATCCACAACACTATAAGCAACCCGATAAAAATTCTTTTCATCCCATCCTCGCATAACTTCAATTCACCGTGCGGTAGCATAGCCATCACCCAATAATCGGTCAATAAAATTTATGCACCTCCCGCAAACAAAGCACTTGACGGTTTTAGCTGTAAACTCAAGCTTGCCGAAGCGGGTGTCCCAGCCTGCCACTAATATTACGGGAGTTTATCATGCGCTATATAATGCTGCTACTTTCCCTTTGCACCTGCCTTGCGCTTGGTGCGGGGCTTGCTCCCGTTAATCCCGCATTAGTGGATTATTATGCCACTCCTGAACCCTTGCGTTCCGCAAGGTATGGCGACTATATCCCGGAACATAATCTGGATTACGCTCAGCCATCCGACCCAGCTAAGTCTCAGCCTACCCTGCCCGCTGTTTACGACCTGCGCCAAACCCGTTTCCTCAGCCCCATCCGCAATCAAGGCTACACCTCTGCCTGTTGGTGCTTCAGTGCATGTGCAGCGGTGGAAAGCAATTGGCGGCAACGCGGCTTTGGTGAATATGACCTATCGGAGAATAACATCTATTATGGCCATGGCTATGTTGGCTTGCATACCGGAGGTAATCGCTATATGAGCACCACTTACTTTATGCGAGGTGCTGGTCCGGTGTTGGAATCGCAAGATCCCTTCCAGTTTGATATCGGAGAGTATCATTCTGGAATCACACCCATTGCCTATGTTACAGAAGCGGTGTGGTTGCCACAGAATGTGGATGTGAACGAGATTAAGCAGTGCATTATGGATTATGGTGCTTTGGATGTGGCAATGAACTTCAGCGATGCCTATTTTAACACGACAGATAACACTTATTACTTTCCCGGCTATGCCGGAGCGGACATCAACCATCTGGTGAATCTGGTCGGTTGGGATGATGGGATAAGCACAGCGGGAGGCAGAGGAGCATGGATTGTACGCAACTGCTGGGGTACGGATTGGGGTGATGAGGGATATTTCTATGTGTCCTATCGGGATTATCTCATCAACCGCTTTCCAGCCTATTGGAACAAATCTGAAACATATGACAGCCAAAGAAAGATATTACAATATGATGAGGTGGGCTATATCGGAGACTGGGGCTTGGGCAGCGACACAGCTTATTCGTTGATAAAATACACCATCCCTGCGGGATCCAGGCTGGATATGCTTGGCAGTTATACAACCTCCAGCCCAACGATAATGCATTATCAGCTATTCAGCAACTTTGATGGGATACACCTCAGCGGTTTATTGGCAGAGACAGAGCCGGACACTCTGAAGTACCATGGATTCTATACAACAACGCTTGCCGAACCACTTTTCTTTCCCCAGGAAACCAGAATTTATGTGCAACAGAAGTTCCACAGCCCAAACTATATGTACCCCTTAGCAGTGGAATACTACTGGCAGGGAAGCGCTACTCCGCCGATTGCTGCTGATGTGGCATGGCTAAGCTCGAACGGAACAGATGGAAACTGGCAAGCTGTTGGTGCGGGAACATCAAGCCCCATTGATTTATGCACCAAGCTTTACATCACCACAAGTAGCCATAGTGATGATATGGTGCAAGCCCCTGCAGATATACAATTATTCCCTAATCCTGTGAAAGCAGGCATGCCGATTAACATCAAACTTCCTCAAGCAGAATTGACAAGCGTGGAGATATATAACCTCCGTGGGCAGTTAGTTACCCGCTACAACTCTGGAACTAAGGCAGAGCAGCATACCCTCCAAGCGATGGACAGAACCGGAAACAGGTTGGCAAGCGGTATCTATCTATGCCGTATCAGCAACAAAGCAGGATGCAGCACCCACAAGCTTTGTGTGTTAAACTAAGCAGACATATACCTATATACTCAGATGGCTTACCGAAGTAAGCCATCCTTGCCTTGCTTTTGAGGAGGTTCCTGTACTGCGCTTGCTCATGGCGCATTACCCATTAATCTATCTGATCGCTACCTAATAAATCATCCAAAACTACATCCCAATCTGCACATGCTATTGTGGATTGATGAGATGCCTGTCTCTTTGCCTCTTGGTAGATGATCATGGGATCCGTATAGCTCTCTTTAGCTCCTAATTTCTGCAAGAACCACTCTGAGGGGTGTTCAGAGTAAACAGAATGGCAATGTAAATCCGCTTTCTTCATGCTTAACTGCTCCTGAATTATTATCTGCAACACCTCTATAATACTCCGGGATTGTTAAGTTCTCGTTGCGTTTATATCAATCTTTGGTTAAGTTCTTCTCCCCAGAAGGTCAACTGGAAGTCCACTATGAATACACCTAACATACATCTCACCACCAACTAAGTATTGTGATTCGATGACGCCACAACCACGCCGCGATTCTGCCGCAATGTGGCGGATTCGCGGCGTGGTCTCGGCTATGTTGGATTGCAATACTTGGTTGGTGGTGAGATGGAGGTGAGAGGGACAAAGAGTGAGAGTGGCATGGGTAGTGCATCCATGCAAGCAGTAAGAGTGCCTAGATAGAAAAGGGGATTAAACTACCTTAAGTAGCAGATATGTTAAGGGTTATCTCGCTTTGGGGCTTTACTTGGTGTAAGCTTTGATGATATTGGCTATCTCACCGCTTTCCAGTAACTCGTTTACGGCTTTGTTAATCTTATCGTTCAGTTCCTTACCCTTTTGCATGGCAATGCCGTATTTCTCGTTAGTGGGGATGGTGAAGGCGATTTTTATAGGTCTTTGCTTGGCGTATCCATTGGCAGCTCCCTCGTCGATAATTACAAAATCCAGATTACCTTTAATGAGTTCGCTAATGGATTCTATGTCTGTATCGTAGAGCCTCAGGTTTGCCTTGGACATCAGGTCGCGGTCTATCAGGTGCTCATCTAAATAGATACTCCCGGTGGTACCGCGGAGAGAGCCAATTCTATACTTACCCGCATCTTCAAAGTTTGATAGTTTTATGGAAGAGTCATTGCGGGAGATAAGCACTTGATTGGTTGTGGTATAGGGGGATGAGAAATCAAAGCGGTTGGAACGCTCCGGGGTGATGGTGATGGAAGAGATAGCCATATCAATTTTATCTGAAGCAAGCGCAGAGAAAAGGTCATCGAAATCCAT
>CALDSN010000059.1 GCA_937924555.1 uncultured bacterium | reverse complement strand
CCAACCTACCCGGCAAGGTGCCAAACATCAGGTTTTTAGCGGCAAAGAATGAGAGCACAAAGGCAAAGGGTATGGCAAACACCGTGGCAAGCAGAGCCAGATAAATAGTCTCCATCAAGGCTGCCAGCATGGGCACCATTTCCTGGGGATTGGGGTTAAAAATACCGCTGAGGATGGAGCGGGTATTCGCCGCCTGGGTGAAGAAAGCCATCGGCTTCACCTCCACCATCATCCATGCCATCACCAAAGAGATTAACACCCCCAAGCCAAGCTCCCATTTCCAGAAGCTTCCTACCTCATCCTGATGCACCACCATCTTGCCCATATTGCCTTTCACAAAAAGCATGAGCACAGCAATCACGGCGGGGATAAGTAGGATTACATAAGCATCCATGCTATGCTCCCCGAGGCGCAATAAGAGCCAACTGACACAAGCCGTTATGTATAACCACAGGGCATACTCAATGCCGAACATCTTAATATTTCTCATAGTGAAGCATAATTCCCAAACTAAGGCTTGTTAGTCAAGCAAAAAGAACATTGCTTGCTTCCATCTGCCTTCATAGTGATGCGGGGGACAGATTTCCATTTCGGTGACAGAAATGGGATGAAAGTTAGCGGTTAGCTGGTTAACAGGTTAATAATGTTATGTAGGGTAGACACAAGGGAAAGCCTCTTCTTGAACCCCAATGCCACTCTCTTCCTCTGCTTCTCACTGCCTTCCTTAGCTTTTCCTCTGTGTTTCAGAGAAGTGCTCCGGCATCCATTTCGCCAACTGTGCGGATTAACAGACAACAAGCAGAGGAATATGGGAAATAATTATATAACATTTAGCTTGACATATTATTCCAATTGTATAACTCTGCTCCCGAGGGCTAAGAGGCATAGCCAATACTCTTACAACCCTCACATGGGAGGAACCATGAATAGGTTATTTTATACTGTATGTTGCATCTTTTCTTTGATAAACATCAATATGCTTGCTACAAACCATCTTGATATTATGCACATTCTACAGGGAGAATATGTTAGCTCCGGTATGGCATTCAGCCTTGCTTCTCTCGACTTCAATGGAGATAGCATCAAAGACCTCATTGTGCAGCAACTAAATAATCCCCGACCTGAGCACCAGGGCATTTATGAATATGATCGTTTGATGGTCATGTATGGGGGTAATAACTTTGATACCTCACCTGAGTTAACTATCTTTGGCGATCCACACGATGGGTTTTCTCCAAGATCCATTATAAGCACGGGAGATGTAAATGGTGATGGCTATGATGATTTCGTTAGCGAACGTGTGACGTGGGCTGTTACTCCCGGATACAGACGGATATGTGTATTCTTTGGGGGAGAGAACCCCGCCACAACTCCGAGCCTTCAGTATGATTATCCTGCATATTATTACGGTGCCAGACCTGGTGTAGAATCAATTATTCCCAGGGCATTGGGTGATATCAACGGAGATGGTTGTAATGACATCGGAATTATCAGCGATTGGAGCGGACCGGAGAGGAAATTGATTCAGATACTTTGGGGAGGTGTATTCACTCTGCAAACAGTGTATGATACATATTATGATGTTCGTTCCTATCCAGCTATCAACGGAGTTGGCGATATAGATAATGACGGATATTCCGATTTTGTAATCGGGCATTCCAATTACAACGATCCATCCAATAATAGTGTAACCCTTTATTACGGTTGTCCAAACATTACCCAATGCGATAGCTTGAATCTGGTAGAATACAGTACATATGAGCGTTATATGAAACCCATTGCAGGGGGGGGATATTAATGGAGATGGGTTTGATGATTTCCTAGGGAGAACTATATATGATGGGAACGCTAGTTACGGGTGTTTCTGGCAGGGTAGTTCCATAATCACAACCCAATGGGATGTACAGCTTTATCCCGTTTACTTTGGAACTGACTGGCCACATTATGACCTGATCCATGGAGATTTGAACAATGATGGCTTTGATGATCTTATTGGCTCGGATTACGAAGCATGGGGTGATAGCGGACGACTTGCCATTTGGTTGGGAAAGCAGAACTTCAAAGGAACTGCAGATCTATTTTTAACCCCTCCTGATGAGATACCCTATTATTCGCATTTCGGTTATGCCTTGGCATGTGGGGATTTTAACAACGATGGCTTTGATGATTTGGCAGTTGGAGCACCCCAATCACCTCCGGGGCTTTCCGATGTTCCTGGCGCTCTGGTAATCTATTCCGGTAATGCACAGCTTGCGGACACCTCCGTGGCAACCGAGGATGAGCTTGCTCCACAGCTTAATGATGCGTTGAAGTTCAGTAGCTATCCCAATCCCTTGCCTGTTGGTAAAGCGGTTTCCCTCCGCTATCAGGGGAAAGGCTATGACCAGCTAAACACAAAGACCATCAGCCTCTATAACCTCAAAGGACAGCGGGTATTCCAAGCGCAGGACAGTAGCCGAGGGGATACAAGCAGCATCCAACTTCCCGAACTCCCCAGCGGGGTGTATATCATCAAGGTGAGTGCAGCAGGGCAACACCATAGCAGCAAGCGGATTGTGGTGTATTAGGCTGTCTTATAGTTGCAAGCTCATTGGGCAGACACACAGGGAAAGCCCCTACATGTTGTTTGTGTCTGCAAGCAATATGAACTATAAGTCCACGGGGAGAGTCCCATGGGACTCGAATGGTTGTTAATTATACGCAGTTCGTCTAACGTTTAACGATTACCCCCCCCTCAGCTTTTTTCTTATTTTCTCTGCTTTTCTCTGTGTTGAAAAAAGCCTTCAATGCTATTTGCAATGCGCATTATCCCTCTGTATCTCCGAAATCTGTACAGCCCGATTAACATTTACCGTTTAACCCACCAGGGTTGTGTCGCCCTTAGGGGCTTGTCACGTCGTGAGGTGCCGTAACGAGGGTCTGCGCATTGCTGCGCAATGCTCCGAACCCATCGCTATGGGATATCGCCCTCCGGGCTTAACGGCAGGATATTGTTTCTGCCATGATCATTCATTGGGCAGACCCTTCGAGAAAGCGGCAGGATGCCGCTTCCACAATTATCCACACCGCCATGAACTCCAATAGCCACCGAGTCTTCTTCTTCGGAGAAAACGACGGCAATGTCAACACTCTTGGGCAGACACACAGGGAAAGCCCCTACAATCCCATTTACCTTCTCCTCCTCTGCTTTTCTCTGCCCTCGCTCTGCTTTTCTCTGTGTTAAAAGAATGTTGTACGCACCTTCACTCAGTGTCATTACTAACCTACTAACCTGTTAACCCGTTAACCTGAAATGAGCGCAGCTCGTTTAACGTCTAACGTTTACCGATTAACCCACAGCTCTCCCTCTCTTTTCCTCTTTCCCTCTTATTGGAATTCAACCCGTGTTAAATCGAACACTCATGCAAGAAATGCCAGGTCATTCTTAGGTGACTCCCTCGTGACTCCCGGGTGGGATGAGGGAATCACCTCGGAAATATGAGGTGCTGAGGTGGCATCCGAACCAGAGGGATGCAACGAGAGTTAATAAATGGGCTAATGATTTCGCTTGACTTATTTACCCCAATTTGTATCATATGTAACAGAGCAATAATTAGCCTTCCAAGGAGGAAAAATGGCAGTATATTCTGTTAATGAAGTTATCGAAATGGCAGTGCAGATTGAGAAGAACGGCTTTGCCTTCTACCATGAGGCTTCCAAGCGTAAAGACCTTAATGCGGAAGCAATCGAATTCATCGAGTTCCTGCGCGACCAGGAGCTGAACCACGAAAAGACCTTCCTTAGTCTGCGTGACGAACTGGACAAAGATGTGCTGGAGCTTTCCACAGATTGGGAACTCGTTTCCTTGTACCTGAAGACCATAGTGGACGGCAGAATATTCAACAGCGAATACAGCGCAATCCAGCTTGCAGCGGGTGCCAAAGACATCTTTGGGGTTGTGGATAATGCCATAACTTTTGAGAAGGACACCCTGCTATACTTCCATGCCATTGCCGATGGCATCAGCAATCCCAAAACTAAGGCTGTGCTGCGTAAGATAATCAACGAAGAAGTGTCTCACGTACTTAAGTTGAACGATTTCAAGAAGCGTTTACGCTAAGCTGAAAGCGAGCATAATTAAACCCAAACAAGTGAAGAAAAAGAAAAGAAAACACGGCAGCGCCGCAATAATCAGCATGGTTGTTTTGGCGCTGCTTATTTTGTTAATTCTGGTTTACAACCCCATCTCGGTGCGGGTTATGACCGTTGGGGTGGCGGTTTATTACGGCATTGACCCTGCCATTTTCTATCGCTTGATTAAGACGGAAAGCTCGTTTCGCACCTTTGCTGTTTCGCCCTCTCAGGCAATTGGATTGGGGCAAATACTGGAGCCCACGGCGCATTATATCCACAAAGAGCACAAGCGTGGCTTGCTGTTTGTGCCCTTTTACAACCTTCGTTTATCCGCCAAATACATTCTGTACTTAAAAAAGCGTTACAACGGCAATTGGAGCTTGGTATTGGCTGCATATAACTGGGGTGAAACCAAGGTGTCTAACCGCATGGAAGGCACCAAGATTGACCGGGATGCAGACTATCGCAGTAGATTTCGAGACATCCCCGAGACCTATAACTACATAGGCAAAATCCTCCCCCCGAAAAAATAAGGCTTGACGAGAATACCCCCTCCAATTTCATTAAAGCAGAATTCATATCAGGAGTGACTTATGCTGCGTAACCAAAGCGGAATCTCGGTTTATACTGTGCTCAGTATCATCCTTTTCGTTGCCTTGGTGTTCATCTTGGCAGTGCCGAATTTTTATAATCTGGATAAAGAAAAGAACGTTGATGATTGCATCAACAACATGAAGCAGATCTGGGTGGCTACCACGGACTATATGCGTGATACCAACCAGGATTTCAGCGGAGACCTTAGCCTGCTTACCAAAACCGCCAAGAAAAACGATCCCAAAAGCAAGTATCTCCCTTCTCTGCGCTATTGCCCCGAAACCTCCCGCCAAAAGAACGAGTATCTCGTTTATGGCAAGTATGTTGCCGAGCAGGTTGGCACAGAAGTTAAGCATAACTATGGCGTGATTGTGCTTTGCCCCAATCTTTCCGGCTATCACAAGCATTTCCTGCCCAAAGCATTCTATGAGAATATGGACCCCACTCAGTTGCAGAACTATATGATTGAAGATATAGACTTTATAGATAAAGAAACCGGTTCCAACGGTGCCCGCAAAGAAGAGCTGATTAAGAAGTATATCGAAATCTGGAAGACCGATGCCAATGCTTTCCAGAAGCGCAAAGAGAATACCACGGCTCTGCGTGCTATCCTCTTCCCGGACAAGTTCGGCGCAGTGGAAGCACCCGTAGCAGAATAACATACTTTTATCAAAATGAAGTTCAAACAGCGTTCGATTTTGCGGATGCTGTTTGAGCTTTTTTTATGCCCCGCCAAATAGAGGATATAATATGCAATATCAAGAATTCTTGGATCACATCTACCAGAAATACTCCGGCAATGTGAAGCTGGAGCTCAATCGCATGACCGGACTGCTTGCCGATATGGGCAATCCGGAGAAGGCACTGCACGGCTTTCATGTAGCCGGAACAAATGGCAAGGGCAGCGTTTCTGCCACGCTGGAAGCTCTTTGCTTGGCACACGGACTTAGCACCGCATTGAACACCTCACCACACCTGATAAACTATACGGAACGCTTCCGCATTATGGGTCAGGAACTGCCTTTCGAAACGGTTCTGGCTGCCTTTCACAAGTATGAGCCTTTGTTCCAGAAGTGGGATGCTTCCTTCTTTGAGATTACCACTGCCATAGCCTTTGCCATTTTTGCCGAGCGCAAGATGCAGGTGGCGGTGATGGAAGTGGGATTAGGCGGCAGATTGGATGCCACTAATCTTTTTACTCCCGATGTGGCGGTGATAACCAATATCGGCTTGGATCATGTGAAGACTCTTGGCGGAACCTTGGAGATTATCGCCGGAGAGAAAGCGGGGATCATCAAGCAAGCTGTGCCCTTGGTGCTGGGTGACATCCTGGATTCCCCCCGTGGGATAATCGAAGGCGTGGCGTATGCCAAGAAAGCTCCTGTTTTCCGCTATAATCACGATTGGTTTGCCACGATAAACAGCGACATGGTTAGCGGAATGAGCTTTGATTACAGCTTTGCGGGCTATGAATTTAAGAACCTGCAAGCCAACCTGATAGGCGAACACCAAGCGGTGAATCTCGGCACTGCGCTTACTGCCTTCATCATCTATGCCAAAAAGCACGGGATTAAACCCGATGAGCAAGCTGTACGCAAAGCACTGCAGACCATCAACTGGCAAGGCAGGATGCAGGTGCTTTCCACCAACCCGGTAATTATCATCGACGGAGCACACAACGTGCATGGCGTTACCGCACTTACCAATACCTTGCATAAGATGTTCCCCAACCGTAAACTACGCTTCCTCATCTCCATTCTGGCGGATAAAGACTATAGCGAAATGATTCATCTGTTCTGCCAAAGCGCAGACATGATATACATCGCCCAGAACCAATCTGACCGTGCTGCCACAGTGGAAGCTCAGGCTGCGGCTGTGGCAAAGCATAATGTGCCCTACAAAACTGCTGCATCGGTGGCTGAGGCACTAAGCCTTGCTCTGGCAGATTGCCAAGCGGATGATGTGTTGGTTGCCGGAGGTTCGCTGTACACTGTGGGAGAGGTGCTGCAAGCATACCGCAAAGATGCATAAAGAGCTGGAGCATTACCTTGCCAATCTCTATCCCTTGCTGGAGCGTGCGGGGATAATCTGCACCGAGCATCGGGAGCTGGATTATGGGGTGCAGCTGCGCCTTGCCAAGGACAAATATACCTGCACGCTAAATGTTTATCACTCCGAAAAGAAGGGCATAAGCACGGTTATCGGCGGCAAGGATCCCAACCCGCTGAAAGAGCTGTTGCACACTCTGTGTGGTTCTGCTCGCATTGAAGAGCCCAAGCCTACGGGTTTTCACACATGGACTTCCTGGCTGGGCAGTGATGAGAGCGGAAAGGGTGACTATTTCGGTGCTCCCGTGGTTTGCGCCTTTGCTTACGACCAAAGCCTTGCCGAGCATTTTGCCATTCTGAAGATCAGGGATAGCAAGCGTATGGATGATTCTGAGATAGTTAAAACCGCCAAAATACTATATGCCAACTACGCAAACCGCATATCCTGCATAGCCCTCAAACCGATAAAATATAATGAATTGATATCTTCTTTCAACCGCCAAAACAAGAACCTGAACGACCTTTTAACCTGGCTGCATGTAACCTGCCTGGAAAATCTGCTCAAGACACAGAGTAACGCACAGGGGATACTGGTTGATCAATTCAGCGTGGCGCAAAAGGTAAGGCGCAGCCTGAAAGAAAGAAAATGCCTCGTTCCCTGCATCGAGCGAACAGGCGCAGAAGCAGATCCCGCGGTTGCTGCTGCCTCCATAATTGCCCGCTATCAGTTCTTGGAGGGGATGAATTCCCTCCACAAACAATTCCACATGAAGCTCCCCTTTGGGGCAGCCAACATCACCATTACAACAGCGGTGGAGTTCAGCCGCAAATATGGCTTTGCCCGTTTGGGTGAGGTTGCGAAGCTGCACTTCAAAACCACCGATAAAGTTAAACTTAAGCTGAGTTAACCGTTTTTAGCCCGTCTCCGCTAACCCCCTTCAACATATAGTTGCTATCGCTTATCCCTTCTATCCTTCCTATTGCTTGCTTATTGATCCACGCTTGAGATGCGGTTGCAATGCCCAGCACTTCGCTGGGAGGCGCAACCGCATCTCTACCGTAACCCCATAGGCAAGGCATAGGCGAGATAGCAGATACAAAGTCTCACCCAAACCTTCAAATCGGTATCCCGTGTCACAGTGGTCGTATTGGTTTAT
>CALDSN010000058.1 GCA_937924555.1 uncultured bacterium | reverse complement strand
GGATGGGATGCCATTGAGCTCCAGGGCAAGAGTGATGAAGAAGTTATAGTTTACATTGATGGCGATACCGGCATGGTGCAGATATTCACCGCCCCGGATAGCGAAATCAACAGCCATATCTTTGCCGAAGAACTGATTAAAGAGTTCGCCGACAGCCCCGATAAACACCAGTTTGTCTCCGTGGTCTCCACCGGCACAGCCGCAGATCATGTAAACATCACCTGCTTGAACTTCTCCTTCTGGGACAAACGCCGCAAAGTTGCCAGGCTTAAACAAGCCGGACGTGGGGGCACAGGCACTGTATTCCGCGACAAACGCATCAAAGCCATGGTGGTTAAGTATTCCGGCTTGAAAGTGGACACCAATAATCCCGTGGACTTGGATACCTTGAAAAAGACCGGTCTGAAGCTGCACAAGGAAATCGAAGCAGGGGATGCCACGCAGTGCCGTATGCACGAAGTTGGCACAGCCCACTTGATGGAAGTGATGAACGATTATGACCTTCTGCCCATTCGCAACTTCAAATATGGTCAGATGCCCGAAGCAATTGGACTGCACTCACGCGAGTTTACTGCCCTGTTCACTCAAGGCGTGGCAGATGGCTGCTGGTATGGCTGCTCACTTTCCTGCTGCAAAGCTGTGGATCACTTTAAGCCCCGCACCGGTCCTTACAAAGGCCAGCCGGTTTGTGTGGACGGTCCCGAATATGAAACGGCTGCAGGATGCGGCAGCAACATCGGCATCTTTGACCCCAAGGATGTGGTGGAAATTAACTTCTATTGCGATACCTACGGCGTGGATACTATTTCCTTTGGCACCAGCACAGCCTTTGTGATGGAGTGCTATGAGAATGGCATTCTGAACAAAGAACGCACCGGAGGATTGGAGCTAAACTGGGGTAATGCAGATGCAGCCCTGGAGCTTTTGCACCAAATGGCAAGTGGCGAAGGCTTTGGCGTAACCGTGGGCAAAGGCGTGCGCGTAATGAAGGAACTGTTCGCCAAAGAGTATGGCGCAGACCCTCAATTCCTGCAAGATATCGGCATGGAAGCCAAGGGTTTGGAGTATTCCCAGTACATGAGCAAGGAATCTTTAGCGCAGCAGGGAGGCTACACTCTTGCCCTAAAGGGACCGCAACATGACGAAGCCTGGCTTATCTTTATGGACATGGTGAACAACCACATCCCGACCTTCAAGGACAAAGCCGAAGCCTTGCATTATTTCCCCATGTTCCGCACTTGGTTCGGCTTACAGGGCTTGTGCAAGCTGCCTTGGAACGATATTGAGCCTGCCAATAATGCCGAAACAGACGAGCCGGCGAAAGTCCCCGAACACGTGCAGAACTATGTGGATATCTACAAAGCAATCACCGGTAAACCGATGGATAAAAAGCTGATGATTGAGCAATCTGAGCGGGTTTACAACTTCCAGAAGGTTTTCTGCATGCGCATGGGCAAGGGCAGACGCATAGACGATGTGCCTCCATATCGTGCGGTTGGTCCCGTCACCGAGGAAGAATACCTCTCCCGCCAAGAGCGTTATGACAAGCAACTGAAGGATAAAATCGGCGTGGATCCCACTGGCTTAAGCGTTGCCGAAAAGATGAAGATCACCCGCGAATATCGCGAGGATCAGTATCAGCAATTGATTGATGCCGTCTATTTCCGCAAGGGCTGGACTCCTGAAGGTGTACCAACCGTGGAGCATCTACAAAAGATAGGGATGGATTTACCCGAAGTTATCGAAGTGGTTAAACGCTATCTGTAACTAAAACAGTAAGATAATGTATAGGGAACAGTGCTTATGCGGCTGTTCCCTTTTCTTATAACTTGGGATTATTGTCTGCACCACCCTAGCTTGTATTACCTAATCATTACCTGATCATTACCTGTTTAGTATGCAATGATCAGGTAATGATCAGGTAATACAATTAAGAAGCGAGGAAGAGAAGCCTAAGCTTCCAATGCTCCGAAAAGAGCTTTAATATCCTTTATTTTTATGACTTTAGGGCTTGCTTTTGTCTTGCTGTGCCCGGAAACGTACACCTTCTCATATCCGAGTTTAAGGGATTCCTTGATGCGGTTATCGAGCTGAGAAACGGGGCGTACTTCGCCATTCAAGCCCACTTCACCGATGAATACGGAGCCTTTGGGCAAGGCTCTATCCTTCAAGCTGGAGATAAGAGCTGCCAGCACAGCAAGATCCAGGCTGGGATCTGCGCTGCGTATTCCTCCGGCAAGATTGATGAACACATCGCTGCTGCGGAGGAAGAGGGCGAGATTCTTCTCCAGAATAGCCAACAGCATGGCAAGCTTCTTTTGCTCCAAACCTACCACCACACGCTGGGGAGTGCCATAATTTGAGCCGGTGGCGAGGGATTGCACCTCAACGATGAAGCTGCGGCTTCCCTCCATGATGCAACCCAGAGATGTGCCGATTTGGCTGTGCTCGTGGCTGAGGAAGATGTTGTTGGGGTTATTAACTTGGATTAAGCCTTGGGAGGTCATTTCGAACAAGCCGATTTCGTTGGTAGAGCCGAAGCGGTTCTTTACCGCACGCAGAATCTTGTATTGGTTGCGCAGTTCACCCTCAAAGTAGAGCACTGTATCCACCATGTGTTCCAGTATCTTGGGTCCTGCCACAAAGCCCTCTTTGGTAACATGCCCCACAATGAAGAGCGGAATGCCGAGGGTTTTAGCACAGCGCAGCAGACGATTGGCACTTTCACGTATCTGGGTGATACTGCCGGGGAGAGAATCCAGGGCGGAGATGCTGATGCTCTGGATGGAATCCACAATCACCAAATCCGGTTTATTCTCTTCGATGGCATCAACAATCTGGCTGGTGTCGTTCGTGCAAAGCAGGAAGATATTCTCGCTGTTCACTCCCAGTCTTTTGCTGCGGAGGCGAATCTGTTCCTGGCTTTCCTCACCGGAGCAATATAGCGTTTTCTTTGCCTGGCTGCCCATCCATTGAGAAAGTTGAAGCATAAGCGTGGATTTACCGATGCCCGGTTCACCACCGATAAGGCTAACCATGCCGGAGACGATACCGCCGCCCAACACCAGGTCAAACTCGCTAACCTGAGTGGTGATGCGGGAAACCTCGTCGTATTTGAGATCTATGATTCGTTCTGGCTTCACGTTGTGATGAGTTTCAGTTAGCTTTCCGGCTTTCCCGGTGACCTTGGTTGATTCTTTGAGCGAGCTCCAACTACCGCATGAAGGGCATTTCCCACTCCACTTAGTTGTTTCGTAACCGCAATCTACACAAAAGAATATCGTAGCCATAACTGCTCCCGTGTTGAGTTTTTTCCACATAAACAAAGGCCTTGATTATGGCAAGGAAATTGTTGATATCTTGCGGATTGTTTAGTAGCCTGCATTTACTTGACCACTAAAACCAATGTCGCAATTCTGTTGTATTATTCTGGGTGGAAAAAAAGGTTTTGCCCTTCGTGATATTTGCGCTATAATATGGAAAGAGGTTCTATAATATGAAAGCGAACGTTATTGTGTTTTCCACACCCACCTGTTCATGGTGTAGGAAAGTGAAGGACTATTTGAAACAGAGAGGTCAAAACTTCAAAGATATAGATGTGTCTAAAGACCTTGCTGCACAGAGGGATATGATCCGCAAAACGGGTCAGCAAGGAGTTCCACAACTGTGGATTAATAATGTCCCGGTAGTAGGCTTCGATCGAGAGAAAATCGATCGTCTGTTGAGTTTAAACAAAGAAAAGTAAAAACAAGGAGAATAACATGGCTGATTACTCAATGAAATTTCATGATCTGATCACACGGTTGCAAGTTGTGCTGAGTGAGATCGATTACGCACAAAAGGCTTGCTTGCAAGCGGGCAGAATGGAATGTATGCTGTTGAATTACCTTTACCAAACAAAGGCACCTGCAAACATGAACGAACTTGCCAAGGTGCTTAGTGTATCGCATAGCCGCGTAACTCGTATCATGGATAACCTGGTAGCAAAGCATATGGTAACCCGTCAGCCTTCAGAGGACGACAGACGCTGCTGGTATGCAATGATTACCGATAGAGGCGCCAAGATAGCCGAAAACAGCCTGCAGACTGTTGTTGACCAGCAGGCACGAATCTTGAAGAAAATCCCCGATAAAGACATTGAAGTTCTGTTCAAACACTTCAAAGTGTATGTGGAGAAGTACGAAGAGATCCTGAAAGAAACATACGTGGAGATTTAATGTCGCATAAAGTAGTAACCAAATGGACAGGCGGGATGGTGTTTGATGCCGAAGTGAACGGACATCATATCATCATGGACGCTGATGAACAATGGGGCGGACAGAACAAAGGTGCTCGCCCAAAGCCACTATTACTTGCAGGGTTAGCCGGATGTTCCGGTTTGGACGTTGTATCCATACTCAGCAAGATGCACGTGGAGAACTATAACTTTCAAATAGATACGGAAGCTGAAACAACTACCGAACACCCTATAATCTACCATACCATAACCATCAAGTTCATGTTCAGCGGAACGGATGTCCCCGAAGATAAAGTGGTGAAAGCAGTGAAACTATCCACAGAACGCTATTGCGGAGTGAATGCCATGCTGAAGAAATCCGCTACGATATTGGTTAAGGTGTTTATCAATGATACAGAGGTCCCCTTATGAAATGGATACTGATAATAATCCTCGTTACATCAATAGCCATCTTGGGATGCACTCCCAATGATAAAAAGGATGCTGTGCCGGAAGCACAAGCTGCTGAGGACGTTAGCTTCGATGAAGCTATGAATGCAAACGTGGATACAAGTAAATGGATTACTGATTACGACCAGGCTTTAAAGCTTGCCCAAGACTTGAACCGTCCTGTGCTGATGAATTTCACCGGTTCTGATTGGTGCAGCTGGTGTATCAAGCTTAGCAAGGAAGTCTTCACAGAAGATGTATTCCTGAAATATGCCAAAGAGAACTTGGTTCTGCTAAAGCTGGATTTTCCCAAGCGGATACAGCAAACCCCTGAGGAAAAAGCTGCTAACGAGAAACTTGCCCAGCAGTTTAAGGTCTCCGGTTTCCCCACCATTGTGTTGTTGAATCCCAAGGGTGACGAAGTAGCCCGCACCGGCTATCAACCTGGTGGAGCTAATGTGTATGTGGCGCATCTGAAGTCCTTATTGGCAGAGAAGTAGTCAACTTACATTGACATCAATTGACAGCCTATCCTCTCAGGGTAGGCTGTTCTTTTTTGTGCGTGACATAAATGCTCCATTTGTGCGAATGGCTTCCAACATACTAACGAAACAGGAAAGAAGATAATGTATAAGAAGTTAGCAGCGTTCTCAATAGCTCTATGGTTTGCCTTAAGTTTATTGGCAACCCCAGTTCCCTTGGCACCTGCGCACCCGGATACACTTAGTCACATGGGAGTGAGTAAAGTGGATGACTGGGCTTGGATGAAGGAGCGCGAGAACCCTTTTCTGGCAAAGCATCTTGTTGCTGAAGACAACTACACTTCCGCCTTAATGGAGGCAAACGCCAAGCTCACCAAGCAGATACAAAAGGAATTCATTGCTAACATCCCCAAACAGCAAAGCAGCTATCCCTACGAACAAGACGGTTATCTGTACTATAGCAAAGACTTCAAGAATAAAGCCTACCCTCTGCACTTCAGAAAGAAGAATACTGCTGGTGCAAAAGAAGAACTTATCATGGACGAGAATAAACTCGCTCACGGACAGAGCTTCTTTGCTTTGGGTGTCTTTGCCATAAGTCCTGATGCAAGAACACTGGCATACAGTGTGGACTATCTGGGGGATGAGATATATACTCTGTTTCTAAAGGACTTAAACAGTGGTAAGGTTAAGAATACTCATTTCAAGGGCATTTCGGACTTCGTTTGGCAGAGCGACAACCGTCATGCGATAGTGACCAAACAGAATGCCAGGTTGCAGGTGGATTCTTGTTACAGACTGGATACCGCCACTAACATAAGTACCTTGCTCTACATAGAGAGCGATCCCGCATGGGATTTGGGCTTGTATCTAACATGCGACGCAAAGTATATTATCCTTAGCTCTTCCAGCAAGGACAGCAATGAGAACCTCTATCTTGCCCGAAAGGATTACGTAGGCGAACCTAAGGTGTTGCTTCCTCGTAAGTCTGGTTACCAAAGCTACCCCGACATTCTGGGAGATAAGCTATATGTGCAGACTAACCTCTGGAATCCGGATTTTGCCTTTGCCGTTACCGAGCTTAGCCAGCCGGACACCAGCAACTGGCAACTGCTGATTAAGCCACAGGAAGGAGTGCCTCTCAGTGGAGTGCTGGTTTTCAAGGACTATCTGGTGGCTATTCGGCGAGTCTCCGGCTTCGAGCGCATCCAGGTAATTGACCTGGAGAACTTGGAGACCGTTTATGAGATATCTCCTGCATCACCTTCAGACCTATCTTTCTGGCACAATCCTAATCCCATGGCAGAATGCTTTACATACTCCATTGAGAATGAATTAACTCCTTATAGTATATATCAGTTCAACTTCGCTGATGGGCTTAGTACGCTGCTATACCAAAGCCCCATCCCCAAGGGATTTAACCGGGATAACTACATTTCCAAGCTTGTTCAAGTATCTGCCAAGGATGGTAGCTCCATTCCCCTCAGCATCATCTACGCCAAGAACCTGGATACTTCAATACCTCAGCCAATGTGGCTTTCAGGTTATGGCGCATACGGCGATACCAACGACCCATACTTCTCCGGCACCCTGTTCTCTTTGATCGATAGAGGCTTCATCTATGCCGTTGCTCATATCCGTGGGGGAGGGGAGTTTGGCCAAGCATGGTATGATGCCGGACGCTTGATGAACAAAATGAACAGCTTTACCGACTTCATTGCCTGCATGGATTACATCAACGACCATGAGCTTAGCAGTCCCGAACTATTGGTGATCGAGGGTGGCTCGGCAGGTGGCTTGCTAATGGGAGCCGTCACCAACCTCGCTCCGGAAAAGATGCGCCTGGTTATTGCAGATGTCCCCTTTGTAGATTTACTGTCCACCATGCTGGACGATTCGCTTCCCCTCACCCTGCAAGAGTATGAGGAATGGGGAGATCCCACAGACCTTAGTGCCTACAACTACATGGCACAGTACAGTCCCTATGACAATGTGAAACCTGCCAGGTATCCTGCCATGCTTATCAGTGCTGCGTGGTTCGACACCCGTGTGGGTTACTGGGAAGGGCTTAAATGGGCACAGAAGCTCCGGGCGAACAACTTGGGAACAAATCCCATTGTCTTCAGATTGCTATATCACGAAGGACATACGGGAAGCACCGACAGGTTCCAAAGCCTGCATAGTTATGCGGAAACCTATGCTTATGCCATTGGCTTGATTACTCGCTAATATGTCTTATTTATGGGGCATAAATACAAGCGCTGTATTGTAAATGCATCACCACGATGTGGAGGCAATTTACTCTTCTCGCAAACACACTTGTTAACAGCATTATTTGGAACAGCTTAAGGCGAAGCTTGCTTAACTGCGGTACGAAATATGTTACATAAGTTTGGCACGGAAATTGCGTTTCACTACTGCACGAGAAGAAATAAGGAGTAAGGAAGATGGGAACTCAACAAATAATGGTTCTTGTTATCGGCGTTATCGTCGTTGGGGTTGCCATATCCGTTGGTTTTGTTGTTTTTAACTCCGGTTCTTACAACTCAAATAAAACGGCGATTGCTACAGATTTACAAGATATGGGGACCAAGCTGGTTCAATACTGGTTGTTGCCAACCTCGATGGGAGGAGCCAATAAAAGCATTGCCAATGTCACTATGGCAAGCGTAGGCTTATCCCTCGGTTTCACGGAAGAGGGTGGTGTTTTCAGGTCAGTTAACGACAACGGAGAATATAGAGTGAAGAGTGTTGCCAGCGGTGTCGTTGTCATCGCCGCACTCGGCACAGCCAGCAAGGGCAACAAATTCCCCTACGCAGAGCTTACCATGGATATGTTAACCCAAAGCCCCGAGACGGCTGTATCTGATGCAGAAGGTTTTTAGACTTGAAACGTACTACTATACCGATCCCTTAGTATAGGCGTACATATAATTACCTCCCAAGCAGAACTTTAGTGGTTCTGCTTTTTTTTTGCCTGGCTTTTCGGAATCACATTAGCTCAGTTTGCATCACCATAATGATAGGGTCTCCTGCATGAAAGTCCATGCATAACTTGCCATCGCTACTTTCTTGCCTCACTGTAACACAGCGCTAAAGCATTGCTTAAACCAAATCCGCTTTTCACTGGTTCATAGCACTATTCAGTCAGAGGTAATTCTCTCATGATTCCCTCATCCCACCCGGGAGTCACGAGGGAGTCACGAGGGGATGATGAGAAAAAACAGCAAGGGGGTACCTTGAAAACTTCCCTTGTGCGGAGAATGAAAGATGAAGAATTTACGAGAAAGTAATTGACAAAATGCAAGAAGTAATACAATTCGCCCCATAGCTTTGAAATGGAGTATTTATGAAAAGGCTGATTATCCTTGTTATGATGCTGAGTATTCTCCTCGGTCTATCGGCGGAGAGGAAAGCTCTGATAATTGCGAATTCCGTATATGCCAATAGCAGCGTGGTGAATGCGGCTACTGATGCGGATTCAATGAATGTGGCTTTGACCAAGCTTGGCTTCAATGTGTGGAAGCGTAGCAACCTGAGCTTAGGGGCAATCACGGCAGTTGTGGATAGCTTTTCCGCACGGGTTACAGCAAGTGACGATGTGGTGGTTTATTACAGCGGGCATGGCACAAACTCCAATGGTATCAACTACATAGTTCCTGCGAGATTAGATATCGCACAAATACAGAATTACCCGACAAGTGCTTATAGCGTGAGCACGCTTGCGCAGAAGATAAAGACGGCAAAGACATCCATCATTGTGCTTGAAGCATCTCGGATGTGGGGGATGAACTCCTCGAAAGCGATTGCCAAGCCCTTTGTGGCGATGCAGGCTGCTTCTCCCAAACAGATGATTATCTCCGCTGCGCAACCCGGTAAAGCCATTGCCCTTACACAAGTCTCGCAAAGCACATTCTCACAGGCGTTTATCGAAAGGATAAGCACTTCTGAGTTGGGAATAAATAGCACCATGCAATTGGTGATGGCTGATGTGGAGTCACGCACAGGGAAGCTGCAAAAACCTTGGATATCAGGTGCTATTGAGGGGGATTTCCACTTCGGAACACCGGATATGATGCTTCAATGGAAGCGGCAGCCTTTGAAGTCCATACAGGGAGGAGGAAGCTTATCCTGGTAACAGCCTAAGCTATGCGTTGTTGCCTTCTGGCAAGCTTTCCAAAAGCTCTTCCATCTCCTGAATATCCGTGGTATTGCCCAGAACTGTATGTATCTTTAGCAACCTTTGCAGGTAAACTCTGCAGGCGGGGTAGTCATCAAGCTCTGAACTGATGAGATACAGGTTCTCCAAAGCTTGTTTCTCTTCCTGAAGGTCATACATCATTTCGGCGATACGGAGCTTTTCGGAGAAAAGGGCTTTGGCTCGGTCGAAATCACGGGATAGAGTTCTCAGATAAGCCATATTACCCAAGGCAATGGATTCTTCCTTCATCAAGCGTTCGGTTCTTGCTATCTCCAAACTCTTGGTAAAATATGCTTCTGCCGTGATATATGCTTCCTGACTCATGTCTATCATTCCCAGATTACTGAGGCTTTTTGCCTGTCTTTGAGGGTCGCCAAGCTGCTCGGCAAGTTCCAAGCTGTTAAGCTGAAGCTCACGGGCTTTGGCAAAGTCCTTGGCTTGGAAGTACCAGTTACTCAAATTCCCCATGGCAATGCAATTCAGCAAGGTATCCCCCAGTTTATTTGCAATGAACATTGCTTTGTCCAGATGCTGTTTTGCGGCATCTAAGCTACCCGTGTAGAATGATGCGATACCCAGGAAGCGATGTGCATGAAACAGGGCAGGGTCATCGGTGGAAGATTCTGCCAACGCCATGATACTTTCCACCTCGGCGATAGCCTGTTCCCGGTCACCGGTAAGCCAGTGGATGTCAGCCACCTTTTGCTTTATCTCAAGCTGTTTGGCAAGCTCTATCCGCGGAAGTGACAGCAGGGCGGCATATAGCTTCAAAGCTTGTGAGTTGTCATAGATATTGGCTGCTTTGTTGCCTGCTTTTTCCAGGTAGTGGGCAGCTTTGTCGGTTATCTCGGCTTTATGATAGTGTTCCGCAAGAAGGTAGGTAAACTCCTCAAGTCTTTCGGGATATAGCTCTTCAATGGCTTCAGCACACAGACGATGCAGTATCTTACGGTTTTCAAGCAGCAGAGTTTGGTATGCCACTTCCCGCGTGGTGATGTGCTTAAAGAAGTAGGTGGAGAAATCAAAACCCAGTGATTTGAGGATGATGCTCTGCTCCTCGAGAGAGTTAAGGGTTTGCACCACATCTATTTGCTCATTCAGCTTGGCTTCCATGTATTGTAGGATATCCACAAAGAAATCCTGCCCAATGACGGAAGCTTTGTGGAGCAGCATCTTGAGCGCAACGGGAAGTTTGTCCAGACGGGAGAGAACCAAGGCATGCAGGGTTGCCGGGACAGGGAAATCCTTTAGTTCAGACTTGGGAAGGCTATCTATATAGTTACACCATTCTTCCAAATAGAATGGATTACCCTCGGAGAGCGTGATAACCTTTTCCACTGCCTCCTCAGGAATGACGGCATTCTCCACATGGTTTCGCAGCAAAGTCCTGATATCCTCTTGTCGTAGAGGGCTTAAGCTAAGCACAATGCTATCTGCGGAAATGCTTAAATAGGGCGGGAGTTCATACTCCATGCGCGAGAGTAGCATCCAAAGCACCTTGGGCTGTGTAAGCTCGGAAGAAGAGGCAATATAGCTCGTCACCAAGCTTTCCAAGACACTTGCCGAAGCTTCATCCAGCCAATGCAGATCGTCTAACACAAGCACAAGAGGTTTATGTTGTTTCAGGGCTATAGTGCCAATGAGCTTGAAGAAAGATATTAGTGCCAAAGACAGGTGCTTCAGCAGATCTGCTCCGCTTTGCTTTAGGCGGGGGTCGTTCAGTTTAATCTCCAGCAGGAAAGCTAGTAAGTTCTTTATGTCCTCCAGGTTGCTTCTGTCTGCCTGGTTCAAAGTGGCAGATAGCTCGCCCAAAGTATGCTCCAGCTTGCTTAGTTTGTGCTCCGGAGTTTCGTTAAGTTGGATTCTAAAGAATGATTCCAGGATGGAGCTGAAGAGATTTAGCGGGGCATGGCTGATGGCACTGCAAGCTCCATGCAGGAATATGGCTCGCTCCGTGTTATGCCTCTCAAACTCGTAAACCAGCCTTGTTTTACCCAAGCCTGCATCCCCTTTAATGTGGATAAACTGTGATTGAGGTCTATCGGGGAGAGTGAGGCTGTTCTGTAACAGAGCCAACTCCACTGTTCTGCCAATATAAGCCGTCTGATGGTTTCTGCGATGGAGTGATGCCTCCAGCTTTGGGGAAACAACGATGAAGCAATCGATAGGCTCGTCAAAGCCTTTAACGGACTTTTGTCCAATCGCTTCAAACTCGAAACTACGTTGAACTTGCTTCATGGTTCCGACAGGGAGCATAATCTCATTCACGGGTGCATTAGATTCCATTCTGGATGCTAAGTTAACCTCGGGTCCATAAACAGTAAAATCTCCCTCTCTATCCTCTCCAACCTTACCCACAGAAACCAAGCCGGAATTAATGCCAATCCTGATGCCAAGTTCCAGCTTCTCGAAGCCTGCCTGGCGATTAAGCAGCCGATTGTATTGCCGAAGCTGTTGCTTCATCTTTAGGGCAGCCATAATCGCACGCTCTGTATCCTGTTCGCTTGCTATCTTTGCGCCAAACAGAGCCATTATTCCATCGCCCATATACTTGTCCACAAAGCCACCGTAATAGCTGATACAGCGCGAGAAAACCTTCATCAGTTCATCCATCTTCTTGTGGATGGTTTCTGCATCAAAGAGGTTAGATATGCTGCTGAAGCCTTTGATATCGGCAAACAGCACCGCAACTTCTCTCAGTTCACCCTCTCTAAGCTGAAGTTTCTCGGCAGGAGCAACAATGCTCTCCTCCAGATCAAAGAAATCTCCTCCAAAGAGCAATTCATTATCTCTCATTGGTCGTTCCCTTCCAAAATAGCGTAAGCAACGGCGTATTCCTTCTCATGAGAGAGGCTGAGGTGAGTCCTGACAACCCCCTTGGTGGCCATAAGCTGCTTCGTTGCACCGTAGAAGTTCAGCAGTGGACAGCCCAAGGCATCCTTCGTAACCTCAATGTCCTGCCAGTTAACCACCCCATCCCATCCTGTGCCCAATGCCTTCATAACAGCTTCTTTGGCAGCAAAGCGAACGGCAAAGCTAAGCGCAGGGGTGGCTTTGGAGTTACAATACTCTATCTCAGCGGTAGTGAAAACTCGCTCCACAAATCGCTCATTGGCTTCAATGGCTTTGGCTAATCTCTCCACCCTGATGATATCCGTACCTATGCCGATTATCATGCACTACACTTCCTTTCGAGATTTAGGAGATACTCTTTAACCTTCACGCCTCCGGCAAATCCCGTTAGCTTGCCTTTGCTGCCTACAACACGGTGACAGGGGAGCAGTATGGCAACTGGATTGCTATGCAAGGCTCCTCCGACAGCTCTAGCTGAGCCGGGTTTACCTATGCGGGAAGCAAGCTCTCCATAGCTGATAGTTTCGCCATAGGGTATCTTAAGCAGCTCTTCCCATACCATTAACTGAAACACTGTTCCAGTGGCAAAGAAGGGGAGGTTAAACTCCTGTAACTCACCTGCAAAGTAGGCATCCAATTGCTTGAATATCTCGTGTTCTGTTTGTGTGGATGGATGGCTGGGAGTCTGTTTGCTGCCGAAACTCAGGCTAGTGATGGTATCTTCTTCCAGTTCTATTACTAAGGATAAGTCTCCAAAGGGCTCTCTGTAGAATATACGTTTATCCATGCTTACCTCAAACATTCTATGTTCACGTTTACGTCACCAAAATGGTGGTGGCGAATCAAGTCAATGTAAAAACAAAGCCCCTTCTTTGCGAGAAAGAAGGGGCTAAGAAGTGTGATAGGTAACTAAGCAGTGAATCTTCTGCGTTCTTTAATTCTTCCCGCCTTACCTTGGGCACTGCGCAGATAGAACAGCTTCGCTCTGCGAACTTGGCCATGGCGCACAATCTCAAGTTTATCAATATTGGGGGAGCTTTGAGGGAATATCCTCTCTACGCCAACGCCACTTGAAACTTTGCGAACGGTGAAGGATTTGGACACGCCGGCACCACGTTTCTGGATAACGATGCCCTGAA
>CALDSN010000057.1 GCA_937924555.1 uncultured bacterium | reverse complement strand
CCACCCGGGAGTCACGAGGGAATCACCTAAGAATGATGAGGCATTTCTTGCATGAACGTTCGATATAGTTTACAGAAAACATAAGAAACAAGCGCAAAGCAAAGCCTGTGCATAAGCAACTTTTCGGCAATTACTTACACACAGGCTTCAATACAGTATGGTTTGTAAGGAATGTGGATTAGGCGGTTGCTAAGCTAAGCCTCGTCTTCCTCCATCATTTCGTGCACATCGCTATAGGTGAAGTTGTGGCTACCGGCTTTAACCAAATTCTTCAGTTTATCGGCAATAAGCTCCACCCCATCCAGATAGTCAATGGTGTTCAGCCCCCCTGCGGGGTCGCAGTCTCCGTTTTGGATTTGGCTAAGCACATCTCCGCGGAGGTGTTTATGCTGTTCGTTTATCCTGCCTTCCATCTCGATTATCTTGTAGGTATAATCCGGTTTAAGCTCTTCCAGATACTCGATGGAGAGATCTATCATATAAATCATCTTGTCGTGCAGGTCGTCTATCATCTTGGCAAAGTCCGGGCAGAGAGGCACCTTTTGAGTGGAGATTTGGTTGTTTAGGATTTCGTTTATGTCTTCGGTAAAATCCCCCAGTTTTTCAATATCGTTCACCGAATGCAGCAAGGCAGGAATCTTCTTGATGATATCGTCCGCATTGGTCTTTTCGTTCACGGCAATCAGATAAAGGGTTATCTCCCGTTGCAGGTTGTCAATGGCATTTTCGATGCGGGATACCCTAATCTGTTTCTTATAGTTTTTGTCCTTGTAAGCCTCGTATGACACCACCAAACCCAAGCGAACCAGACGCAGCATCTCACGCATTTCTTTAAGGCTTTGTTCAATAGCAAGCTCGGAGTTATTGGTAATCAGATAGTTCAGGTGTTTGGGCTCGCCCAAAGATATCGTATCCTCTTTGCTCTCGGGGATAATCTTGGTGGCAAGCTTGGCAAGCAAGCCGGCAAAGGGGAGGAAAAGGATAGTATTAACAACGTTGAACATGGTGTGACCGTTGGCAATATGCCTGGCAATGTGTGCACTGTCGTGAACTGAACCGGGGGTTACCCAGTCTATGAAGGTGGTATAGAACCCCATATAGGTCAGGGTACCGATGATGATTGTGCCAAAAAGGTTGAACATCGTATGCACCAAAGCCACTCTGCGTGCGGTGCTGTTCGAACCGATGCCCGCTAACCAAGCGGTTATGGTGGTGCCGATGTTGTCTCCAAACACGAGGTATAATGCACCTTCAAAGGGAATCAAGCCTGTGGATGCCAGCACAATTACGATACCCACGGAAGCAGAAGAGCTTTGGATCATCATCGTGAAAAGCGTTCCTGTAAGGATGCCAAGGACTGGATTAGAGGAGATATTGATCATGAAATCACGGGCAATCTGCGAATCCTTTAGGGGAGAGACGGCTGCGGACATTACGTTTAAACCGACAAATAGCAAGCCGAAACCGATGAGGATTTGGCTCCACTTCTCCATCTTACGGCTTTTACGGATGAAGAGCATGGCAACGCCGAAGATAACGAAGACATAGGCATAATGCCCGATGTTGAAAGCAATGAGCTGCGCGGTTACGGTGGTGCCGATGTTTGCTCCCATCACCACCCCCACTGCTTGGTTGAGAGTCATGATGCCGGTGTTTACCAAGCCAATCATCATCACTGTGGTGGCAGAGCTGCTTTGGATGAGAGCTGTTACGCCAAGACCAACCAAAACGCCCTTTAGAGGGGTATTGGTTAGTTTCTTAAGGATTCTGCGCATCTCGCTGCCGGCAACGGCGTTGAGATTCTCGCTCATTTTGTTCATGCCAAAGAGGAAAAGAGCTAATCCCCCGATAAGGTTGATAATCTGCAAAACACTCATAGTTTTCGTTTATTCCTTTTAAGCCAAGATGGTCGAACTTTTTCTTTGGGGGCTCTGAGGTCAAGATGTATTTTCGCCAATCTTTTTTTTGGGGTTCGGCATCAAACTTGCTTATACTATATATCTTGGTTAAGTAGTGCCAAGATAGATGAGCTATAATATTGAAAGATATAAGGAGTGGAGATGAGAAACCACATTATTATGCTGGTGTTGTTGCTCCTGAATGTTGCTCTGTTCGCAACTTCGGGAACAATAACCTTACAAAATGCCCCGATGGCAGCAGAGTTACTGCGAAGCAATGCCAATGGATTGAATATTCGATATGCCGTGGATGAGATCAGTCACAGGCAGATATCCTCCAAAGAGGGTGTTTGGACAGAATTATCCATCTTGAATTACACTTCCACAAACCGCGTGGGTGTACCGGCATTGCCCTTGATGAGACAGCTTATTGAGGTCCCCCAGGGTGCAGTGGTGGAAGCAAGTATTTTAACATCAGATGTCAAAACCTTGAACCTTGCCCAAAATGGAATTGTGTACCCCTTGATGCCCCGTCAGGCAGAAGTGTCCAAATCCGCTGATTTGAACAATCTTCCTTTTGAGGTGGAGCGTTCGTTCTACAATTCTAATAACTGGACTACCGAATCCCCCATCAGTGTTACAGAGCTGGGAATGATGCGCGGAACCAGGATATTCGCCGTGGATTTCGTGCCTGTACGCTATAATCCTGCTCTTAAGCAGATAGAAGTGATATACAATGCTCAGGTTCAAATAAACTTCCTTGGTGGTGATCTCGCCGCCACCGAAGAGCTTAAAGCCAAAACCTTCTCCCCCGCTTTTGAAGGTGCTATTAGGGAAAAAGTGATAAACTACGAGCCTTCTCGCGCCACATTAAACAGATACCCCTTGGGATATGTTATCATCATGCCCGATAGTTACGTATCTGCAATGCAGCCTTTTGTGAACTGGAAACGTCAGGAAGGTTACAACGTTACCGTTGCTCCCACCTCCATTACCGGAACCACCGCAAACAGCATTAAGACATATATGCAGAACCTTTGGAATGCCGCAACAGCTCAGAATCCTGCACCCTCTTACCTGCTTATCGTGGGTGATGTGGCACAGGTTCCAACTAATAATGGCGCAACAGGCACCCACCCCACCGACCTGAACTATGTACGTTTACAGGGCACGGATTATATGCCGGAGCTGTATTTTGGCAGATTCTCCGCCACCACTACCGCGGAAGTGACCAACCAAGTTAACAAGACTTTGATGTACGAACAATACACCATGCCCAGTGATGCATATCTGAACGAAACAGTAATGATAGCCGGTGTGGATAGCAACTATGGCAGCACTCACGCCAATGGACAGATAAACTACGGAACCACGAACTATTTCAATACAGCCCATGGCTTAACCAGCCACAATTACCTGTATCCGTCTTCCGGCACCTCGGAATCTGCCATTGTTGCCAATATCTCTTCCGGAGCAGGTTACACCAATTATACCGCTCATGGCGATGTTACCTATTGGGCAGATCCCAATATAACCACATCTCACATAAACAGCCTGCAGAACACGAATAAATCCGGCATTGTTGTAGGAAACTGCTGCCTTACCAGCAAGTTTGACAGCGCAATTTGCTTTGCTGAAGCTTGGCTGAGAGCAAACAACAAAGGTGCTGTGATATATATCGGCGGAACCAATAGCACTTATTGGGACCCGGATTATTATTGGGGTGTGGGTTACAAACCACCCGTCGTCGGTTCCGGTTCTCCCTTCGTGGCAAACCGTACCGGTGTGTATGATGCTTTGTTCCATGAGCACAACGAACCTGTTGCAGATTGGGCAAGCACCTCCGGTGCCATGGTTTTAATGGGCAATCTTGCCGTGGTGGCGTCCAACTCCACCTATATAAACTACTATTGGGAGATTTACTCCATCATGGGCGACCCTTCATTGGTGCCCTATGTTGGCATCCCAGCTTTAAACAGCTTCCAAGCTCCTGCCCAGCTATTCCTTGGCGTAGGCAGTTTGGATATTCAAGCTGATCCCTATACTCTTGTAGCCTTATCCATGAACAATGAACTTCATGGCGTGGGCATGACAGATGCAACAGGTGCCCTTACCTTGAACTATACTCCCTTTTCCCAACCCGGAACTGCACAACTGGTGCTTACTCGTTCCAAGCGCAAGCCGGTGATTGCCAATGTGCAGGTTATTGCCAATGTGGGACCCTATATCACCGCCGGTGCAATGAACATTAACGATGGTAACAATAACACCCCCGAAGCTGGAGAAACTTTGAGCATCTCCATGCCCTTCAGTAATGTGGGTGTGGAAAATGCCACCAACCTCTCTTGCACCTTGAGTATAGAAGGTGATTGGGCACATGTTGTTACCCCCACCATCAGCCTGCCGAATATAAATGCCGGGGCAAACGTGAATATGACCAATGCCTTCTCCGTGGTGATTGATCCCAATATCCCGGATCAAACCGAACTGGCTTTGACCTTCACCACTACCAGCGGTACAGATGAATGGGTGGCTGAGCGTACTATCAACGTTAGTGCCGCCAATATGGTGTTTGCACCTCCAACTATCTTTGACGGCAATGGAAACGGCATTTATCAGAGTGGAGAAAACCTGAGTGTAACCGTTGACATCAGCAATACAGGGCATATTGTTACTCCGGGCGGAACCCTTACCCTTATCCCCACAAGTAACTATGCTACGATTGATGTCACAAGCTTCACTATCCCCTCTTTACCCTTGAACTACGTGATGCCTCTCAGCTTCAATGTAAGCCTTTCCCAAGATGTACCCGATGGTGAAGTTGTACGCATTGGAATGATCTTTGACACCGGAAGCCAGATGTTTAACTCATCAATCATCATACCCATTGGCTTGGTTGGCGAAGGCTTCGAGTCCAATAGCTTCACAGCATATCCTTGGACTAATACCAGCAATTCACCTTGGGTTATCTCCACAGGTAGCACAAATGTTCATAGCGGAACATTCTCCGCCAAGTCAGGAGTTATCGGCAATTATGGATCAACCAGTCTGCAGATTACCCATGTTGCTCCATATGACGGTAATATCACTTTCTTCCGCAAAACAAGTTCAGAACCCAACCATGATTACCTCACCTTCTATATTGATGGAACAGTGATTGCTGCTTGGAGCGGAGCAATGGACTGGACAGAAATGTCCTATCCCGTCGTAGCCGGTTCTCACACTTATAAGTGGACTTATGCTAAGGATGGCTCTACCTCCACAGGGAACGACAGTGCATGGATTGACGACATCGTATTCCCGGGAACAGGTACCGCAGCTTCCGCATTAATATACACCCCTGTGAGCAATATAAACTTCGTTGATGTTGCCCCCAACACCACAGTTAGCACTGATATTCTTATCAGAAACTTAGGCTCAGCAGCTCTGCAGGGTGAGCTTGCAGTTCCCGTTGGCTTCACACTCAGCTTGAATAATGTAGTATTACCCTCTGTGTATAACTTCAATATTCCGGCAAATGCCAACAGGACTTTTACTTTAAGCTATGTCGCAGGTGCTACAGTTCCAACCTTTGATTCCGAGTTGTTGTTCACTACTAATGATCCTGAGACTCCAGTAGTTTCAATTCCCGTTCATGTCGCGGGAAGCTCAGCTAATGATGACAACCAGAACAGCCCTGCGGTGACAAGGCTTGACAAGAACTACCCCAATCCCTTCAATCCTGAAACAACCATCAGATTCTCCATTAAAAACGCCGGTGATGTGAATCTGAATGTGTATAACATGAAGGGTCAGCTTATTCGCAGATTGGTTAATCAAAACCTTGCTGCCGGCCCACACCATGTGGTTTGGAACGGTAAGGATGATAACGGCAACAGCGTAGCCAGCGGTATCTATCTGTACAGAATGGAATCCCTTGGCTTCTCCGCTACACAGAAAATGATGCTGATGAAGTAAATAAATACGGGGTTATGGTGATCCAAGGATCGCCATAACCCCCTTAACGCTTTTTATATTTTTACTTACTGAACGATTAAATTGAGCTATAATACATGGAGGAACCCATGAAACCTTTATTAATAGTGTTGACACTGCTATTGGCGATACTAACGCTTTCTGCAGAGAAGATCAACGTAAGCGGATATCAAAATGACTTCCGTCTAACAAGCAACAACACAAATGCTATGCAGCTGGAATTCACTCTTGGAAGCTTCGAGCGTGAACCGGTTACAATCAATGGCGTGCAGTGGAACGACATCTCGCTGCCTAAGGAAGCGTTGACTTTGGAAGCAGGCATGCCACAGCTTCCCACTGTTTCTCGCAGTGTGATTATACCCGGCACAGCCGCTATGCAGTTAAACGTACTTAGTAGCGAGTATATAGACCTTAGCATGCCTGTTGCCCCATCCAAAGGCAACCTAACAAGGGATATTGATCCCTCAACTATTCCATACAGCTTTGCTGAGTTCTACCAGAGTAACGGAAGTTACCCTCAAGTCACTGCAGATTTGTCCGAACCCTTTATTCTCAGAGATTACCGTGGTATAACAATCAGAGTAATGCCTTTTATCTATTTCCCCGGAACATCCACCTTGCGTGTATATACAAAGATGCTTATATCTCTGCAGGAGAATGGCAGCAGCAATCTTAATGCATTGAGCGCGACTAAGAGGACGAACTCTCAGGGTTTTGAAGAGATCTATCGGAACATGTTCCTGAACTTCGATGAAGCTAAGTATCCATCCATCGGTGAAGAAGGCAGCATCTTGGTTATTAAGCATAGCATGTTCGACAGCATCATCCAGCCTTGGGTAGATTGGAAACGCCAGATAGGTTTTAACGTGGAAGTTGTGGATATCACTGTTGCCGGTCCTTCGGCTAATAACATCAAAACATACATCCAGAACTATTACAACACCCACAGTAACCTGATGTTCGTTCAGCTTTTCGGTGATGCCCCCCAGATTCCGACTTTGTCAGTGAATGGCGGTGGAAGCGATCCATCCTTCTCATTGGTAGCCGGAACAGACAGCTATCCAGATATCTATATCGGCAGATTTTCTGCTAGCACAGTTGCCGACATGCAGACACAGCTTGACCGTAGCATATACTACGAACGTGACATAGCCGTGGGTGCTACCTACTTGGAAAAAGCCACGGGTATTGCCTCCAATGAAGGTGGTGGAAGTCAAGGCGACAACGGCGAAAGTGATGCTACACACATGAACAATATCCGCACCGACTTACTTGCTTACGGCTATAACACTGTTGATCAGATATATCAGGGAACAGGCGGTAATGCCTCAGGGATCACCGCTGCTCTCAACAATGGAAGAGGCTTTGTGAATTATGTCGGCCATGGTTCGGATACATCATGGGCTTCGGTTACATACACTAACAGCAATGTAAGCTCTCTCTCAAACTATAACATGCTTCCTTTCATCGTTTCCGTTGCTTGTGTTAACGGTAACTTTGTCAGCCAGACCTGTTTTGCCGAAGCTTGGCTTCGCGCCAAGAATGCCAGCACAGGTGCTCCCACAGGCGCAATTGCCTTCTACGGCTCTACCGTTAACCAAGGGTGGAATCCTCCCATGCGCGGTCAGGATGAAGTGACAGACTTGCTTATTGCCGGGGCTAAACACCGCATCGGCAGCCTTTACTTCAATGGCTCGTCCAAAATGATTGAAGCATATAGCACCTCCGGTATCGCAGAGTTCAAGAACTGGACTATCTTTGGCGACGCTTCCTTGATGGTACGCACCAAGAACCCCACATTGATTGCTTCCACCTATAACCCTGTTTTACTGATGGGTGTGAATACTTTTTCCATACAAACAGAGCCTTTTGCTAAGATAACTCTCAGCAATGCAGGTACTATTTATGCCACTGGTGCGGCTGATGCCACCGGTTCCGCACTGTTAATCCTCAATCCGGCACCTGCCGAACCCATGAATCTGACTCTTACTGTGTTTGCATTTGACAAGCAAACTCAGATAGAAACCGTGCAGGTTCTTCCCAATTCGGGTCCTTACATCATGATGGATGATATCAGTGTAAGCGATAGCAATGATGGCTTACCCCAGTTTGGTGAGACAGTCCAGCTTAGCATGGATCTCTCTAATATCGGCAGTCAGGACGCTACAGGTGCCACTGCCACCATCAGTTCCACTGACCCCCACATCACGATAATCAACCCTACCCTCAATCTGGGGGATATTGCTGCAGGTGCAAACAGCCCCTTTGGCAGCTTCAACATTCAGATTGGCAACACCATCCCAGACCAACACGAAGTTAACCTCCACATTGTGATAACTGATGCCAACAGCAACAGCTTCGAGTTCGATCGCAACTTCTTGGTTAATGCCCCGGCTATTACTTGGGGTGGAATCGTTGTGGACGATGCTAACGGTAACAATAACGGCAGAGTGGATGCGGGTGAATCCGTTATCTTCACTCTTCCCATCAGCAATACAGGCCATTGTGCCACATCTATGATCAGTTCCAATGCCATGATTGCCGGCATCACCCATATCTTGGAACCTGTTGCCCCTACAGTGGACAACCTAATGCCCGGTGAAACCGCATCATTGATGTATAGAGCTACCTTCAGCTCTCAGATACCTGCCGGTACAAGCACTCAGCTTACCGTGATGAGCCTCTTTGGTGAATATGTAAGTGCCAACAACTACAGCTTCATCCTCGGTCTGGATTTAGAGAACTTTGAAAGTGGTTTAACAGCCTCTCCTTGGATCTTCAGCGGTGGTTCCTGGACTGCATCACAATCCACCAGCTATAACGGCTCTCAAACGGCTAAGTCCCCCTTCATCACCCATGGCACTTCCTCCAGCATGAGCATTTCCAAGACTATCACCCAGACAGGAAGCATCACCTTCTGGAAGAAAGTGTCCAGCGAAGCAAGCTACGACAAGCTAAGCTTCCATATCAACGGCTTACTGATGGGTGAATGGAGCGGAAATACAGACGAATGGAGCCAAGTGAGTTTCCCCGTTACAGCCGGGAACAACTACTTCACCTGGAAATACACCAAAGATGGCGGAACATCTGTGGGTAGCGATTGCGCATGGATTGATGACATTATTTATCCTTCCTCAACCTCAGTTTCGGGAACACCAAGCATGCTATTGGGTACCCAGACTTTGGATTTCGAGATTGTGCAAGTGGGCGAAACCCTCAGCCTTCCTCTCACCATCTCCAATACCGGAACCGCATCCATGATGGGAAGTCTCACCAGTGTAGCTCCCTTCTATATGTATAACGACCTGATGGAGCCTGTGCTGTATCTTGATTACATCATCCCCGCAGGAGAAAGCATGGTGGTGGATGTGAATTTCATCCCTACATCTCAGCAGCTCTATAGTGCTGAAATGGTTATCACCTCCGACGACCCGAGTGTCCCTGTGATAACCGTAGGTTTGGAAGGTTCTGGACAACCAGTTGCCAATGATGACTTGATCAACCCCTTACAGACCAAGCTCGTGGGCAACTATCCCAATCCTTTCAACCCCAATACCACCATTAAATTCAGCCTCAAGGAACAAAGCCCGGTTAATGTGACTATCTTCAATATCTCCGGGCAAAAGGTAATCACTTTGGTGAACGAAACCATGCCCGCAGGAACATACAACCTGCCCTGGAACGGCAAGGATTCCAAGGGTCGCGGAGTGGGAAGCGGTATCTATTTCTTCAAGATGGATTCCGGTAAATACACCAGCACCAAGAAGATGATAATGCTTAAGTAACCATATATCAAGTAAATCCTAATGACGTGAACCCTGAGCTTCGGCTCGGGGTTTGCTTTATATGGATAGATTCCCCCTTGGCATCGTTGCCTGATCATACCTAATCATTACCTATTAAACATGCAATGATCAGGTGATGACTGCAAGAGAAACGGACATGGGGGCAGATATACAAAAAGGGGCAACAAAACGCCAATAACGCCTACTAACATGCAAAAGCCCTTTTTATGGAATGGATATTGCACAAGAGGAGGGTGATTTCTTCACCACTGAAAAGTGGGGTGGGAGTGATGTATCTAAGTTATTATAATGACAGGGGAATAAATGACTGTACTGATTCTTGCGACCCTGATACTGATAGTCAATTGGATGTTTGAGTATCGAAGGCACACCAAAAACGTGCTTTCTATACCCATCCGAATTCATGTTAACGGAACCAGGGGAAAATCCAGTGTAACCCGCCTGATTGCCGCCGGTTTACGGGCAGGGGGGATTAAGAATGTGGCAAAAATAACGGGAACTCTGCCACGGGTGGTGCTCCCTGATGGACGCGAATCCGCCATCATCCGCCTGATGGGTGCCAATATCATCGAGCAGAAGTATATCTTCCGCCATGCTATAACTCATAAACCGGATGCAATCGTTATCGAGTGTATGGCTGTGAACCCCGTATTTCAGTGGTTAACGGAACGTAAGTTCGTGCGCAGCACCATCTCGGTGATTACCAACTGCCGTCCCGATCACTTGGACTTGATGGGTTCCACGGTGCAGAGTGTAACCATGTGCCTAAGTAACACCATCCCGAACAACGGGGTGTGCTACACTGCAGAGAATGAACACTTTGGCATTTTAGAGAAGGTTGCTAAGAGTCGTAACTGCAAGATACACAAAATCCGCCCCACCGATGTAACCCAGGAAGAGCTTGATAAATTCCAATATATTGAGCACAAGGAAAATGTGCAGCTTGCTTTGGCAGTGTGTGCAGAAGCCGGTGTCCCCCGTGAAGTAGCCATGCTGGGTATGCAAAAAGCCCATCCTGATCCGGGAGCATTGAAGAAATACCGGATTGAGGACAAAGGCAAGACCATACATTTTTACAACATTTTTGCCGCAAATGATCCCCAGTCCACTGCCAGTATCATCAATATGGTCACCGGGAATCTTGGTGATGTGGAGAAGATAATCATCCTTAATAGCCGTTCAGATCGGCTGTTCCGCAGCCACCAACTGGTTGATGCTGTTTTGGGGACAGATTATTCCTACCTGCTGTTAACCGGCGAAATACCGGAAAAGATAGAGTCCTATGCCCTGCAGGCAGGTATCCCCCGCGATAAGCTCTTTGCTCTGGGAGAACCGCTTACTGAGGTTATCTATCAAAAGGTGATGGAGCTTACCCGCAGTGAAGCCCATGTGCTGGGAATAGGCAATATTGCCGGAAGAATCAAATACGGAGCTCAGATTGTAGCTCACTTTAAGCATAAAATGAATGACACAAATAAAAGGAGCCGGAAGTGATCGATGCAGTAGTGCAAGCAGCTGTCGGAATCGGCGTTATTATCAGTTTGATCTTTAGCGAGCTATTAGGGGCATCTGCCGGGGGTATTGTAGTTCCCGGATATTTAGCCCTGTATCTCGATAAACCAATGCAAATCTTGGGTACCTTGATTATCAGCCTGTTAACATGGGGGATAATCCGCATCATTGGAAGCTTTACCTTGCTTTTTGGTAAGCGACGGATGGTGCTTAGCATACTTATAGGATTCATCCTTGGTTGGGCATCCCGCATGCTGGTGTTCAACGATATCACCATCCACCAATTGCAGATGCAATCCATCGGCTACATCGTTCCGGGGCTTATCGCCAATTGGTTTGAACGTCAGGGATTCTGGAAAACCTTATCAACCATGGGGATTGCTGCCGTTCTGGTACGCCTCACTCTGATGGTTGTGTTCCATGGGGAGATATAATATGTACCGTCCATCATTGAAATCCGGTCGTTCCCTCATCTCTCTGTTTGTGCTGTCCGTAATATTGTTCTACATCGCTCAAAGCAGCTATGTGCATATTAAAACAGATAACTATGATGTAAAACTGGCTGCTTCACAATTGATGAGCTCTGCCATTGATTCGCTCAAAACCGAGCTTAAACAACGCAAGATTGAAGTGGACCCAATAGACGACCCTATGCAAAGCGGTTTAGTTGGTATGCGCCTAAGCTCCATCACCACAGACCGTGGCTTGCTTTCTGAAAAGCAGGCAGCAGTGAACCCCAATCTTGCCGCAGTGTTTGTGGATGAATTTACAAAGCTGAAGCTTGAAGCAGGGGATAACATCGCAGTGGGCATAACAGGCAGTAATCCTGCGGTGAACTTAGCCTTGTATTCCGCCATCAAAGTGATGCATCTGAACCCCAAGATAATTGTGGCTCTCTCCTCCGCATCGTATGGTGCAAACCGTGAGGAACTTACCTGGTTGGATATGGAAAGTATATTCAAGAGTAAAGGTATCTTTGATTTTGGCTCTTCCTATGCCTCTATAGGTGGCAGAGAGGATTTAGGCATCGGTATGTCCGATAACGGGATGAATGCACTGCGTGAGGCTATGAGCCGTAACAAAGTCCCATTGTTAATTGGTTCCAGCCTTGCCGAAAATGTGGATATCCGCATGGCAGCATACCATGAACTGCTCCCCACAGATCAACGCTATAGAGCATTCATCAATGTTGGATCAGGCTTGGCGAATGTGGGTAGCGAACCAAACGCTAATCTCATCCCTGAAGGTGTGAACCATAAACTTGCCGAACGGGAATATGAGAAAGAGGGTGTGATGATGAAGATGGCAAAGAACAATGTTACTGTCTTCCACTTCCGTCGTATCCTGCGTTGGGCTAAACAATATGACCTTCCTGTGGGAGGAGACCAGATGCCGGAAGTTGGTAAAGGCAAGGTATTCAGCTCCTTAATCCACAACCAAACAATCAATGTAATCTGCCTGCTGGTGTTGCTGATTGCCATTGTCGTGGTGATTATCTTCGATAGGCACGATCGCCGCTTTATGGCAAACATTGTTGATCCCGATGACGAATTATAAGGAACCAAATAGATGAACAAGCGTACCATAATCATTATCGCTGTCCTCCTTGCAGTATGCCTCTTGGGAGGACAAGCCAAACCGAAATATAAAGCTATGGCTTTTGATAATCCAGGAACAAAACGAGTGCTGAAAACTGATGCAGGAAGTTACTTCTATTTCCGCTCTCTACCCGAGAAATCAATGATCCTGAATACCACCGGGGTTACAAAACTGGAACTGCGTAGTTTTAGCACCGAAGCCTTGCGCAAGCCTGAGGTGATAACCATCATCGGTAAAAACCGTCAGACCTATACCTTGAAGCAAGCCTTGACGCTTAATACATACAGCATTTACGAACCTATCACCATCGAACTCCCCAAAGATACCAAGAGCATTGAGGTGTTGTGCTATAATCGCTCCACATACCTGCGTGCTTTCCAGGTTATTGCTCCCAAAGCTCCCAAGCCTACAAAGCTGAAAAACTTGGTGGTTAAAGCTCATGGCGGTGTGGTAAAACTGTTGCACAACGGTTCCAGCAGCGAGTATTACAGCCTGATGCCTGCCCAATCTTTCAAATTTAGCCTAAACAACAAACGCAATGCCGTGGTTTATGTGCGTCCTCGTTTAATTGACCGCAGCATTCCCAAACTTGGCTTATATAAGAACGGAAGTTTGGTTCAGACCATTGAGTTCACCAAGAAACGCAGCACCAAGTATCATGTAGATGGTATGCAGAACCTAGGTATATCAATTAAAGTAGCTCTTCCGGCTAATGCCGGCAGTAGCGACTATGAGCTGAAAGCCATTAGTGACCATCTCTTCATAGCTAAACCGGTTCTAATTAAACAATAGCAAGCCGGGAGAATACATGGCAATAAAACTAATCACCCCTCTAACCAAGCTGAGAGTTGCTTGGCGAGTGAGGTTATTCAGACCCATCCTGCTAATCATGTTCTTGCTACTGTGCTTGGGCAATGGTGCACTATATGCCCAGCTTATGGGCTCACTGAGTGTATCCACCAAATACAGCGACAATGCCTTTCAGCTTTCGGACTATGATCTCAACCGTTGGGATGCAGACCATCACCTGCTCAGCTTTGCTGAAACAACCGATGATGTAAGCATAGCATCCTCATTGGAGCTTGTTTATCCCATAAACTACCGTTGGTGGAAGATTAGCCCTTCACTAAAGTTTGATTTGAATAGGAACATCAGTAACACCGAGAAGTATCGCAATGACATTGCTGCAAAGCTACGTGTTGACCGCTATTACTGGTATGCAAGTGCGCAGTATGCTTACCAACCGCATATCTACTTCCGGGATTTCAGCGATAACGACGGTACTGATGACCTGCAAAACTACACTTACAGCAGAGATATTTACCGCGCCGACCTTGGCATCAAGCCCCTCAAGAACACTTCCCTGAAAGCCAATATCCGCAAAGAAGTGTTCAGCTACAATGAATACTTCACGGAAGCAGATGGCGATGCTATTCAAGGTGGAGTAGGCATATATCACCGCTTCCCCATGTTCAGCGTTGATGCAGGATATGACTATCGAACTTTTAACAACGAGAACCTGGTTGATAGTGACGATGCCTCCTACGATGCAAACATCTACCATGCCAAACTTACCCTACCCAAAATGCCCATCTCCGATAATGGCAAGGCAATGTGGCAACCCAGCCTAAGCCTCAACTATCAGCAACGTTACTATCAAGGCGATGGCTCTTGGTACGGTGGCAGAGCGGACTATCTATACACCATGAATGCAGGCTTTCTGTGGTCTCTTTCCTCCAAGATAGATTTATCGCTTGACTACTCACACATCTTCAGAAGTGTAGAGTCCGATAACGATGATGTGTTGCTCCTGAAGGAATACGGCGAGAACCGCTTTGGAGCAGAACTCAAATATAGCTTTTAAGAAGTGAGAATACTATGCAATACCGTCAAGAAGGCGAACTAAAGAAAATTAAGGAATTTGTGGACTTGGTGGAGAACCACAAGGTTGACCTCCGTCATTACAAATCCCCCGTTCTCGTGTGGGGCATCCAGGAAGGAACCGTGTATTACTCCTTTTGGGAAGCCGAACTGCTGCAACGCTTTGGCTTGGACAACGTGGATGGCTGGGACTTCGAGGAAGACCTGCTTTTCTGTCCGGACTGGGTGGGCGATCCCGAAGATGACGATGCAGACTTCGACGATGACGACGATGATGATGACTTGGGACTGATCTGCGATATTAAGCTGAAACCCAAGAAATAAGCCCGCTTATAAATGAAGATTGCCATCATCGGAGGAGGAGGCTGGGGTCTTGCTCTGGCAAAGCTGCTTTGTGAGAACCATCACGAGGTTCTGGTGTGGGAATATAACCCGCAATACCTTGCCTCTTTGCAGCAAACCCACGCCAACAACCTTTTACTGAAAGGTGTAACCCTCCCCGCGGAGATTAAATATACATCATCCTTTACAGATTTGGAGTCTTTTCTACCCGAAGTTATTGTGCTGGCCACTCCCGCACAGTTCCTCCGCAAAACCATCTCCCAAACCCCAACCTCGTTATGGGCATCCCCCGAACTGCTGGCAATTGTTAATGTTGCCAAAGGCATAGAAGAACAGAGCTTACTAACCTTGGATGCCGTGCTGCAAGAGACTCTCCCCCATTCTGCACAACCCAAAGTCTGCGCTCTCTCCGGACCATCCCACGCCGAGGAAGTTGCCAGAGGCGTTCCCACCACCGTGGTGGTTGCCGGGCACGACCCGGAAATCTTGAAACAACTCCAGGATGTATTCAGCAACAGCTATTTCCGGGTTTACAGGACAGACGACCTGCTGGGGGTGGAGATAGGCGGTGCGGTTAAGAACATCATCTCCATCGCTGCCGGAATCGTGGCAGGCTTAGGCTTTGGCGACAACACCATGGGCGCATTACTTACCCGCGGCATCGTGGAGATAAGCCGTTTGGGCATTGCTATGGGTGCCAAAGCAGAGACCTTCCTGGGCTTATCCGGCATTGGTGACCTGATTACCACTGCCACAAGCCCCTATAGCCGTAACCGTTTTGTGGGCTACGAAATAGGCAAGGGCAGAACACTTGCCGATATCCTTGCCGGCATGAACATGGTAGCCGAAGGCGTTGCCACAACCCGCAGTGTGCACTTTCTGGCATTGCAGCTTGGGGTGGAAATGCCCATTGTGCATCAGGTTTACCGCATCCTTTTCGAGGACAAAAGCCCCAAAGCCGCCATCACGGAGCTGATGACCAGAGAGCTTAAGGCAGAATAGAGATTTCCCCTTCGTTTATTTAGTCTGCTGTGCCTTGTCCCATCCCGCATACATGGTGCAAAAGCGGATGTTATTCACCA
This sequence comes from uncultured bacterium, assembly GCA_937924555.1. GTDB lineage: Bacteria > Cloacimonadota > Cloacimonadia > Cloacimonadales > Cloacimonadaceae > Cloacimonas. Next base: position 837 of record CALDSN010000057.1, on the reverse strand, counting down.
CTTCGTAATTGGCTTCCACCACACCAAACTCATACCATCCGGTTTGTGCACTTATGGTATTCGCCTTATAGCTATACTCACGCACTTCCGGAGCAAGGGTCGCCATTATCACCTGACTTTCAGAAGGGGGCTCCCCAATGATATACTGCACCTGTGAAGCAGTTGCCAGAGCCCACTGGAAATTACAATCCTGTGCACTGTTAAACCCATCGGCAATACTTAGAGTGGGTATCGCCGGGATTCTTATGCTGCACTCTGCTTTGGTGAAATTATCCACTTTAAGCTTCAACTGATAGCTTGCTCCGGCGGTAAAGACAGGCGGAACCGACTCGGCAAACTGGTAATATATCCCTTTGGCATTGCTCACCAGAGGATGAGCTATATTATTTATCACCAGTTCAACGTTGTTGGGTGCCCCCGTTCCATTATATCTTATGAGGTAGGAATCCACCTGAGCTGCTCCCTGATAATCCTCAGCACTGCCAAGCATAATCAGCCACTCTGTGGAACTATCCATCAAGCTACCCAAACTAATCAGATTGATTTCCTCCTGTGGCTTGGTGCTTTCATCACCACAAGCTGCCAAGGCAATCAACATCAGGACTGCCGATATTAATATCCATATCCTGCTATACATGATATCTCCTTTATATGTTTTATGCACTTACATAGCGTAAGGGATTGCATTTTCCCTTGCTCTGCATAGCTTCATCATTTAGTATTTTTGTCAAGGGTTTGTTTCGCTGTTCAAGCCTTCATAGCATAACTGGTGACAAATCCTGAATTCGGTGACAGATTTGCGGTTTATTTTTTTCACCAACCCAAAATGTGTATAGG